>CAMLGD010000031.1 GCA_946479405.1 uncultured Vogesella sp.
TCACGGTAGGTTGGCCGAACAAGCCGGAGAGCGCCGGCAGCGGCGGCTTGGCGCGCACCACGCCGCGCTTGCCCTCGAGGCTCTCCAGCATCGCGGTTTCTTCGCCGCAGACGTAGGCGCCGGCGGCCTTGCGCACGTCGAGCTTGAAGCGCTTGCCGGAAGCGAGGATGTTCTCGCCGAGGAAGCCGGCGTCTTCGGCCAACCTGATCGCCTGGTTCAGCACGTCGAACGAATGCGGGTACTCGGAGCGCACGTAGATGTAGCCCTGGGTCGCGCCCACGGCGAGGCCGGCGATGGTCATGCCCTCGATCAGCATGAACGGGTCGTCTTCCATCACCATCCGGTCGGAATAGGTGCCGGAGTCGCCCTCGTCGGCGTTGCACACCACGTACTTCTGCTGGGCTTCGGCCTGCGCCACGGTGCGCCACTTGATGCCGGTCGGGAACGCCGCGCCGCCACGGCCGCGCAGGCCGGAGTCGAGCACTTCCTGCACGATCGCCGCGCCATCCATGCTCAGCGCGCGCTTGAGACCGGCAAAGCCTTCATGCGCCTGATAGTCGGCCAGCGACAGCGGGTCGGTGATGCCGACACGGGCGAAGGTCAGGCGTTCCTGCTTCTTCAGATAGGGGATGTCCTCGGTCAGGCCGTGGCCGAGCGGGTGTTCCGCGCCGTGGATCAGCGCGTCGAACAGCGCCGCCACGTCGTCGGCCTCGACCGGGCCGTAGGCGACGCGGCCTTGCGCGGTCTCTACCTCGACCAGCGGTTCGAGCCAGAACAGGCCGCGCGAGCCGTTGCGCACCAGCTCGATGTCGACACCGCGGCGCGCTGCTTCGGCGGCGAGGGCGGCGGCGGTGTCGTCGGCGCCCAGGGCGAGGGCGGCGGAATCTCTCGGGACAAACAGGCGGATGCTCATTGTGCCTCCTTCACGTTGGCCAGGAGGCGGTCGAGCTTGGCGGCGTCGACGCGCGAGACCATCTTGTCGTTCAACTGGATGTTCGGGCCGGTGGAGCACAGGCCCAGGCAGTACACCGGCTCGAGCCCGATGCTTTGATCGGCGCTACGGCCGTGCAGGCTACAGCCCAACACCTGTTCCGCGTGCGCGGTCAGCTCGCGGCTGCCGCGCGCCTGACAGGCCTCGGCCTGGCAGATCTGCAGCGTATGGGCAGCCGGCGGGCTGGTGCGAAAGTGGTGGTAGAAGGTGATAACGCCGTGCACTTCGGCACGGCTCTGGCTCTGCGCCAGGGCGATGTCGGCCACCGCCCAGTCCGGGATGTAGCCCAGCGTGTCCTGCACCGCGTGCAGGATCGGCAACAAGGCGCCGGCTTGCTGTTGGTGCGCCTGGAGGATGGCGTGGACTTGCGTGCGCGCCAGGTCTTGTTGCGTGGTCATGGTGGCTCCTCTGTTGAGCGTCTGCCGTGCGGGCATGTCATTGTGGATTGACACGATTGTCGCGCCGAAGTCACAGGGCGATGTGTCTTTATCCGACGCCAAATGGTCGAGAACACGCGACAGCCATATGTACTGCTAAGCATAATATCCGCCACGGTTTTGTGCAGAGTGCTAGCTTATGCGCGAGTTTTCAATATGAATCGAATGACCGGATAAATATGCAGCCAAAACATAATATGGCGTCGCAGCTGCGGGTACACAGCCAGCTGGTGTGGGGCGTGGCGGGCGATGCCGGCGAGCAGATTCCGTTCCGGCTGATCGAGCTGCTGACCGCGGTGCATGCCCACGGCAGCCTGCTGACGGCGGCCAAGGCGTGCGATACCTCATACCGCCATGCCTGGGGGCTGGTGCAGCAGGCGCAGCAGCTGCTGGGCGTGCCGCTGGTGACCATGGCGCGCGGTCGCGGCGCACGGCTTACCCCGCTGGGCGAGCGGCTGGTGTGGGCCAATCACCGCATCAAGGCGCGCATCGGCCCGTTGCTGGAAACGCTGGCGTCGGAGATCGAGTCCGAGCTGCGGCTGGCGCTGCAGGCGGTGGGCGCGCCGCTGCGGCTGCATGCCAGCCACGGTTTTGCGGTGGAAAAACTGATGCGCACGCTGAGCGAGGCCGGCATGGCCATCGACCTCAAGTACCGCAGCAGCCAGGACGCGGTGGCGGCGCTGCAGGCCGGCGAATGCGATCTGGCCGGCTTTCACGTGCCGCTGGGCGAGTTCGAGCCGGCCATCGTCGCCAGCTACGCCGCCCACCTGGACCCGCACAAGCATTGCGTAATCCATATCGTGACCCGGCGCCAGGGGCTGATGCTGGCGCGCGGCAATCCGCGCAAGGTTTACGACATCGCCGATCTGGCACGGCCGGAGGTGCGCTTCGTCAACCGCCAGCCCGGCTCCGGCACGCGGCTGCTGCTGGACAAGCTGCTGCAGAAGGCCGGCGTGGCGCCGCAGCAGGTACACGGTTACGAACAGGCGGAGCTGACCCATGCCGCGGTGGCGGCCTTTATCGCCAGCGGCATGGCCGATGTCGGGCTGGGCATCGAAACCGCGGCCCGGCGCTTCGACCTGGATTTCCTGCCGCAGCAGAACGAGCGCTACTTTTTCTTGCTGCACCGCGACATGCTGCAGCACCCGACACTGCAGCGCATGTTGGCCGCATTGCAAAGCACGGCGTTCCGCGACGCGGTGGGCCAGCTGGCAGGCTACGATGCCGCCAGCGCCGGTACCGTGCTGGGCGTGGACGAGGCGTTTGCCAGCCTGCGCGCCGGAGTCGACGGCGGTACAGTTATGATCCGGAGATGAGGCTTGCGCCCCGCCTGTGCGGCGCGGTGCGGCCATTTTTGCTGGCGGGCAGGGCGGCGGGCCGCAACAAGGTTGGCCGCAGCGCGCCAGTGCGCAGTATTCGACTGGAGTGGCGATGACAATCGGAGTCGGTGGACAAACACAGGCGCAAGCGCTGGCAGGCTTGCATGACATGACCGCAGGTGCAGAGCCGATCGCGCTGGACGAGTACCGCCAGCGCATTGCCCGCGCCCAGCAGCGCATGCAGGCGCTGGGCATCGATGCCATGTACCTGCATGCCGGCAGCAGCCTGACTTACTTTACCGGCCTGCAGTGGCGGCCGAGCGAACGGCTGGTGGGCGCCATCCTGCCCAGCCGTGGCGAGGTGCAGTTCATTGCGCCGTGGTTCGAGCTGGGCACCATCCACGATTTCATGCTGCTGCAAGGGCCGGTGCATAGCTGGCACGAGGACGAAAGCCCGTACCAGCTGCTGGCCGAGGTGCTGCACGGCATGCTGCCGGCGCAGGCGGGCAGCGTGTTGGCACTGGACGAGAGCACGCCGTATTTCGTGGTCGCCGGCCTGCAGCAGCACTGCCGCCAGCTCAGCCTGCAGGATGCGCGGGTGATTACCGCCTGGTGCCGCATGCACAAGTCGGCAGCCGAGCTGGCGCTGATGCAGCGCGCCAAGCAGATGACGCTGGCGGTGCAGCAGGCAGTGGCCAGCACGCTGTACGCCGGCATCACCACCACCGAGGTGCAGGCCTTCATCCAGCAGGCGCACCGCAAGGTGGGGGCCAGCGGTTCCACCTTCTGCATCGTGCTGTTCGGCGAGGCCACTGCCTACCCGCACGGCGTGCGGCATGCGCAGACGCTCAAGGATGGCGACATGGTGCTGATCGATACCGGCTGCGCGCTGCACGGTTATCTTTCCGACATCACCCGCAGCTATGTGTTCGGCACGCCCAGCGCGCGGCAGCGGCAGGTGTGGAATGCGGAAAAAGCAGCCCAGGCGGCGGCGTTCGCCGCGGCGCAGATTGGCACCGCTTGCGGCGAGGTGGACCGCGCGGCGCGGCGGCAGCTGGAAGCAGACGGCTTTGGCCCCGGCTATGCCTTGCCCGGTCTGCCGCACCGCACCGGGCATGGCATCGGGCTGGATATCCACGAGTGGCCGTACCTGGTCAGCAGCGATGAAACCCCGCTGGCTGCCGGCATGTGCTTCAGCAATGAGCCGATGATCTGCGTGCCGGGCGAATTTGGCGTGCGGCTGGAAGATCACTTCTACATGAGCGACAGCGGGCCGCGCTGGTTTACCCAGCCCAGCCACAGTATCGACGACCCGTTCGGGCTGGGCGGCTAGACAAGGCGCCGCCGCGGCGGCGGCAAAGGTTGGCCGCAGCCAGCACGTGCGGCCAACCTTTGGTGGCGGACGCGGGCCTTATTGCGGCAGCTGGTATTGCTGCAGCAGCTTGGCAAACTCGCCGCTCTTGTGCAGCGCCTGCAGCCCGCGGTTGAACTCGGCGGTCAGCCGGGCGTTGTCCGGTTTGGCCCGGGCAAAGCCGACATACAGCGGCATCACCGCGACCGGCGGCTCCTGCCAGTGGATTTTGGCAACCTGGGCGCTGGTCAGCGCCGGCAGCAGCGAGCTGGCCAGCATCTTGTCGATCAGCACCAGATCCAGCCGGCCGGCGGCCAGTTTTTTCAGATTGGTCAGGTCGTCGTTGGCCGGCTCCACCTGCAGCCTGGCGGCGTCGAAGGCATCCGGGTTCTTGTAGTCGCGTACCACGCCGATGACATAGGGCTTGAGCGCCGCCAGCTTGGCGACCGCCAGCGGCTTGTCGTGCCGCGCGTAAAAGCCGATCACGGTGTTGACCAGCGGTGCGCTGTAGCGCAGGTAGTCGGCGCGTTCGGCCTGGTACCACACCGCCATCACGCCATCGAACTGGCCGCTATGTACCTCGGCCATCAGCCGTGCCCACGGACGGTAATGCAGTTGCAGGCTGTAGCCGCGCTTGGCCAGCGCTGCGCGGGTAATGGCGGCCACCACGCCATCGTTCGGCAACGCCAGCGAGAAGTAGGGCGGATAATCGGTGGTGGCCAGATTGATGGTCTGGCTGGCCAGTACCGCCGGGCTGCACAGCAGCAGGCACAGGGCGCGGATCAGTCGTGACATAAAGCGTTTGCTCGTAGTGGCCGGCAAGCCGCTGCCGCGCGGGTAGCGCGCTGGGCTGGCCGGTTTTGCGCCGCTGCCGGGTGGACGTCTGGCGCAGGCGGCGCGGTGGCGCTTCACGGCCGGGCATGGCGGTTGCCGCTGCCTGGGTTGGTCGCAGCGGCTGCCGGGTTTTTGCAGCAAGCTTGTACACTCGAAGCGGAATCCGCTGCAAGTGCCTTTACCATCGGGAATGTTCATGACACTCGCGCAACTGCTTGCCGACTATGGCTACCTGGCTGTTTTTTGCGGCACGCTACTGGAAGGCGAAAGCATCCTGTTGCTGGCCGGTTTTGCCGCGCACCAGGGCTATCTGTCCTGGCCGCTGGTGGTGTTGCTGGCGCTGTGCGGCGGCACGCTGGGCGACCAGCTGTTCTTCTGGCTGGGCCGCCGTTACAACACTGCGCTGCTGCGGCGCCTGCCTGCCGGCGAGCAGCGTGCCGAACAGGTCAACCGCCTGCTGCTGCGCTACGACGCCGGGGTGATTGTCGGCGTGCGCTTCATGTACGGCTTGCGGGTGATCGGCCCCATCGTGATCGGCATGAGCCGGGTGCCGGCCTGGCGCTTTGTCTGCTTCAACCTGCTGGGGGCGGCGATCTGGGCGCCGCTGATCGCCGGCATCGGTTTCCTGTTTGGCCAATCGCTGCAATGGCTGTTTGCCGATCTCAAGCGCTACGAAGAGGCGGCGCTGCTGGCGGTGGTGCTGCTGCTGATTGCCGGCAAGCTGCTGCACCGCGTGTGGCAGCGGCGGCGCTAGGGGCATGGCTTGCGGCCAACCTTGACCGCGCTCAGATCACATCCGGGTCGATGAATAGCGGTGAGCCGTCGCTGAAGCGGGACAGACGGAACGGCGCCGGGTCGACCACAGGCGTGGCGCCGCGCAGCAGGTCGGCCGCCAGCCGTCCGGCACCGGGGCCAATGCCGAAGCCATGGGCGCTGAAGCCGGTGGCCAGCACCAGCCCCGGCAGCTGCTCCACTGGCGAGATGACCGGAATCAGATCCGGGGTCAGGTCGATGCGCCCGGCCCAGGCGCCGGCCAACGTGGTGTCGGCCAACGTGGCGCGGCCCTGTTTCAGCCGCTGCAGGGCGCGCCGCGCGACGCCCAGATCGGGCGCCGGATCGTAGATACGCTCGGTTTCGAACACCGACACCTGGTCGGCGCGGCGGCTGCGGTGCTGCCGCCAGTGCTGCACAAAATGCCGCAGGCCAAAATGCAGCTTGATATGGCGCCAGTTGCGCCACAGCAGCGGGGCGAAGTCGCGCAGGAAGCGCAGCCCGTCCGGCACCACATCGAAAATCTCGTCTTCGCGCAGCGTCAGGGTAAAGCCTTCGTCCTGCCGGCGGCGCAGGCAGAAATCGCTGGAGCAGAAGGTGCCGGGGATGATGGCGGCACTGGCGCTGGTACGCGCCACGGTGGCGCGCACGTTCAGCTGCGGCAGCCGTACGCCGTGCTGGCGCAGAAACAGCGACGACCAGGCGCCGGCCGCCAGCAGCACGGCGGGGGCGCGGATGCTGCCGTGTTCGGTGATTACGCCGCCAACCTTGCCATCCTCCAGCAGCAGCGCCCGCGCCGCGGTGTGCTGATGCAGGCTGACCCCGGCCTGGCGCGCGGCGGCGGCCAGTGCCGGCACCGCCACGCCGGGTTCGGCCCGCGCATCGGTGGGGGTGGCAATGCCGCCCAGCCACGGTGCCGCGCCGGACGGCAGCAGTGCTGCTGCCTGCGCCGCATCCAGCTCGTCAACCTGGATGCCGGCGGCGCGGCCATTGACGGCCCAGCGCTGCCAGCGCGCCAGTTCCCTGGCGTCGCGGGTCAGGCTGATCAAGCCGCTGCGGCGAAAGCCCAGATCGGTGTCCAGGCTGTGCTGCAGTTGCTCCCAGCGCGCCAGGCTGTGCACGATCAGCGGCAGCTCGCGCCGGTCGCGCCCTTGCTGGCGCACCCAGCCCCAGTTGCGGCTGGATTGCTCGGCGGCGATCAGTCCTTTTTCCAGCACCGCTACGCGCAGGCCGTGGGTGACCAGTTCCAGCGCCGCGCTGATGCCGATGACACCGCCGCCAATGATCACCACATCGGCGCTGGCGGGCAGCGCGTCGTCGCTGCGGGTGGGGGTAAAAGGCTGGGCGAGCGTGTGGGTGGCGGTAGCGGTAGACATGACAGGCGAGGGCAGTGATGACAGAGACTGCGCAAGCTAGGGGAATGGCCGCTGCGATGCAATCTCAATAAGTGATTTACATATGCTCGCCGGCAGGGTTACGCCGGTGACGCACTGCGCAGCGCGGTGCATACCTCGCGCACGCAGCCGCGCAGCCAGCGGTGCGCCGGGTCGGCGTGCAGCCGCGGGTGCCACAGCAGCGATACCGTGATCTGCGGCGCCGGAAACGGCAGCGTAAAACTGTGCATGCCGGCGCGCAGATTGCCGGTGTGCTGCTCCGGCACACAGGCGATCAGGTCGCTGTCGCGCGCCAGTGTCAGCGCGGTGGCAAAGCCGCCGACGATGGTGACGATGTCGCGCGTCAGCCCGAACGGCTGCAACGCGCTATCCAGCAGCCCGGTCACCACGCCGCGGCGCGAGATGGCAATGTGCTGGCCGGCGGCAAACTGCGCCAGCGTGATCTCGCCGTGGCTTAACGGATGCCCGTGACGCACCACGCCGATGAAGCGGTCGTGAAACAGCGTCTGCACGTGCAGCTCCGGGCTGGTGGCCGCGTCCACCACGCCGGTATCCAGGTCGACGCTGCCATCGCGCAGCGGCGCGCTGTCCTTGTCCTGCTTGGGCAGAAAATGCAGCCGCACCGCGGGTGCCTGCTGGCGCACGCGCGCCAGTAGTGCGGCGCCGAAGTTCTCCACAAATCCCTCGCTGCTGCGCAGGGTGAAGGTGCGCTCCAGCCGCGCCAGATCCGGCGTCTGCGCCGGACGCAGCACCGTTTCCGCGCCCTGCACCAGCTGGCTTACCTGCTCGCGCAGTTCCAGCGCCCGCGGCGTTGGCACCAGACCACGGCCGGCGCGTACCAGCAGCGGGTCGCCGGTGACTTCGCGCAGCCGCGCCAGCGCCCGGCTCATCGCCGACGGGCTGAGCTGCAGCCGTTGCGCCGCGCGCGCGACGCTGCCTTCGGCCAGCAGCACGTTGAGGGTAATCAGCAGATTGAGATCGGGGAGCGCCATGCCGGCACCTTGGCATAGCCAATACCTGGCGTCAAACGCAACGATATAGTGCAAACCATGCGTCTTCCGCCATGTCAGGCCGCCGCCTATGCTGGCAGCAGTCATCTTGTGGAAAGGCCAGATCATGTCAAACCCCCCGTCTACCGCGCATGCGGCCAACGTTGCCGCCACCGCTCCCCGGCTGGCCTTGCTCGGCCTGTCGCTGCCGCTGTTGCTGTCATCGCTGGCCACCAGCAGCGCCAATATTGCGCTGCCGACCCTGGCCGTGGCCTGGCAGGCATCGTTCCAGCAGGTGCAGTGGGTGGTGATCGGCTACCTGCTGGCCATCACCAGCCTGATTGTCAGCGTCGGGCGGCTGGGCGATCTGCTTGGCAGCCGCCGGCTGTTGCTGGGTGGCATCGCGCTGTTCAGCCTGGCGTCGCTGCTGTGCGCGCTGGCGCCGTCGCTGCCGCTGCTGATCGCCGCCCGCGTGCTGCAGGGTTTGGGCGCGGCGGTGATGATGGCGCTGACGCTGGCGTTTGTCGGCGAGCTGGTGCCAAAGGAAAACACCGGCAGCGTGATGGGGCTGCTGGGCACCACCTCGGCGGTGGGCACCGCGCTGGGGCCGTCGCTGGGCGGCGTGCTGATCGCCGCGCTGGGCTGGCGCGCCATCTTCCTGCTCAACGTGCCGCTGGGGCTGCTGGCGCTGTGGCTGGCGTGGCGCCACCTGCCGCGGGTTGGCCGCAAGCCGGCGCGGCAATGGCGGGATTTCGATCTTGCCGGCACCTTGCTGCTGGCTGCCAGTCTGGCCGGCTATGCACTGGCGCTGACGCTGGGACGCGGCCAGTTCGGCAGCCTCAACCTGGCGCTGCTGGCGGCGGCGCTGCTGGGTGGCGGGCTGTTTGTGTACACCGAGGCGCGGGTGGCATCGCCATTGCTGCAGCTGCGCTTGTTCCGCCAACCGGTGTTGCGTAGCAGCCTGCTCGGCAGCTTGCTGGTGTCCACCGTGCTGATGGCCACGCTGGTGGTGGGGCCGTTCTATCTGGCGCAGGCGCTGGGGCTGGATACCGGGACGGTGGGCATGGTGGTGGCGGTAGGGCCGCTGGTGGCGGCGCTGAGCGGGGTGCCGGCCGGACGGCTGGTCGACCGACTGGGCGCCGCTCGCATGGTGCTGCTGGCGCTGGCGGCCATCGCGCTGGCCTGCAGTCTGCTGGCGCTGTTGCCGCTGCGCTTCGGCGTGGCGGGTTATCTGCTGCCGATGGCGCTGCTGACCGGCGGCTATGCGCTGTTCCAGACCGCCAACAATACCCAGGCCATGGCCACTTTCGATGTGGCGCAGCGCGGCGTGATGTCCGGCATGCTCAATCTGGCGCGCAATCTGGGGCTGATCAGCGGTGCGGCGTTGATGGGGGCGGTATTTGCCGCCAGTGGCGGCGGCAGCGCCGCCAGCCCGGCGCTGGTGGCGCACGGGTTGCACACCACTTTTGCCGTGGCGCTGGCGCTGATCGTCCTGGCGTCGCTGTTAAGCGCCGCCGTGCGTTGGCGGCAGCCCGGGTTGGCCGCAGCGGCGGTCGACGGGCAGCAGCCGTAAGCTGCGGCGGCCCGGGCGGGCTTACGGCATGGCGGCTGCCGGTGCGGTTACCTCCTGCCACAGCTGCTCGACGATCGCTTTCAGCTGCAGCGACTCCTGCCAGCGGTCGGTGATGTCCAGCCCGTCGGCGCCGGTGATGGCATACGGCGCCGGCCCCAGCTCGCAGGTGAACGACAGCGTATCGTCCGCCGCCGCGCGGGCGCGCCAGCTATGCATGCCGTAGCGCCACCAGTGCTGGAATTGCTGCAGCCACGGCTGGTGCTGGGCAAAGCGCAGCGGCACCTGCACCTGATGGCCGTTGGACACCCGGCCGTGAAAACCCCAACTGTGATCCAGAATGGTGTGCATCTGTTGCTGGTCTAGCGCCGCCGGCGGCAGCGGCAGTTCGCGCGCCACCACGTAGTGCGACAGGTCGGCCAGCAGCTTGAGGTTGGGCAGCTGCTGCAGCACGTCCAGCGTGAACAGCAGGTCGTTGGTCAGCCGGTAGCGGTGGGTTTCCACCAGCACCGGGAAGGTCACCTGCTCCGCCAGCCGCTGCCAGCCTTCCAGCACGCGGATCGCCTCGCGCAGCGTGCGCGGGCGCAGGTCGGCCTGGATGGTGATGTGGTGGCAGCCGAACTCGCTGCCCAGCTCCAGCGCCGGTTGCAGGCCGTCGATGTCGGTGGGGAATACCTGGCCTTCGGCCTGCAGGCCAAGTTCGCGGGCGCTGGCCGCCAGCCGCTGCACGTGGGCGCGCTGGTAGTAGTGGTCGGTAAAGCCGTCGAAGCCGGCGGCGGCCAGCTGCTGCAGGTTGTCCTCCACGCTGGCGGTGTGGCCGTGGGGATGGATGCGCTCCATCGCCCACATCGATTGAAAGATCAGCAACTGCTTAGACACTGGCCACTCCTTTGAGCAGGGATTTCAGACTGCTGGCCGGGTCGGCCAGCGCGGCGGCGGGCAACGGCTTGCCGCTGCGGATCAGCATCTCCGCCAGCTTGATGTCGCGGGCGATGCTGTTGCCGGCGCCCCAGCCGCAGGCGCCCTGCAGCCGCTCCGCCGCATCGAGGTAGAGCAGCAACACGCCATCATCCGGCAGCGGGCGGGTCACACAGTTGGCCGCAGCCTGCAGCTGGCCGGCCAGTTGCAGGCTGTGGTCAAACTGGTCGGACCAGAACCACGGCAGCGCGGCATAGTCGTCGTCGGCGCCCAGCAGGCTGCGCGCCACGTGGCGGCCCTGTTCCTCGGCATTGCGCCAGGTTTCCAGCCGCTGCGGCTGGCCGCTGACGGGGCAGGGAAACTCGCAGGCATCGCCCACCGCGTAGATGTGCGCATCGCTGGTGCGCAGCCGGGTATCGACGCGGATGCCGTTGCCCACCGCCAGCCCGGCGGCGGCGGCCAGCTCGGTGTTGGGCTGGATGCCGATACCCACTACCACCGTGTCGCAGGCCAGCAGCTGGCCATCAGCCAGCTCTACCGCGCTGACGCAGCCTTCGCCGCGAAAGGCCGCGATCTGGCAGCCAAGGCGCACTTCCACCCCGCGCGCCCGGTGCAGCGCCAGCAGCTTGGCGGAAATCAGCGGCGGCAGCGCGCGTGCGGCCAACCTGTCGCCGGCTTCCAGCACCGTCACCGCGCAGCCCAGCTGCCGCGCGCTGGCGGCCACTTCCAGGCCGATGAAACCGCCGCCCACCACCACCAGCCGCTGCCCGGCGTGCAGCCGTGGCCGCAGTGCGGCGGCGTCGTCCAGTGTGCGCAGCAGCTGCACGCCGGCCAGATCGGCACCCGGCAAGCAGGCCTGGCGCGCACGGCCACCGGTGGCCAGCAGCAGCTTGTGATAGGGCAGCGTGCGGCCATCATGCAGGGTGATCTGGCGCTTGGCCGGGGCAATGGCGCTGACACGGGTGGCGCTCAGCCGCTCGATGGCCAGCGTCTGGTACTGCTCGGCGCTGCCGATGTGGCAGGCGTCCGCCGGCTGGCTGTCCAGCAGCAGTTGCTTGGACAGCGCCGGACGTTCATACGGCAGGTGCGGCTCGTCGCCGATCAGCAGCAGCGGCCCGGCGTAACCCTGTTCGCGCAGGGCCAGTGCCGCGCGGCCGCCGGCATGGCCGGCGCCGACGATGATGATGGGGGCGGTATGCATGGCGCGGCTCCGTTCAGGCGTCGGCCAGCGCGATCCACACCTGGCCGCCTTCCAGCTTTACCGGGTAGGTCTGCAGGTTCACGCACACCGGCGCGCCCAGCGCCTTGCCGCTGCGGTAGTCGAAGCGGCCGTTGTGCTTGGGGCACTCGATGATGTGGTCCATCACCAGGCCGTCGGCCAGGTGCACCTTCTCGTGGGTGCAGGTGCCGGCGGTGGCGTAGAACTGGTCATCCGGCGCGCGGTAGATGGCATAGGTGCGGCCGGCATGGTCGAAGCGCAGCACGTCTTCCTGCTCGATGTCGTCGACATCACAGGCGTTGATCCATTGGCTCATGATGGGGCTCCTCGGTGTGGGCGTCGCCAGCGCTGGCCGGCGCGGTTGTCTGGGTTCAGGCGTAGCTGCGGACGGCTTCAGGGTTGGCCGCAACGTTGTGGCTGGCCGGCAGTGGCGGCAGCTGGCGCGGGATGGTGTAGCCGGGGTCGCTGCGCTGGCGCCACAGCGCCGGGATGATCTCGCGGTAGGCGTGCAGCAGGCCGGGGTGGGCCGGCGGGCACTGGTCCTGGATCAGCGCGTGCAGCCGGGGCAGGTTGTAGAACGGCACCATCGGGAACATGTGGTGCTCCACGTGGTAGTTCATCTTCATGTACAGGAAGGCAAACAGCGGGTTGAAGATTACGGTGCGGGTGTTCAGGCGGTGGTCCAGCACGTTCTCGGCCAGGCCGGCGTGCTGGGTGATGTTGAACACCTGGGTGAGCGGCGAGCCGTAGAAGCGCGGCAGCACCACGAACAGCGCCGGCAGGATGCTGCCGCTGTAGACGCAGGCGGCGATGGTGGCGGCAAAGATCAGGGTGTGCACCTGGCTGGAGCGGATCATGCGGCCGATTTCCGACGCCGGCACGAAGGAGCGGGTGGCGCTGCTCACGCTGCCAAAGGCGTGGCGCACGGTGCGGGCCAGCTCGATGCTGCCGGACTTCAGGAAGAAGAAATCGGCAAACAGCCCGGCCAGGCCAATGGGGCGCGGAAAGGCGATTTCGCGGTCGTTGCCGACGATGATGGTGTCGGTGTGGTGGCGGGCGTGGCTCCAGCGCCAGAACACGGTTTCATGTAGCGCCAGGAAGGAGGTGAGCTGGAAGAAGAAGGTGTTCAGCCAGCCGGTGCGAAACGGCGTGCCGTGCGACAGCTCGTGCGAGCCGTGCTCGCCGGCGGCATACAGCAGGCCGTACAGCAGGAAGGCCGGCACCGCCCACGGCGTGCCCCAGGCGTGGTAGGCCAGCACGCCGCTGCCGATCAAGAGCGCCAGCCAGCTGCCCAGGTATTTCAGCGCCTGCCAGTCGCTGCGCTGCATCAGCTGTTTCATGGTCTTGCGGTCCACCGTGCAGGCAAACCACTGTGCCGATACCAGGCCGCGTGCGGCAGCCTGCTGGCCGCAGGGACCATCGAGACTGTAGTCCCGGATTTGCTTGTTATCCATCATTTTCTATCATTCTCCGATGTGTGGTGTCGTGATGCGCCTGCTGGCGGTTGCTTGTTGGCAATCAAGTGGCTGCAGGGTGTAATCGAGTATAATCAGCTAGCGCCAGCGTACAATCCGGCTGCCTCACTTGGCATCAATAGCTCTCATTGGTTGCTGGAAAGTGAATGATAGAAACTATCAAGACAAGGCAAGAAAATGGGACCGACAATGACGGATGTGGCCCGCGAGGCCGGGGTGGGGGTAGCCACGGTGGACCGGGTGATCAACAAGCGCGCCAGCGTCAGCCAGGAGACGGCGGAGCGGGTGCTGGCGGCGGCCGAGAAGCTGGGCTTTCGCCGCACCGGGCTGATCCGCGATCGCATCGACGAGCGCACCGCCGGCTACCGGCTGGGCTTTATCCTGCAAAAGAGCAGCACCCATTTCTACAGCGAGCTGGGCAGCGTGCTGGAGGCGGCAACCCGGACGCAGATGCAGCCGGCGGGCAAGGCGCTGGTGGCGTTTCTGGACGAGCTGACGCCGGAACACGTGGTGGCCAAGCTGTACGAGCTGAGCAGGAAGGTGGACGCCATTGCGCTGGTGGCGGCCGATCACCCGCTGGTCAGCCAGGCCATCGACGACATCAGCGCGCGCGGCATCCCGGTGTTCGCGCTGATTTCCGATCTCACCGCCGACAGCTGCAGCGGCTATGTCGGCATCGACCACCGCAAGGTTGGCCGCACCGCGGCGTGGGCGATTGCCGAGCTGGCGCCGGCGCCGGGCAAGGTGGGGGTGATCGTCGGCAGCCACCGCTACCTGTGCCAGGAGCAGAGCGAGATGAGTTTCCGTTCCTACTTCCGCGAGTTTGCGCCGCAGTTCCAGCTGCTGGACACGCTGATCAGCCTGGAGGACATCCACCTGGCGCAGACGGCGACGCTGGAGTTGCTGAAGCAGCACCCGGACCTGACCGGTATCTATATCGCCGGCGGCGGTATCGAGGGCGTGTTGCAGGCGCTGAAGGACGGCAAACCGCCGCCGGGGCTGGTGACGGTGTGCCTGGATCTGACCGCGGTGACGCGGCAGGCGCTGATCGAGCGCCGCGTCAACATGGTGCTGTCGCACCCGCAAGAGTGGCTGGCCAGCCGGCTGGTGGAGGTGATGGTGGCGGCGATTCAGAGCAAGGCCACTCGTGGCTCACTGCAGAGCAGCCTGCCGTTCATCACCTATACCCCGGCCAACGTGTAGCGGCGCTTAGGTCGAGCCGCGGATCAGCAGCTCGCCCGGCAGGTTGAGCGACTGCGGCGGCAGTTCGCCTTTCAGCATGCGGACAAGCGCCGCCACCATCTGCGGCAGCGGCTGGCGGTAGCTGGTGAGGTTGAACGATGGCGATGCGGCCAACTCGTCGCCGTCGTAGCCGACAATGGCCAGATCCTGCGGCACGCGCAGGCCGAACTCGTGGCGCGCGGTTTCGATGGCGCCAATGGCCAGCGCGTCGTTTTCGCACATCAGCACGTCGATGCGTTCACCTGCCGCCGTAGCCTGCAGGTAATCGCGCAACACCTGCGCCGCGGCATGGCGGTCGTAGCTGCCGGCGTGCAGCTCCGGCACCGCATGGCCGCTTTGCTGCTGCCAGAAGGCGGAAAAATGCAGCTGCCGCCCCAGCGCGGTAGACAGCGAGCGCGGCCCGGACATGAAGCCGGGCCGGCGGTAGCCGCGCTGCCACAGATGCTGGTTGATTGCCGCCATCGACACCCGCGCATCGCAGGACACCGCCGGAATGTGCGCGATAGTGCTTTCCCGCGCCAGCACGTACAGCGGCGGGCGCGAGGCCGGCAGCGCCTGCTCGTTCAGCGCCTCGTCCTTGAAGTCGGTGCCGACCAGGATTACCGCGTCCACCTGGCGCTGGTCGGCGTCCAGAATGGCGGACAGGTGATCGAAATGCTGGTTGATGTTGATCAGCACCGCGGCCATCTGCTCGGCCTGTAGCGCCTGGGTCAGCACCTCCAGCACCGGCAGCTTGTAGGGGTTGGCAAAGTCGTCGACCAGGATCGCCACCAGATTGGTGGTCTTGGTGGCCAGGCTGCGTGCCAGCAGGTTGGGGCGGTAGCCCAGCTTGGCGGCTTCCTGCAGTACGCGTTCGCGGCTGTGTTCGGCGATGGAGGCGCCGGGGGTAAAGGCACGGGTGACCGTCCATTTCGACACCCCGGCGGCACGGGCCACATCGGCGGCGGTGGCGCGGCTGGATTTGCTCATGTTGCTTCCTTGAAATTTATTTTCCGATTGTAATTTTAAAAGAAAATTATTTCTTGACTTCGTACCGAAGCGGCTACTAATGTAACGCTATTGCAACCGGTAGCAAAGCGGTGGCAGCAAACACAGCCAGTAGCCGACGCGCTAGCTGGCAGGCAGCTCCGCCGGCAGTTTTTCGATTTTTGCAACCGGTAGCATAAGTAATCGGCCGGCTGATGCCAGCGTAGTGCCCACCCGTTTACTTGCCGTGATGCGGCCATGGCCGCCAGTTTTGCCAATAAGTTTGCAACCGGTTGCAAGTGCCGTGGCTGCAGCAGCCGGCCACGCCTGAATACACCTTGGAGATTGAGATGAGCAGTCAGGATCAGCAGCAAGCCAGCCCGTTTACCCTGGCCGTATGTGCCGAAATGGTGTTTCGCGATTTGCCTATCGTGGAGCGTATTCACCGCATTCACGATCTGGGCTTCCAGGTGGAAATCTGGGACTGGACCCGCCACGACATCGATGCGCTGGCCCGTACCGGCGCCACCTTCTCCTCGATGACCGGCTATATCCGCGGCACGCTGGCCGATGCCGCCGGCGCCGAGCAGCTGCTGCACACCGCGCGCGAGTCGATTCCGGTGGCCAAGGCGCTGGGCATTCCGCGGCTGAACCTGCACGGCACCGGGCTGGACAACAAGGGCCTGCCAGTGCAGCCGGCGCACCACGTCAGCGGTGCCATGTGGCTGCAGGCACGCGACACCCTGGCGCAACTGGCCGAGCTGGGCGAGCGCGAAGGGGTGACCTTCGTGCTGGAAAACCTCAACACCGCGGTGGATCACCCAGGGGTGCCGTTTGCCCGCGCCGAGGACTGCCTGGCGCTGGTGGCGGCGGTGAACCGCCCCGGCCTCAAGCTGATGCTCGACCTGTATCACGCGCAGATCGGCGAGGGCAACCTGATCGAACTGCTGGGCAAGGCGCTGCCGCATATCGGCGAAATCCAGGTCGCCGACGTGCCCGGCCGCTGCGAGCCGGGTACCGGCGAGATCAACTATCCGGCCATCGCCCGGGCGCTGCACGCGCTGGGCTACCGCGGCAGCATCGGCCTGGAAGCGTTTGCCTCCGGCGACGACGAGCTGGCGCTGCGCCGCTTCCGCGACGCCTTCACGCTGCCGCTCTGAGCGCGCTGCTGCATTCATCCCCCACAAAACAAGGAGTGAGACATGTCTTCCACCAAACCTGTAGCCGTGGCGCTGATTGGCGCCGGCCGCATCGGCGCCTCGCATGCCGAGATCGTTGCCCGTCGCCTGAAGAACGCCACCCTGGCCGCCATTGCCGATCCGGCACCGGGCGCCGCCGCCAGGCTGGCGGACCAGCTGGAATGCCCGCTGACCTATACCGATGTTGATGCACTGCTGGCCAACCCGGAGATCGAGGCGGTGATCATTGCCTCGCCGGCACGTTTCCATACCAACCTGGCAGTCGCCGCCGCCCGCGCCGGCAAGGCGGTGTTCTGCGAAAAGCCGATGGCACTGACACTGGCGGATGCCGAGCTGGCCATCGCCGCCGCGCGCGAGGCCGGCGTGCCACTGCAGGTGGGCTTCAACCGCCGCTGGGACCGCGCCTTTGCCGACGGCAAGGCGGCGATCGCGGCCGGCAAGGTGGGCACGCCGCAGCTGCTGCGCTCGCTGACCCGCGACCCGGGGCCGTTCGGGGGTGACCCGGCACGCATTCCGCAGTGGACGGTGTTCTTCGAAACCCTGATCCATGACTTCGACACCCTGCTGTGGCTGAACGCCGGCGCCCGGGCGACCGAGGTGTATGCGGTGGCCGACGCGCTGGTACGCCCGGATTTCCGGGACAAGGGCTTTCTGGATACCGCGGTGGTCACCATCCGCTTCGACAACGGCGCGGTGGCGGTGGCAGAGGCCAACTTCTGCGCGTCGTACGGCTACGACATCCGCGGTGAGGTGTTTGGCTCCGGTGGCATGATCAGCATGGGCGACGTGCGCCGCTCCAGCATGACGCTGTTCGACAAGGATGGCGTGTCCAACGACACCTGGCGGCTGGACACCGACCATTTCATCGACGGCTACACCGCCGAGCTGCACGCCTTTGTCGCCTCGGTGCGCAGCGGCCGCAACAGCGGCCCGGACGGGACGGATGCCAAGGCGGCGCTGGAAATCGCGCTGGCCTGCATCGCCTCGGTGACCGAGCGCCGCCCGGTGGCGCTGGCCGAGATCCGCGGCTAGACGGCAGCAATCCAGCAGTGATGAACAACCGGCCGCGGCGGGCGTACAGCAGGCGCCGTGCCGCGGCGGGTAAGGCAACAGCAGTCTGAAACAGCGTCATTTGCCGGCGGTCTTCCTGCGGGAAGGCGGCAGGTAGCGGTGGTATTAATAAAACACAGGAGATACACCAATGAAACGTTTCATCAAGCATGCAGGTTCGGTGGTACTGGTTTCCCTCGCCATGCAGGCCATGCCGGCCTCCGCCGCCCGTCTGGGGGTGACCATGGCCACCTTCGACAATAATTTCCTCACCATCCTGCGCAACAACATGAAGAGTTACGCCGCTAGCCAGAAGGGGGTAAACCTGCAGCTGGAAGACGCGCAGAACGACGTTGGCCGCCAGATCAGCCAGGTGCAGAACTTCATCGCGCAGAAGGTGGACGCCATCGTGGTCAGCGCGGTGGATACCAGCACTACGCCGAAGATCACCAAGCTGGCGCAGGCGGCCGGCATCCCGCTGGTGTTCGTCAACCGCATGCCTACCGACAAGAGCCTGCCGCCGAAAGTGGCGTTTGTCGGCTCGGATGATTCGGTGTCCGGCACCATCCAGATGAAAGAGGTGTGCCGCCAGCTGAACGGCAAGGGCAGCGTGGTGATCATGATGGGCGATCTGGCTACCCAGGAGGCCCGCCTGCGCACCAAGTATGCAGAAGAAGTGATGTCCAAGGCGCCGTGCAACGGCATCAAGGTGGTGGAAAAGCAGACCGCCAAGTGGTCGCGCACCGAAGGCCGCGACCTGGTGATGAACTGGATGACCGCCGGCCTGAAGTTCGATGCGGTGGTGGCCAACAACGACGAGATGGCGCTGGGCGCGATCCAGGCGCTGAAGTCTTCCGGCAAGCTGGACAAGATGGTGGTGGCCGGCATCGACGCCACCCAGGATGCGCTGAACGCGATGAAGGCCGGCGAGATGAAGGTGACGGTGTTCCAGGACGCGGCGGCGCAGGGCAAGGGCGCGGTGAATGCGGCATTGCGGCTGGCCGCCGGCGAGAAGGTGCCCAGCATGATCTGGGTGCCGTACGAGCTGGTGACTGCGGCCAACTACAAGAACTACCAGAATCGTAACTGACCGTTCCGGCCTGGCGGCATCGTGGCGCTGTCGCCGGGCTGGTGTGGTGGTGTGCTAGTGCAGTGCTCTCCCTGTTTGAACGTTTTCGGCACCCGCGTGGGTGCCGTTTTTTTTGCGGCGGGATTGCGGGTGGCCGGCGAATGTAACAAGCGCCAACCGGCTGGTTGGCGCTTGTTCGTGAGTGCCGGCAAGGCTGCCGGCTGTCAAAGGTTGGCCGCAGCCTAAGCCTGCAGCTCCGGCAGGTTGGCAAACAGCTGCAGCGCATCCGGATTGGCCAGCGCGGTCAGGTTGTTTACCGGCTCGTTGTGGATCACGTTCTTCACTGCCAGCTCCACGATCTTGCCGCTGATGGTCTTGGGGATGTCGGCCACGGCGATGATCTTGGCCGGCACATGGCGCGGGCTGGCGCCGTTCTTGATCTTGTCCTTGATGCGGCTAACCAGCTCGTTGTCCAGCTCCTGCCCGTCGCGCAGCTTGACGAACAGCACCACGCGCTCGTCGTCCAGCCAGCGCTGGCCCACCACGATGCTTTCCAGCACCGCGTCGAAGGTTTCCACCTGGCGGTAGATCTCGGCGGTGCCGATGCGCACGCCACCCGGGTTCAGCACCGCGTCGGAGCGGCCGTAGATGATCATGCCGTCGTGCTCGGTCAGCTCGGCGTAGTCGCCATGGCACCAGGTGTCGGCATAGCGCTCGAAGTAGGCCTTGCGGTATTTCTCGCCGCTGTCATCGCCCCAGAAACCCACCGGCATCGACGGGAATGGCTGGGTGCATACCAGTTCGCCCTTCTCACCGCGCACCGGCTTGCCGGCGTCGTTCCAGATTTCCACTGCCATGCCCAGGCCGCGGCACTGCAGCTCGCCGCGGTACACCGGCAGGCTGGCGCAGCCCAGTGCAAAACAGGACACGATGTCGGTGCCGCCGGAGATGGACGCCAGGTTGATATCCGCCTTGATCGCCTGGTACACCCAGTCGAAGCTTTCCGCCACCAGCGGCGAGCCGGTGGAGAACACCGCGCGCAGGCAGGTCAGGTCGTAGTCGCGGCCCGGCCGCAGGTCGATCTTGCGCAGGCCGTCAATGTACTTGGCCGAGGTGCCGAAGTGGGTGCAGCGGTAGGCCTGGGCGTAGTCCCACAGCACGCGGCCGCTCTTGGCAAACGGCGAGCCGTCGAACAGCATCAGCGTGGCGCCGCTGGCGAGGCCGGATACCAGCCAGTTCCACATCATCCAGCCGCAGGTGGTGAAGTAGAACAGGCGGTCGCCGGCGTGGATGTCGGCGTGCAGCTGGTGTTCCTTCAGGTGCTGCAGCAGGGTGCCGCCGTGGCCGTGCACGATGCACTTGGGCTTGCCGGTGGTGCCGCTGGAATACAGGATGAACAGCGGGTGGTTGAACGGCAGCGGGGTGAATTCCACCCGGCTGCCCACCAGCCCGGCGACGAAATCGTCCAGCGTCAGCGCGCGCGGCAGGCTGGCGGCCAGTGTGTCGGTATCGCCGACATAGGGCACCACGATGATCTTTTCCACCGACGGCAGGCCGGCGGCAATCACCTGCAGCTTGTCGGCGATGTCGATACGCTTGCCGTTGTAGATGTAGCCGTCCGGGCAGAACAGCAGCCGCGGCGCGGTCTGGCCGAAGCGGTCGATGGCGCCATCGGTGCCGAAGTCCGGCGAGCAGCTGGTCCACACCGCGCCCAGGCTGGCAGCGGCCAGCATGGCGGCCAAAGTTTCCGGCATATTGGGCATGTAGCCGGCGACGCGGTCGCCCGGCTGGATGCCGTGCACCTGCATCGCCTGCTGCAGGCGCGACACCATGTCGTTCAGCTCCCACCAGCTCAGTTCGCGCTTGACCTGGTCTTCGCCCCAGAACGTTACCGCCAGCGAGTCGTCGCGGCGGCGCAGCAGGTTCTCGGCGTAGTTGAGCCGGGCTTCCGGAAAGAAGCGCGCATCGCGCATATTGCCGTCGTGCTGCAGCGCGATGCTGCCCTTGTCGCCCACCACGGAGCAGTAATCCCACACGTGATTCCAGAAACGGCCTGGCTGGCTGACGCTGCCTTGCCACAGGCTGGCGTAGTCCGGGTAGGCGCGGTTATCGGCCAGGGCGGCCAGCTTGCTGAAGGCGGTCAGGTGGCTGGCGGCGATGCGCGACGGGCTGGGTTGCCACAGCGGGGTATCCGGTGCCTGCATTGTGCGTTCTCCTCTGGTGGGGCAGGTTGCTGAAATTTTTGCGGTTGGGGCTGTGTACTGCAGTGCCGCGATCACGGTGGCGCCCGCGGCGGCAGCGGCCAACGTTGGCCGCAAACCGGGTGCTCAGAACCATTGCACGATCTAGCGGGCCGGCGCGAGAGCAGGCGAAAACTGCGGGACGCGGAGGTTACACATAGTAACTGCGCATCCCGGAGTCGAATTCATGCCGTATCGCCCAGCGCCGTAGATCGTGTGCCGGCTTAGCCCGGAATGGCGCGCACGGTGTTGTCGATGGCGCCAAAGACGCTGTGGCCGCCGGCATCGAACATCTCGATATGCACGCGGTCGCCGTGTTTCATGAACGCGGTGCGCGGCTGGCCCTGTTCGATGGTCTCGTACATGCGCACTTCGGCCAGGCAGCAGTAGCCGACGCCGCCGTTTTCCACGCTGGAGCCCCACAGGTCGCCCTGCTTGTTGGACACCGTACCGCTGCCGATGATGGAGCCGGCGCCCAGCTCGCGGGTTTTGGCCACGTGTGCCACCAGCTGCGCAAAGTTGAAGGTCATGTCCACGCCGGCATTGGGCTGGCCGAACACGGTGCCGTTCAGCGCCACGGTCAGCGGCAGGTGCAGCTTGCTGTCGTGCCAGGCGCTGCCCAGCTC
>CAMLGD010000032.1 GCA_946479405.1 uncultured Vogesella sp.
CGTTATGCGCAAATGTGGCGCCTGCAGCAGGAGGGGGAGCCGGAGCCGGCCTGAGTGCGCGTTGCGGCCAACGTAAAACGCCCCGCTAACTGACGGGGCGTTGTGTTTTGTCGCTTATTTGCTGGTGCTGGTTTTGTGTAGCGGCTTGCGTTTTTTTGACGCTTTCTGTTTCGCGGCCTTTGATGCTGTGACTTTGGGTTTGCTGGCTTTGGCCGTGGCTGCGGCGGATGCCTTGCGCAGTTTGTTGGTCCCGGCTTTGTTGGTGCGCTGGCTGCTGCTGGCTTTCGGCAGCGCCTTGCTGCCGTGCTTGCGGGTCTCGGCTGCGCTGCTGGCCTTGCGGCTGGCAAGTGTACTGGCTTTGCGCTTGGCAGCGATCCGGCCTGCTGACTTGCGTGCCGGCCGCTTGCTGATGGCCTGTTGCGTCAAACGCTGGCGTTTGCCAGTAAGTTGCTTGCGCTTGGCATCACGTTTGCTTGTCTTGCCGGCGATGCGATGCCCAGCTTTTGTTTTGCGCAACGTTGTCTGTGTAGTGGCCTGGCTGCGTTTAGCTGGTTTGCTGGCGGTTTTGTCTGCCTCTTGGCGCACCGGTTCGCTCTTGCTCTGTGCCGGTGCTTTGGCCGGGCTCGGGTTTACCGGCGGCAATTGCAGCGGTTTTGCCTTCGGCGGCTTGGCAGCCGGGGTGGGCTGAAAATCGCCCGGTAATGGCGCATCTTCGCCTTCGGCATGGCTCAAGCTGGCAGAAAATGCCATTGTGGCGATTAGTAATGCAGCAATGGTGCGAGTTAATTGCATGTGGATAAATTTAGCAGGCAAAACAGCGGTTATGCGGGCGTTGTGGCCCCCGAATGAGGTTGTTATATTAGCACGCCGGTTGTTTGTGCAACGAATGGGCCGGCTATCACGCCTAGGAGAACAAGGGAATGAAACAAAACAGAAGAACGCTGCTCGCGGGGATGTTGTTGTCCGTTTTCGCACTGGCCGGTTGTGGTCAGAAACAGGAGGCCCAGCAACAGGCTTCTGCACCGCAAGCTGCCGCGCCGGCAGCGGGGGGCGAGATGAAAGAATACGTAGTGGGCACGGATGCCAGCTACGCACCGTTCGAGTTCCAGAACGACAAGCAGGAAATTGTCGGTTTCGACATTGATGTGCTGACCGCTGTTGCGGCCAAGGGTGGCTTCAAGGTCAAGTTCGTGAATACCCCGTGGGAAGGCATGTTCGCCACCCTGCCGCAGGGTGACCGCGACATTCTGTCGTCCGCCATCACCATCACCGACGAGCGCAAGCAGAGCATGGATTTCTCCGATCCTTACTTTGAAGCACGTCAGCTGATCGCTGTTGGCAAGGGTGTGGCCGATGTGAAGTCGTTTGCTGACCTGAAGGCCAAGAAAGTGGCTGTACAGACAGGCACGACTGGCGACGAAGTCGTGCAGAAGCTGCTGGGTAAGACCAACCCGAGCATCAAGCGCTTCGAAAGCATGCCGCTGGCACTGAAGGAACTGGAAGGTGGCGGGGTTGATGCTGCCGTGGGTGATAACGGTGTGGTGGCCAACTATGTGGCCAACAACCCGCAGCATGGCATGGTGACGGTGGAAGACACCAAGAGCTTTGCGCCCGAGTATTATGGCTTTGCGGTAAACAAGGGCAACAAGGAACTGCTGGACAAGATCAACGCCGGTATCAAGGCCGTCAAGGCTGATGGTACTTACGACCAGATCTTCAAAAAGTACTTCGGTACCAAATAACAAGTTGTCGCAAACGGCGGGTCTGGGTTGCAGGCCCGCCGTTTGCTTTTAGTATCCGGGAGGGACAAGCATGGATTTCCGCTGGGGCATGATTGCCGAGTACGCGCCGCTGTTTATTGACGGCGTGAAAATGACGATGGGTATTACGGTAATCGCCGTGGTGTTTGGCACCCTGATCGGCTTGTTCATGGGGATGGCGCGACTGGCCGAGGCCAAGCACGGCGGCATGAAGTACTTCCTCAAGTTTGGTGTGCGTATGCCAGCGGGGGCTTATGTTGCCTTTTTCCGTGGCACGCCGCTGTTTGTACAGATTCTGCTGATTCACTTCGCGCTGATGCCGATGCTGATTCATCCGACCGACGGCCTGTTGCTCAATGGCGATGTCGCGAGAGAGATTCGCCAGAACTATGGTGCTTTCCTGTCTGGCCTGGTGGCACTGACGCTGAATGCCGGTGCCTACATCACTGAGATTTTTCGCGCCGGTATTCAGTCCATTGACAGGGGGCAAATGGAGGCTGCGCGCTCGCTGGGGCTGTCCTACGGCCAGACCATGAAGTTCGTGATCGTGCCGCAGGCATTCCGCCGCATGCTGCCGCCGCTGGGTAACGAAGCCATCATGCTGCTGAAAGACAGCTCGCTGGTGTCGGCTATCGGGCTGGCGGAACTGGCGTTTGCCGCGCGTACCGTGGCCGGGGTGTACTCGCGCTACTGGGAGCCGTATCTGACCATTTCCTTCATCTACCTGGCGCTGACCATGCTGATGGCGTGGGGGATTGGCCGGCTGGAGAAAAAGCTGCAGATCGGTGCTCGCTAAGCGTTGCTGCAGTCTGAAAAAGGCCGGATTTCTCCGGCCTTTTTTGCGCCTGTCATCCGGTGTCGCAGCCGCTTGCAGCAGGGCTTTGTGGTAGAATGCGACCATATTTTTGCTCACGTTAACGGATTTCCATGACCGATCAGCTTTTTGCCAAGGAAACACTGCCCGTCAGCCTGGAAGAGGAGATGCGCCGCTCCTATCTCGATTACGCCATGAGTGTGATCGTTGGTCGCGCCCTG
This sequence comes from uncultured Vogesella sp., assembly GCA_946479405.1. The sequence continues at coordinate 2,796 of CAMLGD010000032.1, forward strand.
CCAGACGTGCGGGACGGCCTGAAACCGGTGCATCGTCGTGTGCTGTTTGCCATGCACGAGCTGTCCAATGACTGGAACCGCGCCTACAAGAAGTCTGCCCGTATCGTGGGCGATGTGATCGGTAAGTACCACCCGCACGGCGACTCTGCGGTGTACGACACCATCGTGCGTATGGCACAGGATTTCTCGCTACGTTATCCGCTGGTGGATGGCCAGGGTAACTTTGGTTCGGTGGACGGTGACAACGCCGCTGCCATGCGATACACCGAAATCCGCATGGCGCGCATCGCGCACGAGCTGATGGCGGACATCGAGAAGGAAACCGTCGATTTCGGCCCCAACTACGATGGTTCCGAACAGGAACCGTTGATCATGCCGTCGCGCATTCCCAACCTGCTGATCAACGGCGCCGCAGGTATCGCAGTGGGCATGGCGACCAATATTCCGCCGCACAACATCACCGAGGTGATCGATGGCTGTCTGGCACTGCTGGCCAATAGCGAGCTGACCATCGATGAGCTGATCGACATCATCCCGGCGCCGGACTTCCCGACCGCCGGCATCATCTACGGTACCGCCGGCATCAAGGAAGGCTACCGCACCGGTCGCGGCCGCGCCATCATGCGTGCCCGCGTGCACTTCGAGGATATCGGCAAGGGCGACCGCCAGGCCATCATCGTCGACGAAATTCCGTACCAGGTGAACAAGGCGCGTCTGCTGGAGCGTATCAGCGAGCTGGTGCGTGACAAGCAGATCGAGGGCATTTCCGACCTGCGCGACGAGTCGGACAAGTCCGGCATGCGCGTGGTGATCGAGCTCAAGCGCGGCGAAATGCCGGAGGTGGTGCTGAACCACCTGTACAAGCAGACCCAGCTGCAGGACAGCTTCGGCATCAATATGGTGGCGCTGGTCGACGGCCAGCCGCGCCTGCTGAACCTGAAGCAGATCATCGAGGAGTTCCTGCGTCATCGCCGCGAGGTGGTGACCCGTCGTACCATTTTCGAACTGCGCAAGGCGCGCGAACGCGGTCATATCCTGGAAGGTCTGGCCGTGGCGCTGTCCAACGTGGACGAGATCATCGCGCTGATCAAGGCGTCGGATGCGCCGCCGCAGGCCAAGGCCGCGCTGATGGCCAAAGCCTGGCGCTCCGAACTGGTGGAAAGCATGCTTGCTCGTGTGGACCAGACCCAGGCGCGCCCGGACGGCTTGGCCGAGAACTTCGGCCTGCATCCGGATGGCTACTACCTGTCCGAGGTACAGGCACAGGCGATCCTGGATCTTCGTCTGCAGCGCCTGACCGGCCTGGAGCAGGACAAGATTGTCGGCGAATACCGCGAGATCATGGACACCATCATGGACCTGATCGACATCCTGGCCCGCCCGGAGCGCATCAATCAGATCATCAACGACGAACTGAATGCCATCAAGCTGCAGTACGGCGATGCGCGTCGTTCCGAGATCGAGCCGTTTGGCGGCGACATCAATATCGAAGACCTGATCACCCCGCAGGACATGGTGGTAACGGTAACCCACGGCGGCTACCTGAAGGCGCAGCCGGTGGACGACTACCAGTCGCAGCGCCGCGGCGGTCGTGGCAAGCAGGCTGCTGCCACCAAGGACGACGATTTCATCGATACCCTGTTCGTGGCCAATACCCACAACTACGTGCTGTGCTTCTCCAGCTTTGGCCGTTGCTACTGGATCAAGGTGTACGATATGCCGCAGGGCGGCCGCACCAGCCGTGGCAAGCCGATTGTCAACGTACTGCCGCTGGCCGATGGTGAGAAGATCAACGCCATGCTGCCGGTGAAGGCGTTTGCCGAAGACCAGTACGTGTTCATGTGCACCGCCAATGGCACCGTCAAGAAAACCCCGCTGGCCGATTTCTCCCGTCCGCGCAGCGCCGGCATCATTGCGGTGAACCTGGACGAGGGCGATTACCTGGTGGGCGTGGCACTGACCGGCGGTAGCGACCAGATCATGTTGTTCTCCAACGGTGGCAAGGCGGTGCGCTTTGATGAAAGCAATGTGCGCGCCATGGGCCGTAACGCCACCGGTGTACGCGGTATGGCGCTGGCCGAAGGGCAGCAGGTGATTTCGCTGCTGGTGGCTAACAGCGACGAGCAGCAAGTGTTGACGGCCAGCGATGGCGGCTATGGCAAGCGTACCCGGGTGGGCGAGTTCCGCCATACCAGCCGTGGCACCCAGGGCGTGATCGCCATGGATCTCACCGACAAGACCGGCCTGGCGCTGGTGACCGCCAGCCTGGTGGAAGACAGCGACGACGTGATGCTGATCACCACCGGTGGTGTGCTGATTCGTACCAAGGTGGCCGAGGTACGTGAAACCGGCCGTTCCGCGCAGGGTGTCCGCCTGATCAATCTGGACGAGGGCGAGAAGCTGATCTGTCTGGTGAAGGTGGCGGAGAGCGAGGAAGAGGTCGAAGGCGAGGGCGACGAGTCTGCGGCCAACGTTGACGCGGGCGAGGAAGCCTGAGCATGAGTCAGGCACCTGCCAACGCGGCATTGCTGCAGGCGATGGGCGAGTTGTTCGTCTCGTTTCCGCATTGTGTGACGCTGGGCTTCCAGTATCTGGGCACTGTGGATCGCAAGCCGACACTGAAAGTGGAGTGGCGTGACGAGCTGGTGGGCAACCCGGCCACCGGCGTGGTGCACGGTGGGGTAATCACCTCTATCGTCGATACCTGTAGCGGTATTGCGGTGACCGCGCACATGACCGAGCTGGAAACCATTGCCACGCTGGATCTGCGCATCGACTACCTGAAGGCGGCCACGCCGGGCAAGGCCATCTACTGCACAGCGGAGTGCTACCGGATGGCCAACCAGATCGCGTTCACCCGTGCGGTGTGCTATCACGACAGCCCGGATGACCCGATTGCCCACGGTGTGGCCACCTTCATGCGCGATTCCAACCCCAAGCCGATGTTGGCCGCGGAGGGCAAGTCATGAGCGCTTTCATGGAAAGCTTCACCCAGCTGCGCGACGAGAAGCGCTACGCTGAAATCATCGCGGCTGTGCCGTATGCGCAGCTGATGGGGGTGGAGTTTGGCGAGACGGAAGATGGCGAGCTGCAGTTCCGGCTGCCGTTCTACGAGCGCAATGTCGGCAATGTGACCCTGCCGGCCCTGCATGGCGGCCTGATCGGTGGTTTCCTGGAAAATGCCGCGCTGCTGCACCTGATGTGGAACAGCGAGTCGCGGGAAGCGCCGAAGATCGTCGATTTTTCGCTGGACTATCTGCGCTCCGGTCGTGCCCGGGCGCTGTTTGCCCGCTGCGAGATCACCAAGCAGGGCAAGCGCGTGGCACATGTGTTGATCGAGGCGTGGCAGGACGACCGCAGCAAACCGGTGGCGGTGGCGCGTGCCCACTTCCTGCTGAGCTCCAGTAGTTAACAAACAAAAAGCCACGCGTCATTGCGTGGCTTGTTCGTATCAGAAGACAAAGAGACAGAGGTCTGACATGGCAAAAGTGTACAACTTCTCAGCCGGGCCGGCGGTGCTGCCGCACGAGGTTCTGGCGACAGCACAGGCAGAACTGCTGGATTGGCACGGCTCCGGCATGTCGGTGATGGAAATGAGCCATCGCGGCAAGGAGTTCATGGAAATCATCCACGAAGCCGAGCAGGACTTGCGTGAGCTGCTGCAAGTGCCGGCTGGCTACAAGGTGCTGTTCCTGCAGGGCGGTGCGTCGCAGCAGTTCTCGATGGTACCGCTGAACCTGGCCCCGGCTGACGGCGTGATCGATGTGCTGGATACCGGGCACTGGTCCAAGCTGGCAATCAAGGAAGCCAAGCGCTACACCAATGTCAATGTGGTGGCCAGCAGCAGCGACCGCAACTACGCCTACGTGCCGGCGGTGGACACCTGGCAGCGTAGTCCGAATGCCGCCTACTTCCACTACACCTCCAACGAGACCATCGGCGGCCTGCAGTACAGCGAGATTCCAGCGCTAGGCGATACTCCGCTGGTGTGCGACATGTCGTCCGATTTCCTGTCGCGCGAAATCGACGTATCGAAGTTTGGCCTGATTTACGCTGGCGCGCAGAAGAATATCGGTCCGTCCGGCCTGACCGTGCTGATCGTGCGCGAAGACCTGCTGGGCCGCGCCCAGCCGCAGACGCCGACCATGCTCAACTACCAGATCCACGCCGATGCGGATTCGATGTACAACACCCCGGCGACCTACCCGATCTACATCGCCGGGCTGGTGTTCAAGTGGCTGAAGGCGCGCGGCGGCATCAAGGGCATTCAGGCGCGCAACGACGAGAAAGCTGGCTTGCTGTATCACGCCATCGATAGCAGCAACGGCTTCTACTACAGCCATATCGATGCGCCATACCGCTCCAAGATGAACGTGGTATTCCGCCTGAAGGACGATGCGCTGGAAGACGTGTTCCTGTCCGAGGCCAAGAAGAACGGCCTGGTGCAGCTCAAAGGCCACCGCTCGGTCGGCGGCATGCGCGCATCCATCTACAACGCCATGCCGATCGAAGGCGTCAAATCGCTGGTGCACTTCATGCTGGATTTCGCCCGTCAGCACGGATGATTACGCCATGCGGCCAACGTTGGCCGCATGCAGACTAGCCCGCCACCATGGCGGGCTTTTTGTTGTTCAGCAAAACGATCAATCTGTTTCCGGCGAAAGCTGGCGGTGCGGCGAAAATGGTTGCACCATGCGCAAAATCGTTAAGGAAAAATCATGAAACTGTCACCCATGGCCCTGCTGTTGCTAGCCGCCAGTGCCATTGTCTCGCTCAGCATGGGGGTAAGGCATGGCTTTGGTTTTTTCCTGCCACCTATGACACAGGAGTTTGGCTGGACGCGCGAAACCTTTGCCCTGGCACTGGGCATCCAGAATCTGATGTGGGGTGTGGCGCAGCCGTTTGCCGGTGCGTTTGCCGACCGCTACGGCCCGGGGCGGGTGCTGATGATCGGTGGCCTGTTGTATGCGGCGGGTCTGGCCTTGATGACGGTATCCGCCAATGGCTGGCTGTTGTCCGGCTCCGCCGGGCTGCTGCTGGGGCTGGCGCTGTCCTGTACCACCTATAGCGTGGTGTTTTCCGTGATCGTACGCGCGGTGCCGGATAGCTATCGTTCCAGTGCCATGGGGCTGACCGCGGCCGCTGGCTCCTTCGGCCAGTTCCTGATGGTGCCGATCGAGCGCGGACTGATCGATGGCCTGGGCTGGATGCCGGCGTTGCTGGTGCTGGCCGCATTGGCCGCCCTGCTGGTGCCATTGGCGGCACCGCTGCAACGAGCCTATGTGCGCGCACCAGCGGTGCCGAAGGCGACGCTCAGTGTCTGGCATGGCATCACTCATGCTTTTGGCGAAGCCTGGCAGCAGCGTTCCTTCCGTCTGCTGATGGCTGGCTACTTTGTCTGCGGTTTCCAGGTGGTGTTTATCGGTGTGCATCTGCCAGCCTACCTGCGCGATCACGGGCTGGCCGGCAATGTCGCCAGTACCGCGTTGGCGTTGATCGGTCTGTTCAACATTGCCGGCACGTATATTTCCGGCAAGCTGGGCGGACGTTATTCCAAGCCCTATCTGCTGGCGGGCATTTATTTTGTCCGCAGCGTGGTGATTGTCATCTTCCTGCTGCTGCCATTGACCAGTACCTCGGTGGCGGTGTTTGCCGCCGCCATGGGTTTCTTGTGGCTGTCTACCGTGCCGCTTACCAACGGCGTAATCGTCAGCCTGTTCGGCATCAAGAACCTGGGCATGCTGTCCGGCGCGGTGTTCTTCTCGCACCAGGTTGGCAGCTTCCTCGGTGTCTGGCTGGGCGGGGTGATTTATGACCGTACCGGCAACTACGATCTGGTCTGGGGTCTGGCGATCGGCCTTGGGGTTGCCGCAGCGCTGGCCAACCTTCCGGTGAAGGAAACGTTGGCCGCACCGGCAGAGGCGCGGGCATGAGAGTGCTGGCCTGGGCGCTGTTGGTGGCAATGACGGCGCTGGGCTTCTGGGGCTATCTGCAGCCCAATTTTGTCGTCAATCTGGGTAATATGCTGTCAGCCTGTTTTTAAGGAGTAACCCATGCTGACCGCTGCTTACCGCGCACGCCTGCAACAACTGTGGCAAGAGGGTGAGGCACACGATGCGCGTCACGCGGCTCGTGCTGACAAGCGCCTGAATATCACGCCGGATACCGGCATGTTCCTGTATCAGCTGGTGCGCGCTCGCAAGGCGATGTCGCTGCTGGAGATCGGCACTTCCAACGGTTATTCCGCCGTCTGGCTGGGGTTGGCGACGCAGGCGAACAAGGGGCGGCTGCGTTCGGTGGATCACAGCGCACACAAAACTGCGTTGGCCAGTGCCATGCTGGATTCGTTTGGTCTGCAACACACTGTGTCACTGCTGACCGGCGATGCCTTCGGCGTGCTGGCTGGCTGCGATGACGAGTCGGTAGATATGCTGTTTCTGGACGCTGATCGGTCACGTTATGCCGGCTACTGGCCGGAAATCGCCAGAATTCTCACGCCACGCGGCATGGTGGTAATGGACAATGCCATTTCACACGCCGAAGAGTGTGCGGATTTCCGTGCCGCAGTGCTTGCGACCCATGGCTATCTCGCGGAAACTTACGAGATCGGTAAAGGCCAGTTTGTCATCCTGAAAGACCTGTGAACGTGTCGGAAGAACTGCTCAAGCAACATCGTGACGCCATCGACAATATCGATGTCGAAATTCTCAACCTCCTCAATCAGCGCGCCCAGCACGCCCGGGACATCGGTGAAATCAAGGGCGGCGGTATTATCTATCGTCCGGAACGTGAGGCGCAGGTACTGCGTCGCGTCAAGGATCTGAATCCCGGCCCGCTGGCGGGCGAGTCGGTGGCCCGGCTGTTCCGTGAAGTGATGTCGGAATGCCTGGCGCTGGAAAAGCCGCTGTCCATCGCTTATCTCGGCCCGGAGGGTACTTTTACCCAGTTGGCCGCACTCAAGCACTTTGGCCACGCAGCGCGCACCGTTGCCTGTGGCTCCATCGACGAGGCATTCCGCCTGGTGGAGTCGCGTGCGCTGGATTACGTGGTGGCGCCGGTGGAGAACTCCACCGAAGGTGCCATCGGCCGTACGCTGGACCTGATGGTCAGCTCGCCGCTGAAAATCTGCGGCGAAGTGGTGCTGCGCATTCACCACCACCTGCTGCGCAAGGATGGCGCCATGGACGGCATTCGTCGTGTATATGCCCATGCCCAGGCGCTGGCGCAGTGTCACGAATGGCTTAACAAGAATTTGCCGGCCAGCGTGGAGCGGGTATCGGTAGCCAGCAATGCCGAAGCTGCCAGGTTGGCCGCAGAAGAGCCTGACTGCGCCGCCATTGCCGGTCAGGCCGCAGCCGAACGTTACTGCCTGGTGAAACTGGCGGAAAACATTGAAGACGAGCCCAATAACACCACGCGCTTCCTGGTGCTGGGCAATCAGGATGTCGGTCCGACCGGGCTGGATAAGACCTCCATCATCGTGGCGGCCCCCAATCGTCCGGGGGCGGTGCACTACCTGCTGGAGCCTCTGGCGGCCAACGGCGTATCGATGACCAAGTTCGAATCGCGCCCGTCCCGCGCCGGCTTGTGGGACTACGTGTTCTTCATCGACATGGAAGGCCATGCCCAGGATGCCCATCTGGTCCAGGCATTGGCCGGTTTGCGCGAGCGCACCGCCTTCGTGAAGGTGCTGGGCGCTTATCCGCAGGCGGTACTGTAACTGGCAGCAGCTCGCCGGGCATGGGCCCGGCGAGCTGCTTTTTACGCCAAGATTCATTTGTGGAGAGCCCGCTAGCTGCGGGCGCAAGCACGCCATGACTATTCAATCCATTTGCCTGTTCTGCGGTTCCAGTAGCGGCAGTAACCCTGCCTACAGTGACGCTGCTCGCGAGCTGGGTGCCACGCTGGCTACCCGTAACATCACCCTAGTATACGGTGGCGGCAATATCGGCCTGATGGGGTTGGCCGCCGATGCCGCGCTGGCTGCCGCTGGCCGCGTCGTCGGTGTGATTCCCGGTTTTCTGAAAGAAAAGGAAGTCGCTCATGACGGCCTGTCCGAGCTGCATGTCACCCAGACCATGCACGAACGCAAGGCGTTGATGGAAGACCTGTCTGGCGGTTTCATTGCGCTGCCTGGCGGCTTTGGCACTTACGACGAACTGTTCGAAATGCTGACCTGGGGGCAGTTGTCGGTGCATCAGAAGCCGATTGGCCTGCTCAATGTCGCCGGTTTTTTTGATCCGCTGCTGGCCATGGTGCAGCACGGTGTGCGCGAAGGCTTCATCCGCGAGTCCAATCTGGAGCTGTTCGTGGTGGCCGATACGCTGCCTGCGCTGCTCGATCGCATGAACAGCTATCGTGCCGCGCCGGTGGCCAAATGGCTGTCGCACGACAGTATCTGAGTCTTTGCCATGATTATCGTGATGGCCGCGAGCGCGACGGCGCCGCAAATCGATGCCGTGGTTGGCCGCATCCGTGCTGCCGGCCTGAGTGAGCACATTTCGCGCGGTACCGAGCGTACCATTATCGGCGCGGTGGGTGACGAACGTAGCTTGAGCGCCGACATGTTCGAAACCATGCCCGGCGTCGAGCGCGCCATGCGCGTGGTGAAGGATTACCGCATGGTGTCGCGCGAAGTGAAGCCGGACAGTAGCGTGGTGTCCATTCGCGGGGTGCCCATTGGCGGGCCGCAGTTGCAGCTGATCGCCGGTCCCGGCGCCATCGAAGACGCTGCGCAACTGGACGCGCTGGCGGGAGAGCTGCACGGGCAGAGAGTACGGCTGCTGCGCGGTGGAGCGTTCAAGCCGCGCACCAGCCCGTATGCGTTTCAAGGGGTGGGCGAGATCGGCCTGGAATACTTGCAGCACGCTGCCCGCATGCATGGCATGCCGATGATCAGCGAGATACTGGATGTGCGACTGCTGGATACCTTCCTGGAATATGACGTCGACGCCATCCAGGTGGGGCCGCGCAATATGCAGAACGTGCCGCTGCTGCGCGAACTGGGGCGCATCAACAAACCGGTGTTGCTGTATCGCGGCGTGTCCGCCACGCTGAGCGAGTGGCTGATGGCGGCCGAGTACATCGCCATCGGTGGTAACCACAACATCGTGCTGTGCGAGCGCGGCATCCGCAGCTTTGAGCCGGCGGCGCGCCATGCGCTGGATATCACCGCCATTCCGCTGCTCAAGCGCGAGACGCACTTGCCGGTGCTGGTGGACCCCAGCCATGCCGGCGGCCGGGGCTGGCTGGTGCCGCCATTGGCTGCTGCGGCCGTAGCTGCCGGTGCCGATGGTTTGCTACTGGAAGTTCACCCCGCGCCGCAGGATGCCTGGTGCGATGCCGAACAGGCGATTACCCCGTCCGAGCTACAGGCGCTGCGTGCGCAACTACAGCCATTGGCGGCCGCTGTTGGCCGTAGCCTGTAATACCGTGTCCTTCTTATTCTGCGACAAGGAAATGCCGTGAGCGAGAACGCCATCGTTAAGCTGCAGCAGCTGCAGGACTACCGCTTTGAAAACCAGTTTGCTGATGTCGCTCAGCCGTTGCAGACCGACGAGCCGGTGCCGCTGGGCGGCGGAAGCGGCCCGTCGCCGTCGCAGCTGTTGGCTGCGGCGGTGGCTAACTGTTTGTCCGCCAGCCTGCTGTTTGCCTCGCGTAAGTTTCATATCGACTTCGAACCGCTGTCCTGCGAGGCCAATGCGCTAGTAGATCGTAACGAGCGCAATCGCCTGCGGGTGCAACGTATCGATGTGGCGCTGCGTGCCGGGCAGCCGGTGGCGGCTGCGGCCAACCTTGAGCGCCTGCTGGCTAGTTTCGAGGATTTCTGCACGGTGTCGCAAAGCGTGGCGCAGGGTATCCCTGTGCATGTCACGGTGCTGGATGCCGACGGTAGCGTGTTGAAACAGCCTGCCTGAGCTTGTCTTCCAATAAAAAGCCCGCCGTAATGGCGGGTTTTTTTTATTGCAGGAGTGGCGTTCAGACGTAGCGCAGCAACAGCGGCACCAGCAGCTCGGCGGCCCAGCCCAGCAGCAACGGCGCGGCCACCGCAGTCATGATCACCCCTGGCCAGGACAGCCAGCCTTGCTGCTGCTGGCTGAACCACAGGCACAGCCGGTACAGCAGGTAGCCACCAGCCGCAACCAGCGGTGGCAGCATGGCGTAGGCCTGTAGCGGACGATCCGCCAGGACGGTGCTGAGTGTAACCAGCCCCAGGTGCAGGCACAGTTGCGACAGCGCATAGGCGGTCATCAGTGGTGGCACGCCTTGCAGACGGATGCCGGCGCGGCCAACCTCCAGCGTGCCACAGGCCAGTAGCAGGGCGGCAATACCAGTCCAGGCATACGGATACAGAAAGGGCAGCCAAACGGGCACCACCGCCAGCGTGGGCAGGGTCAGGCGGAACAGGATGGCACAGATGAAATAGGCGCCGATGAAGGCCAGCACCGCCGGCAGGCTGTCGCTGGCAATCAGCCGCCACAATGCATGCAGTACATACAGGGCGAGGGGCGCCAGCAACAGCAGGCTGGAGATGTCCGGGCTCATGCCTTGCCAAGTACCCGTAGCAGCGCCTGCGACATCAGCTCCGCCATCTGCGCCAGATAGTGGGTCTGCATTTCCAGGGTAAAGCGCTGGGCATCGTCGCTGGCGATCACCAGCATGCCGAACGGTTCGGTACCATCGCGCAGCGCCAACTGGGCGAACGACTGCAGTACCGGCGTGGGCGGGAACCAGCTGATGATTTCATCATTGGCATAGGGTCCGCAGTAGGGGGCGGACAGGTTGCCGGCCAGCAGGCGGATATCCTGCCGGCTGTTGTACAGCTCGCTGTTTTCTGCGCCCGGATGCCACAGACGCAGCGCCACGCGTGGCAGGCCAAAATGCTCGGCAAAGCTGTGCTGGATGGCGTGGTGTACTTCGGCCAACGTTTGGCCACGCAGCAGGGCGACTGCCAGTTTGTGACTGCGCGCCACGATCTGATCGTTCTGCTCACCGTGGCGGATCAGCTGTGTCAGACGTGCTTCCAGCTGACGGTTGCGATCCTTCAAGTCCAGCATCTGGCGATCGGCAAACGATACCACCCGGTCCTGCAGCGGCTTCAGGCCATAGCGCGGCGCATGGCTGGCCAGGAAGTCCGGATTGTCGTCGAGGTAGGCCAGAATCTCTTCAGCTTGCACAGAACACTCCTTTCTTGCGGGCGGCCAGGTTGGCCGCTAGACGTCGATTTCGCCGTTGAATACGGTCACGGCCGGGCCGGTCATCTTTACCGGCAGACCGGGGCCGCCCCAGGAAATAGTCAGATCGCCGCCACGGGTGTGCACGCGCACCACCTTGTCCAGCAGGCCGCGACGGATGCCGGCTACCACGGCGGCGCAAGCGCCGGTGCCGCAGGCCAGGGTCTCGCCGGCACCGCGTTCGTACACACGCAGGCGGATTTCACCACGGCCGACAATCTGCATGAAGCCGGCGTTGACGCGCTCCGGGAAGCGGCTATGACGCTCGATCAGTGGTCCTTGTTCCGCAACCGGGGCGGTATCGACGTTATCGACTACCTGTACCGCGTGCGGGTTGCCCATCGATACCACGCTGATATCCACCGAATGCTCGCCCGCCTGCAGCGGGTGGGTGATGGCATCGCCTTCGGCAATGAACGGGATTTCCAGCGGTGCAAAGCGCGGCACGCCCATGTCTACGGTGATCAGGCCGTTGTCGTCCAGCATCGGTACGATCACGCCCTTGGCGGTTTCCACACGAATGGCGCGCTTGTTGGTCAGCTTCTGCTCGGTGACAAACTTGACGAAGCAGCGCGCGCCGTTGCCGCACTGTTCTACTTCGCTACCATCGTTGTTGAAGATGCGGTAGCGGAAGTCGTTATCCGCCGCTTGTGGCGCTTCCACCAGCAGCAGTTGGTCGAAGCCGACGCCGGTGTGGCGGTTGCCCAGCTGACGCAGGCGCTCCGCTGTCAGGTGCACGGTCTGGCGCACGCCGTCGATCACGACAAAGTCGTTGCCCAGGCCATGCATCTTGCTGAACTTGAGTTTCATGGGTGCTCGGAAATAGCAGGAAAAATGGCCTTCATCATAACCGATTCACCCGTGCTGTCATGCAAATTCACCGCCTTATCTGCTCGGTGTTTGCACGCTGATCTCCGCCTGTGTGTTGGCTTGTGGTGGCATGTCAGTTGAAATTCAAACGCTTGATTGACACCTTACTGACCGGTAAGTAGAGTCGCCGCATGAAAGCGGAAAACGACGCACGCGGCGATACGCGCAGAAAGATCCTGGACCTGGCGGAAGCGTTGCTGCTGTCGCGTGGCTTCAATGCCTTCAGCTATCAGCACATCAGCGCCGGACTGGGGGTGCGCAATGCCGCCATCCATTACCACTTTGCCCGCAAGACCGATCTGGGCGTGGCGCTGATCGAGCGTTATCGCCACCGTTTTGCCCGCTTCATCGTGGCGCAGACCGGGCTGGCGCCGGCCGAGCAGCTGGAACGTTACTTCACGCTGACCGACATTTATTTCCAGCGGCAGCAGATCTGCCCCAGTGGCATCTTGTCGGCCGAGCTGCAAACGTTGCCGCCGGAGATGCAGCAGGCGGGCGGGCTGTTCGTAACGGAAATGCGCGCCTGGGCGGTGGACATCGTGGCGCGTGGCCAGGCGGATGGCAGCATGCAGTACGCCGGCAGCTCCGCCGGCATGGGGGCGCTGATGTTTGCCACCATGCAGGGGGCGCTGCAACTGGCGCGCTTCGACGCGGATGCCATCGGCAGTGTCAAGCGCCAGCTGCGACAGCTGCTGGGCCTGGCCGCCGAGGCTGGCGGCACCAACAATACCAACAGCACAGCAACAACACACGAGGAGTCACAACAATGAGCACACCCAAAAACAGCATGTGCCGCATGGTAGACAAGACTGCAGCACTGCCGGGCGGCCTACGCAGCTGGGCGATTACCAAGATGTTCGGCAAGTTCGTCCCGTTCCTGGGCACCGCCGGTCTGGTGTTCGAGGAAGTCAGCCGTGAACGTATGGTCGTCAGCGTCAAGAACCGCAAGAAGGTGCAAAACCACATCCACGGCCTGCACGCCGCGGCGATGGCGCTGCTGGCGGAAACCGCTACCGGTTTTGTGGTGGGCATGAACGTACCGGATGACAAGCTGATGCTGCTCAAATCGATGAAGGTCAGCTACTTCAAGCGCGCGCAGGGCAATATGAAGGCCGTTGCCACGCTGAACGCGGAGCAGGTTGGCCGCATGCAGCTGGAGGAAAAGGGCGACGTGCTGGTAGATGTACTGGTGACCGATGAGTCCGGCGAAGCACCGATTGCCTGTGAAATGGTGTGGGCCTGGGTGCCCAAGAAGCGCAAGGAGGGCTGAGCCGTGAACTACAGCACGCTGACTGTTGCTCTGCAGGACAAAGTGGCGCATGTGGCGCTGAATCGCCCGGACAAGGCCAATTCGTTGAACGAAGCCATGTGGCAGGAGCTGCAGGCCGCGCTGGAGTGGTGCGATGCCGAGCCGCAGGTGCGCGCGGTGGTGCTGTCCGGCAACGGCAAGCATTTCTGTGCCGGCATTGACCTGAGCATGCTGCTGGGCGTGCAGCAGTCGGTAGACGACAGTTGTGATGCACGCAAGCGCGAGAAACTGCGGCGGCTGATTCTGCAGCTGCAGGCCAGCGTCAACAGCCTGGAGCTGTGCCGCAAGCCGGTAATTGCCGCCATTCACGGTGCCTGCGTCGGCGGTGCGCTGGACATCGTGCTGGCAGCGGATATCCGTATCGCGGCTGCAAATGCCGTGTTCAGCGTGCGCGAGGTGGATGTCGGTATGGTGGCCGACGTGGGCACGCTGCAGCGGCTGGCACGGGTAGTGGGCGAGGGTAATGCCCGCGACATGGCGCTGACGGCACGTGACGTATCGGCGAGCGAGGCCGAGCGCATGCATCTGGTCAACCGCGTATTGCCGGATGCCGAGACGGCGCTGGCGGATGCGCTGGCCACCGCTGCGCAGATTGCCGCCAAGTCGCCGCTGGCGGTGCGCGGCACCAAAGAAATCCTCAACTACAGCCGTGACCACAGCGTGGCCGACAGCCTGAACTACGTCGCCACCTGGAACGCGGCGATGCTGCTGTCGGAAGACATTCAGCAAGCTGTGATGGCTGCGGTGACCGGCGGCAAAGCGACGTTCCGCGACTGAGCATTGCCGGCACAAACAAAAAGGTTGGCCGCAGTGTTGCGGCCAACCTTTTTTATTCGCTACGCCGGGGGCGGATACCCCATCGTGGCAAGCGCCGAACGCTCACCCTTTTTCCAGTCCGTGTTCTACTGCGTACACCGCCGCCTGCACCCGGCTGGACAGCCCCAGCTTGCGCAGGATGTTCTGCACATGCACTTTCACCGTGCTTTCCGCCAGATCCAGTGCGCGGGCGATTTCCTTGTTGCTGGCGCCGCGCGACAGCCAGGCTAGGGTTTCCCGTTCGCGCGGGGTCAGGCTTTCCAGCTCCGGGTTGCGGGCTTCCGCGGTCGGTGCCCGTAGCCTGGCCACCAGCTTGGCGGTCATCTCTGGTGACAGCACGCTGTCGCCATCTACCGCGCGGCGGATGCTGGACAGCAAAAAATCGGCATTGATGTTTTTCAGCAGATAACCGCGCGCGCCGCTCTTCATGCACTCGGCCAGGTCGTCGCCGTCTTCGGATACGGTCAGCATCAGCACGGCCAGCTGCGGCTGGGTGACCAGAATCTGCGCCAGCGCCTCGCGGCCGTTCATCTGCGGCATGTCGATATCCAGTAACACCACGTCCGGCTTTAGTTGCTCCGCCAGTTTGACGCCTTCCAGGCCGTCGGCAGCCTCGCCGACGATGTCGAAGTCGGGCTGGCGCTGCAGCAGCGCTTTCAGGCCGCTGCGGAACAGGGTGTGATCATCTACCAGCAAAATGCGGATGCTGTTGCTCATGCGGCTTGTCTTTCAGTCTGGGGCAGGGTGAGGCAGACCTCGGTACCGCTGCCGGGCATGGGGCGGATGGCAATGCGGCCGTGAATACGGGCAGCACGCTCCTGCATGATGGAAAGGCCGACGTGGCGTGCCTTGCGTGCTTCGAAGCGCTGCTGGTCGAAACCGCAGCCATCGTCACGAATAGTCATCACAAAATCGGCCTCGTTACGGATGTCGATGCTGACATGGGCGGCCTGTGCATGCTTGCGCACATTGGACAGCGCTTCCTGCAGGATGAAAATCACCTGCAGCTGCTGTTGCGGGTCCAGCGGCAGGCCGTTGCCGTGCATCGCCAGCTGGGTGGCAACCTGGGTCTGCTGCTCGAAGCGGGTCAGCAGGGTGTGTACCGCGTCGTTGAAGTCTTCCTTGTTGATGCGGGTGCGGAAATTGAGCAGTAGTTCGCGCACGTCTTCGTAGCATTCCTGCACCCCGGTGCGGATGAACCCCAGGTTCTCCTGCGCCTGTTCCTTCTCGCCACTGGCCATGGCCGCTTCCAGCATCTGTACCTGCAGATTGAGGAAGGACAGCGACTGCGCAATGCTGTCGTGCAGACCCTGTGCCATCAGGTTGCGCTCTTCTGCCACGGCAAACTGGCGGTCACGTGCGGCCAGACGCTGGTTTTCGATTGCCAGCCCCAGGTGATTGCCCAGGGTTTCCAGCAGGAACTGGTCCTGTGGCGACAGCGGGGTTACCTTGCGGAAGTACAGGGTGAAGATGCCGACATTGCTCTGGTTGTGGCGGACATGGAATACCGAGATTTCCTGGAAGCCGGCGCGCTGGCAGTGCTTTTCCTCGGCATGCTGCATGCGGTCGAAGCGGCGGATGACGGCAAACGGTTGCGGAACGGCATCTCCACAGTGGCAACCATTCAGTGGCGCGCAGTGGTCGTCGGCGAGCATCTCCGCCGGCAGGCCGTGTTCGGCGATCAGCTCCAGGCGGCCGCGTTTGACATCGACCAGCCGCACACTGCCGGCATCGGCGCCGGTCAGCTCGATCAGCCGGCTGATGAAACCGTCGCACATGGTTTCCAGCTCGTGCGATTCATGCAGGAACGAGGTGGTGCCATACAGCGCGGTGAGATGACGGTTTTTCTCTTCCACCGAGCGGGTTTTGTCCACCACCTTTTGCTCCAGCGTGGCATACAGATCCTGCAGGTGGTCCGCCATCTGGTTGAAGCCGGTGGACAGCAGTGCAAATTCGTCGTTGCCGCTGACCTCCACCCGTGCGTCCAGCTCGCCGTCGCGCAGCCGGGTGATAGCCTCGCCCAGGGTGTTGAGCGGGCGGATCACCAGCAGGAACAGCAGGAACATCATGGTGAACGAGCCGACAATCGCCATGGCGATCAGCGCCATCTGGAAGAAACGCAGCAAGGTGGTATTGCGTGCGTTGTCCTCCTCGATCAGCCGCACCAGGCGATCGATACGGTCGACAAAGCGGGTGACATCGGGGCGAACCTGATTGTTGGGGCGTGGTGGTTGCGCGGCGGCATGCTGCAGTTGCGGCAGGATTTCGCCATGCCAGTGCTGCTCGATTTCCTCGGCCTGCTGGCGTACCGCGGCATTATCCGGCAGGAACAGCGGGCGCGCCGGGTCGCCCTTCTTCAGGCGGGCGAGGGTGTCGGTGAAGTCTTGCTGCTCTTGCTGGATGATGGTCAGCGGCGCGTTTTCGCTGACCAGCAGCGCCACGTGGTAGCTGCGCATGCGCAGGCTGCCGGCATCGTTGATGGCGGCAGCGCCGCCTTCCAGCTTCCACGACAGTACCAGGGTGTAGCCGATAGAGGTCATCGCCAGCAGCAGCCAGGCGACGGTGAGCATCAGCAGCTTGCTGGACAGGCTGCGCATTTGCGGCGTTTGGCTGAGCATGTTAGGTCGTCCGGTGGATAGGCAGGGCCATGCCGGCGCGGCACAATGATAGCGAGTCCGGAGTTGGCCGCAGCGCGGCCGGGGCAGAAGAGGGCATGGCGTAACTTTTGCTGACAATACTGACAGCTCTACCATAGCGCTGCGGCGCTGTCGCCACAATCCACCAAAAGGAGAGGGTGTGCAGAAAGTACTGGGCATTGCCGGCTGGTCCGGCAGTGGCAAGACCACGCTGATCGAAGCCTTGCTGCCAAGGTTGGCCGCACGCGGCCTGCGCGTGTCGGTGATCAAGCACAGCCATCATGATATCGAGCCGGATGTGCCGGGCAAGGATACCTGGCGCCACCGCCAGGCGGGGGCGGCCGAGGTGATGCTGCTGTCGCCGCACCGGGTCACGGTATTTGCCGAGCTGGCACAGGAGCTGACGCTGGAACAGCAGCTGGCGCGGTTGCAGCCGGTGGATCTGGTGCTGCTGGAAGGGCAGAAATGGCAGCCGGTGCCCAAACTGGAGGTGTATCGCCCGCAGCTTGGCAAGCCATTGCTGTGCGCCGAAGACAGCCGGGTACTGGCGGTAGCCAGCGATGCGGTACTGGACATCGCGCTGCCGCAACTGGCATTGAATGATTACGACGCCATCGCCGATTTCATCGTGCACTGGCAGGAGGAAGGCAAGTGAGTATCCGCATTCTGTATTTTGGCCGTCTGAAAGACGCGCTGGGCCGTGGTGAGGAAACCCTGGACTGGGCCGGTGGCGATAGCGCCGCGCTGTTGGCTGCACTGCGCGGCCGGGGCGAAGACTGGGCCGAGGCGCTGGCTGCCGGCAAGGTGTTCCGTCTGGTGGTGAACCAGCAGGTGGTGCGCGGCGAAGTGGTGATTCCGGATGGTGCCGAAGTGGGCATCCTGCCGCCGGTAACCGGGGGCTGATATGCACTGCCACATCACCGTACAGCAGGGCCGCTTCGATCTGGCGGCAGAAGAGGCCGCACTACGCGCCGTGGCCGGCGATGCCGGCGCACTGGTGGCGTTTCAGGGCATGGTGCGCGGCCATGATGCCGCCACACCGTTGGCCGCATTGTTCCTGGAGCATTACCCCGGCGTGACCGAGGCCGAGATCGGCCGTATTGCCGATGCGGCCGCCGGGCGCTGGCCGATCAGCGCGGTGCGGGTGGTACACCGTGTGGGCCGCCTGGTGCCGGGCGAGCAGATCGTGCTGGTGCTGGTGGCATCCGCCCACCGCAAGGCGGCCTTTGCCGCCGCCGAATACCTGATGGACTACCTCAAGACCGAGGCGCCGTTCTGGAAGCGTGAGGATTTTACCGATGGCAGCAGCCGCTGGGTGGACGCCAAAGCCAGTGACGACGCCGCTGCCGCCAGCTGGGGCGACTGAAGCGCTGCCCGCTGTGCGGCCGCCGCTGGCGTGCCGGCTTGGTGACCGTTAACCCCGCCCCTGAAGCGTCCCTCTGTTTTGCCGCCGCTACATATGCCCGGGTGCGGCCGCCGCGCCGCTGCGGCAAGCAGCGTGACTGAATGTTTTCCTCCCGGCCGACTCGTCTTGTTCCCTGTCGCCGGCGAATGGCCTGCCCGTCACTGCAGGT
>CAMLGD010000033.1 GCA_946479405.1 uncultured Vogesella sp.
GGCCGGTCATGAACGGCATGGCCATGAAGATGATCATGATCACGCCGTGGGCGGTAAAGATCTGATCGTAGTGCTCGGGCGGGAAAATGCCGTGTGCGCCGCCGGTGGCCATCGCCAGCTGGGTACGCATCATCAGTGCATCGGCAAAGCCGCGCAGCAGCATGACCAGCGCCACGATGATGTACATCACGCCGATTTTCTTGTGGTCGACCGAAGTCAGCCACTCTTTCCACAGGTAGCCCCATTTGCCGAACTTGGTGATGGCGGCAATCAGGGCCAGACCCATGAGGCCGGCGCCGGACAGCGCCCCCATGATGATGGGCTCGTGGAAGGGTATTGCTTCCAGAGTCAGTTTTCCGAACATTGCTTGATTACTCCTTGGCTGCTGCGGGTGCGCACAGGCTGTTGCTCAGCGCTTTGAGCTGGCTGGCGCTGAGGCCGGATTCCATGGCGGTCTGGTGACCAGCCATGTACTTGTTCAGCACACCGTAGAACAGACCGGGGGTGACGGAAGAGAAGTATTGCACCGGGTTGTTTTCGCTCTGCTTCAGCAGCGCGGCATAGTTGGCCGCATCCAGCGGCTGACCGGCGCGCACCTTTTGCACCCAGCTGTCGAACTCGGCCTGGCTGTTCATCGCCAGCGCCTTGAACTTCATGCCGGAGAAGCCGGCACCGCTGTAGTTGGCGGACATGCCGTCATAGCTGCCCGCTTCGTTGGCGATCAGGTGCAGCTTGGTCTGCATGCCCGCCATCGAGTAGATCTGGCCGCCCAGCTGCGGGATGAAGAACGAGTTCATGGCCGCATCGGAGGTGATCTTGAAATTCACCGGCGTGTTCGCCGGGAATGCCAGCTGGTTGACCGAGGCGATGTTCAGGTCCGGGTAGATGAACAGCCACTTCCAGTCCAGCGACACTACCTGCACGTTGATCGGCTTCACGCTGGAATCCAGCGGGCGGTACGGGTCCAGCTTGTGGGTGCTGTTCCAGGTCACGATGGCCAGGAAGGTCACGATGATGATGGGGATGACCCACACCACGGCTTCAATCTTGCCGGAGTGCGCCCACTTTGGTGTGTAGGTGGCGCTTTCGTTGCTGGCGCGGTATTTCCAGGCAAAGGCGATGGTCATTACGATGACCGGCACCACCACCAGCAGCATCAGAATCGTTGCCGTGATGATCAGGGATTTTTCGTCGGCGGCTATCTGGCCCTTGGGGTCGAGAATGCCCCCCTTGCAGCCGGCTAGCAGGGCGGTGATACCCAGCCCTAGCCATCTTGAGAGATGTGGAAGTGTGCGTTTTATCATCCTGCGACCTTGGTGGTTTTTAAACGTAACTGTGTTGCGAACACCGCGGGTGGGCGGTGCGACAGGCCGGGGAGAGATGCGCGGACGGTGGGCGGGCCGATAACAGCTGGGTCGGTTGGTGCGCTGGTTCACCGCCGCGGGCATGTGGCCCGGCGGCTGTCCAAACCTGATGGCATGACAGCGAACATTCGCTGCCCGACTGGCAACTGCGGCCAGGACAAGCGCGGCGCCACGGCAGGGGTGGGCGGGCGTTACGCTTGCCGTGCCTGATAAAAGGCTGGCGGACGAGTCAGGTACTTCGCTTTGAAAACGGAAAGCGAATGGAATGGGGTGGTCATTCCATCCTTGGTATGACTGGACGGGCGCGATTGAAAGCGATTTCGCCGTCCGGCTCAAGGCGTGGGCACAGGATATGGATACAAAACAGGCGGTTGTCGGGCTTGCTTGTGGTTGGCTATTTTGCTGCTGTGCAGCAAGTCATTGAAATGAAAACATATATGCCATGGATATGTTTGGTGCGTGTTACAAACTGTTTCAAAAAAGATTCATGAAAACGCAATTGTCACCATGATCTATGTCATGAGTTTTGCAAAATCACATGACGGATTAGCCATTGTTTGATGAAGGTCGAAAAAAAGGCAGCGCGATGCGCTGCCCTTGCTTATGGCTGGCAAAGCTCAGTGGTGGGCTTTGTCTGCCGGTGGAATCAGGAAGTCCTTCGGCCGGCGTGCCGCCAGCTTCAGCACGGCCGGCAACAGTGGCAGCGCGTCGGTGCCCTTGAGTTTGCGCGCGCGCAATGCCACCCACAGTGCCAGGGTGAAGCTCACCAGCAGGTTGGTCATGCCGATCAGCACCACACCGGCCGTGGCCCACAGTGCCATGTTCAGCGGCACCAGATAGTCGTAGCTCACTGCTGCGTAAGACAGATAGGCCGACGAGAAGGTGATGTGGCGAATGTCCAGCGGCATGCCCAGCAAAAAGCCCACTGTGCCGGTAATGCCGAGGAACAGGCCGAAGTAGAAATTGCCGGCCAGTCCGCCCAGGTTGTGTTCCACGTAATGTGCCAGCCGGCGAGTGCGGCGCTCGCCCAGCAACCGGTTCAGCCACGGCAATGCGGCCAACCTTTGCGGGATCTGACGGTAGATGGCCTTGTTGTCGTAGTAGCCGGCAATCAATCCGGCCAGGAACAGGTACACGCCGGCAATGGCGGCATGCAGCAGCGCCAGACTGTCGAACGGATTCTGGTCGTGCAGCAGGTGGCCGGCTTTCTCAATGTCGATCACCGGGCTGCCGGTAATCGCCTTCCAGCTGGCGGCGATCAGCCACGCTACCGGTATCGCCACCAGCACGTTGCCGAGGATGGCCACCAGCTGGGTACGCAGTACCTTGGCCACCAGTTCGGCCAGCTCGGTCAGTTGCGGCTTGCCGCCGGACTGGTGGATGACCGCGGCGATGCGTGCGGCAGTCATCGCCGGTTGCTTGGTGGCTACGGTGAAGTGCAGCACGTGGATCAGCATGAAACCCAGCGAGTAGTTGAGGCCAAAGGCCAGCGCCTCCCAGATCAGCGGCAGGTGCAGTTTGGCCAGCAGCAACTTGAACAGTGCCATGAAGCCAACGATCAGTCCGGCCCCCATGGCCGCCCGGGCCATGTCTTTCCACTCGCGACGGTTCTCGGCGATGTAGTGTTCGCCGTGGCGGCCGGCATGCTCGGTTACCTGGCGCGCCAGCAGCTCGGTGTTGCTGGTAAACACGTCGCGCACGCTGTACTTGCGGTTTTCTGCGCGTACCAGCTCGGCCAGCAGGCGGAACAAGGCGCCATCCTGCGCCGGACTGATGTCCTGATCCAGCAGCCGCAGCACGGTGCGCAGGCGTTCGATATGCTGCGTCAGTCGCTGCAGGTGGTAGGTCAGGCTGATCGACACGCCGCATTCGGCCGCCACCTTGCGCAGGCGGCCGATCAGCTGCTCGCATTGGTCCAGCAGCACCAGCATCTGCTTGTCGTCTTCGGCCTGCAGCGTCGGCTCGCTCATCGCTGCGCGCGCAGACTCGACAAAATGCAGCGCCTCGCCCGACAGGTGCAGGAATGGCGATTCGAAGCGCTCGATGTCCGGATACACCCGCACCAGCTCCGGCTCCAGCCCGATGGCGGTGATGCGTGCTGTCAGCACCTGTACCGCCTCCAGCAGTTGCAGGCGGGTAGGGTTGGCCGCGGCCAACGTTTCCTCGTGCCAGCCCAGTGCCTGCCACAGCTCTTGCCATACGGCCGGCTCGACGGCGTCGACCCAGCGGTAGTCTTCCTTGCCGCAGAAAATCACGCCGAACTGGTCAGCCAGGTGGGCGCTGGAGCGCGCCGACGGCAACAGCCGTTCGCCGATGCGGCGCTTGATGGCCTGAAAGAACGTCTCGTTGGAGAGCAGGCCGGTGTCGGTGTACAGCTGTACCTGGCGCGACTGCGCCATCAGGTCCAGTAGCGCTGAGCGCAGCGCGGCGCGGTGTTCTGTGTGGCGGGTCAGCAGGTAAGTGAGGGCGCGCAGATTGCTGGTGGCCTGCACAAAGTCGCCGGCATCGTCCGGGCGCAGCTGGGCCGCCAGCGCGGTCAGGGCGGCGACGGGAGATTCATCCGGCTGGCGCGTGGCCAGCTTGTTAAGCAGTTGATCCATGCGGTTTCCAGAGTTGATTGTGTTTGGCCCGGTATCCCGTGGCGCAGTGGCCGGGATGGGCTTGCTAAGGCAAGTGGCGTGCCAGCCGCTGGGCGGCACGCAGGGGTTAAACGCCTGAACAGGCAAGGTGAAAGACAAGTCGCCACGGGGCGGAGTTCAATTTTTTCTTGCCTGCAGCATTTGCGGCGGCAAGAAAAATGCGGCCAACCTGTGGTCAGGTTGGCCGCATTGTGTGACGCGCTGATGTCGCCGCCGGCTTAATCGAACTGCAGCTGTCCGGCGCGCGCTTCCACCATGATGGTGGATTTGGGTGGATACTTGCCGCCCAGAATGGCCTTGGCCAACGGGTTTTCGATTTCGCTCTGGATCGCCCGCTTCAGCGGTCGCGCACCATATACCGGGTCGAAACCGGCATCGGCGATCAGGCTCAGCGCCTCGTCGCTCACCTGCAGACTGATATCCAGCTTGGCCAGGCGTTCCTCCAGCCGCTTGAGCTGGATGCGGGCGATGGATTTGATCTGCGTCTCGCCCAGGCTGTGGAATACCACCAGCTCATCGATGCGGTTGACGAATTCCGGACGGAAATGCGCCTTCACCTCGGCCAGTACCGCCAGTTTCACCACTTGGTAGTCGTCACTGGCCATGCTCTGGATGTGCTGGCTGCCCATATTGGACGTCATCACGATCACCGTGTTCTTGAAGTCCACGGTACGGCCCTGGCCGTCGGTCAGGCGGCCGTCATCCAGCACCTGCAGCAGCACGTTGAACACATCCGGGTGGGCTTTTTCCACCTCGTCCAGCAGGATCACGCTGTACGGTTTGCGCCGTACCTGCTCGGTGAGCATGCCGCCTTCCTCGTAACCGACATAGCCCGGCGGCGCACCGATCAGGCGCGACACCGAGTGTTTTTCCATGTACTCGGACATGTCGACGCGGATCAGGTGCTCTTCACTGTCAAAAAGGAAACCGGCCAGCGCCTTGCACAGCTCGGTCTTGCCCACCCCGGTAGGACCGAGGAACAGGAAGGAACCGTACGGGCGGTTGGGGTCGGCCAGGCCGGAGCGCGAACGGCGGATGGCGTCGGCCACGGCGGTAACGGCCTCGCTTTGACCCACCACACGTTGGCACAGCACGTCTTCCATGTGCAGCAGTTTCTCGCGCTCACCAGTCAGCATCTTGGATACCGGAATACCGGTCATGCGCGAGATCACCTCGGCGATTTCCTCGGCGCCCACCTGGGTGCGCAGCAGGCGGTTGGGCTTGTTGTCGCCGCTGCCGACGGCCTCAGCCTCTTTCAGGCGGCCTTCCAGTTGCGGTAGCTTGCCGTACTGCAGTTCGGCCAGTTTCTGCCAATCGCCCTTGCGTTTCAGCTCATCCATCTCCACCTTCAGCCGCTCGATCTCTTCCTTGATCGACTGGCTGCCTTGCTGGGTGGCTTTCTCAGCTTTCCAGATTTCTTCCAGGTCGGCGTAGTCGCGCGACAGGCTGGTGATTTCCTCCTCGATCAGCTGCAGGCGTTTCTTCGATGCTTCGTCGGTTTCGCGCTTCACTGCTTCGCGCTCGATCTTCAGCTGGATCAGGCGGCGGTCGAGCTTGTCCATTTCTTCCGGCTTGGAGTCCAGCTCCATCTTGATGCGGCTGGCGGCCTCGTCAATCAGGTCGATGGCCTTGTCCGGCAGGAAGCGGTCGGTAATGTAGCGATGGCTCAGCTCGGCGGCAGCGACGATGGCCGGGTCGGTGATGTCCACGCCGTGGTGAATCTCGTACTTTTCCTGCAGGCCGCGCAGGATGGCGATGGTATCTTCCACCGTCGGCTCATCCACCAGCACCTTCTGGAAGCGGCGCTCCAGCGCGGCATCCTTCTCGATGTACTTGCGGTACTCGTCCAGCGTGGTGGCGCCCAGGCAGTGCAGCTCGCCGCGTGCCAGCGCCGGCTTGAGCATGTTGCCGGCGTCCATGGCGCCATCGGCCTTGCCGGCGCCCACCATGGTGTGGATCTCGTCGATGAACAGGATGATGTTGCCTTCATCCTTGGCGATGTCGCTCAGCACCGCCTTCAGCCGCTCCTCGAACTCGCCGCGGAACTTGGCGCCGGCGATCAGCGCGCCCATGTCCAGCGACAGCACGCGCCGGCCGCGCAGGCCTTCTGGCACCTCGTTGTTGACGATGCGCTGGGCCAGGCCTTCGACGATCGCGGTCTTGCCGACGCCGGGCTCGCCGATCAGCACCGGGTTGTTCTTGGTGCGGCGCTGCAGCACCTGGATGGCGCGGCGGATCTCGTCGTCGCGGCCAATCACCGGGTCCAGCTTGCCGGCGCGGGCGCGCTCGGTCAGGTCCAGCGTGTATTTTTTCAGCGCCTCGCGCTGGCTTTCGGCGTCGGCACTGCCAACGCTGTCGCCGCCGCGTACTGCTTCCACCGCAGCGTGGATGGCGGCGCTGTTGCCGCCGTGCTGCTTCAGCAGGCGGCCGGTTTCGCCCTTGTCGTCGGCCAGCACCAGCAGAAACAGCTCGCTGGCGATGAACTGGTCGCCGCGCTTCATTGCCGCTTTGTCGCTCAGGTTCAGCAGGTTGCCCAGCTCGCGCGATACGGTGATCTCGCCACCGGTGCCGGTGACTTTCGGCAGGCGGTCGGTGGCGTCGCGCAGGCTGGTTTTCAGCGCGCCGGTATTGACGCCGGCGCGGGCCAGCAGGCTGCCGACGCCGCTGTCGGCATCGTCCAGCATCGCCAGCAGCACGTGCTGCGGCTCGATGTAGGCGTTGTCTTCGCCCAGGGCCAGGCTTTGCGCCTCGGCCAGTGCTTGTTGAAACTTGGTGGTCAGTTTTTCGAATCGCATTCCATGCTCCTCGTGTAACGCTCGGATACCTGCAAGTTTGGGAGGGACTTGCCGGATTTCAAGCTCCTGCCATGTGTGTGGCTTGCGATTGCCGCGTGGTTTGATCGTAGACAAAAAAACAGCCCGTGCAGGACACGGGCCGGTGGGGCGGCGCTGGCCGCATGCGGTCAAGCGGTGATGCTTATGACCGCCGCTTGCGGATCAAGCCCCGCAGCAGGAAGCGGCTGGGGTGAATGGCATCCATGATCGGCTTGGGCAGCGGCAGTGGTTCGTTTTCCAGCAGGCTGGCCAGCACTTCGCCGCACAGCGGGGCGGTGACCATGCCGCGCGAACCGTGTGCGGTGGTGACAAACAGGCCGGGAATGTCTGGCGCAGCAGCCTCCGGCTGCAGACTGGCATCGCGCGACAGCATGCCGTATTGCGCGGCAAAGGCGTCGCGGTCCACCAGCGGGCCGGCAATGGGCAGGTAGTCCGGGCTGGTGCAGCGCAGGGCGGCCCGTCCGCCGCAGTCGCTGGCCTGCAGGCTGTCGCCACCCAGCGCCTGGTGCAGTGCTGGTGCCATGCCGGCCAACATTGCCAGGTTTTCCTGATGTTCTTCCGCGGTGGTGTCGCCCGCAGCTTGCTCGAACTTGAAGGTAGCGCCAAAGCAGTGGCTGTCATGGCGTGCTGGCGAGATGTAGCCTTCGCCGCAGATAACGCTCTGCAGCGCTCGGCTCGCCGCCGTGGCGGGCAGTACCGACACCTGGCCACGAATGGCCTTCAGCGGCAGATGGTTGCTGGCGGGGAACTGGCGGGTGTCGTTGGCATTGGCCAGTACGGCGATGCTGCCGCTAGCCAGCGCACCCTGCTGACTGTGTGCCACCCACTGGCCGTCGGCAGTGCGCCGGTTCAGCTCACTGACGGTGACGCCCAGCTGCAGCCGGATATTGGGGTGCGCCAGCAATCGCTTCACCAGTGCCGGTGGGTGCAGCCAGCCACTTTGCGGGAAATACAGCGCCGACTGGGTGAGCGCGATGCCGGCCAGCGCGCTGGCCTCGTCGGCGTCCACCGCGCGCAACAGGCCCGTGGGCAACCCGGCTGCGGCCAACCCTTGCTGGCGTTTACTCTCATCCGCATCGTGCGCTAGCTGCAATACACCACAGGGCTGCCAGCTGTCTTCGCCCGGCGGCAGTTGTGCGTGCAGAGTGCGCAGGCTGTAGCTGTAGCCGGCTAGCAGCAGGCGGGTAAGCGGGGTGAAGTGCGGTGACAGTTTGGTATACAGCACGCCTTGCGGATTACCGGAGGCCTCGCTGGCCGGCGCGGGCTGCCGATCGAGCACCGTCACCTGCCAGCCGCGGATGGCCAGGCTGTACGCCACGCTGGCACCGGCAATACCGGCTCCAATCACGATGGCGCTACGTTCGCCAGTCGCCGCCGGGCGCGCATACCACGGCGCCGCCCAACTGGCGGCCGGTGCTTGCTGTAGTCGGCCGCGAGTCATCCCCCATTTGCTGCCATGGCCCGGCACTTTTTCTACACTGAAACCTGCTTCCTGCAAGCCGCGCCGCACGCTGCCGGCACAGGTGAAGGTAGCCAGGGTGGCGCCGGCGGCGGACAGCCGCGCCAGCTGCGCAAACAGTGCTGGCTGCCACATGTCCGGGTTGAGTGCCGGGGCAAAACCGTCCAGAAACCAGGCATCGATGCGCGCATCCAGCTGCGGCAGGGTGTCCAGTGCATCGCCCACCAGCAGGGTTAGCGTGACACGGCCGTTTTCCAGTGCAAAGCGGTGCCAGCCGGGTGGCAGTTCGGCGTATTGCTGCTGCAGTTGCGCCGCTTCGCGTGCCAATTGTGGCCATAGCGCCTGCGCGCGTTGCAGGTCGTCCGGTAGCAGCGGGTGTTTTTCTGTACTGACAAACGCCAGGCGGGCGCTGGCCGGGGCGTGTTGCATAAACACCTGCCAGGCCACCAGAAAATTCAGCCCGGTGCCAAAGCCGGTTTCGCCGATGCTGAACAGTTCGTGCTCACCCAGCGCGGCAAAACGTTGCGGCAGCTGGTTGTTGGTGATGAATACGTGCCGGGTTTCGTCGATACCGCTATTGCGGGAGAAATACACGTCGTCGTAATCGAGGGATCTGGGCTGGCCGCTGCTCCAGTCGACACGAGCAGTTTGAATGTGGGAAGACATGGATATGCTGCGCTGAAAGCGAGGTAACTTCGGGACGGCGCATAGTATGCCCGCAGTTGGCGCCGGCAGACACGTGCTGGCTCAAGATTTGTGCATCTACGGCTGTGCTTTGCGCGTTGCAGATGCCGCAGGGTGTCGGTGTGGTGTGCAGGGTACAAACCTGGCTGGCCTGGTGCGGCTGGCAAGCATATGAAATGTATAGATATTTGATTGTCTACAGTCGACAGTTCGACTGGCGTAGGCAAGGCTGGCCGATAAATTGCATGTCAGCTGCGACAGGTTCTATAGAATCGACAGCCTATTACAGACGTTCGGCATGAGATCCATGACCGCGCGCCCTTAAAACGTGGAGACAGAAATGAAACACGCGATGCGTATCGGCACGCGGCTGGTACTGGCCCAGGTCGTTCTGATGGTGCTGTTGGTGGCGGCCTTCATGCTGCCTGCCTACTACTTCTCGCAAAAACTGCTGCAGGCGCGTACCCAGGCAGTGCAGCAGCAGCTGATCAGTCAGTCGGTAAACATGATCGAGGGCTTCGACGATGCGCTGAAAATTTCCGCAGCACAGTTCGAGCGCATGTATGTGGCCAGTTTTCCGGCCGCCATTACCCTGGTGCCGGGGCAGAAGATGCCGTTGGAGGGCGCGGGTGAGGTGCCGGTGCTGAAGGCCGGCGACATGGTGCTTAACGGCAATCATGACCTGGCTGGCGAGTTTGCCATTCGCAGCGGCAATGCCGCCGCGGTGCTGGTACGCGCGGGCGATGACTTTGTGCGTATCTCTACCTCGCTGCTGACAGCTGACGGCAAGCGGGCAGTGGGCAGCAAGCTGGAGCGCGGCAGCGCTGCCTACGAGCGCCTGCTGAAGGGGATGCCCTATCAGGGCAAGATGGTGCTGTTCGACAAGGAGTACGTGGTCAGCTTCAGCCCAATCAAGGACGAGCAGGGTCAGGTGGTGGGTGCCACCTCGGTCGCCATTGGCGCCAGCGAAGGCGTGGGCGGCTTGCTGGCACGCCTGACCAAGGTGCGCATCGGCGAATCCGGCCATATCAATATCGTGGATGTGAACAAGGGCGGCCGGGATTACGGCCGCTTTGTGCTGCATCACAAGCTGTCTGGCCGCAGCGTGGACAAGGATCTGGATATCAGCGGCCAGCCATACCTGAAGGATTTGCTGGACAGCAAGAGCGGCAGCCTGGCGGTGCAGCTGCCGGGCGAGAATGGCAAGCCGGTGGCGCACATGCTTAGCTGGCAGCGGCTGGACGCGTGGGGCTGGCTGATCGTCAGCGACGAGCTGACCAGCGAGCTGCAGCGCGACAACCGTTTGTTGCTGCAGGGGCTGATTGGCGGCTGCGTGTTGCTGCTGGTGCTGATGTCGCTGGCGCTGTGGGTACTGACCGGCCGGCTGGTCGGCCGCCCGGTGCGCATGCTGGTGCGCTCGGTGGGCGAGGTGCGCGATAGCCATGACCTGACCCGACGTATTGAAGTGACGCGCCGTGACGAAGTGGGCGAGGTGGCCGACGCCATCAACAGTCTGCTGGAAAACTTCCGTCACGCGCTAAACCGTACCAGCGAGCATGCCTCCGAGCTGGAGTTGGCCGCACGCGAGCTGGCGGACAAGGCGGCAGCTGCGGCCAGTTCGTCTGGCGAGCAGCGTGAGAGTGCCACGCTGATGCACGGTTACAGCCAGCAGCTGGGCGGCAGTGTGCATCAGATCGAGCAGGTGGCCGGCGAAGCCAGTCGTGCCGCCAGCGCGTCCAGCGACGCGGCCACGCAAGGCAGCCGCAGCCTGGTGGCCGCGGTGGAAGAGGTAAACCGCATCTCCGGCACACTGGGTGCTGCCGCCGGCAGCCTGCATAGCCTGGAAGACAGTGCCAAGCAGATTTCCACCATCATCGGCGTGATTCATGATATCGCCGAGCAGACCAACCTGCTGGCGCTGAACGCGGCGATCGAAGCCGCGCGGGCCGGTGAATTTGGCCGCGGTTTTGCCGTGGTCGCTGACGAGGTGCGTAAGCTGGCGGAGCGTACCAGCGCGGCCACCGGCGAAATTTCCGGCATGATCGGCTCGATGCAGTCGGCGACCGGCTCGGCAGTAGATGCCATGCGCCAGTCGGTAACGTTGGCCGCCAATGGCGCAGCCATTACCGGGGAGGCGCGCCAGGCCATCGACAGCATTCTGGATGCCTCGCGCGAAACCATGGCCGTGGTGTCGCAGATTCACCAGCGGCTGGTGGAGCAGCGCACCAGCGTGCAGCAGATTGTTACCCAGGTGGAGCAGGTGGCGAACCTGGCCGGAGTGAGCAACGAGGCGGCCAACCGCTCGGCGGAGACCGCGCAGCACATGACCGGGCTGGCCAATGCGCTACGCGATGAAGTGAACGTGTTTCGAACCTGAGTCGCGGTGTCATCCCAGCAAAAACGGGCCGACATGGCCCGTTTTTTGTGCGACGGCGGATGCTCCACCTGCGAAGCTGGCCGTTGCGCGCGTCCACGCTGGCTTGCTGAGCGCCAGCACCGTTACTCGCCAGCCGCGTGCGGCCCACTCTGGTTGCTCCTGCACCCTCAGGTGTTCAAGGTTGGCCGCAGCTTGCTGCCATACCGAAAGGTAGTCGTCATTGCCCTCTGGAATAAAACCGCCGATGCGCAGCCTCCGCCCATTAACCCTGTTTGCCGGCAAGCGCCGGCATAGGGCGAGGCCAGTGCGGCGGTAGTCTGTGGGTGCCTTGGCAGACAACAGCATGCATTACACCGCCACCGTGTGCGGAGCCAGCCAGATCGCCAGCCACTCGAACAGTTGATCGGCTACCACGGCCAGCAGTGCGACCAGCACTGCCCCCTGGATCACGTAGGCGGTATTGAAACCGCTAAGGCCGACAATGATGGGCAGACCCAACGTCTTGGCGCCGACGGTGGAGGCGATGGCAGCAGTGCCGATATTGATTACCACTGAGGTGCGGATACCGGCCAGGATGACCGGTGCGGCCAACGGTAGCTCTACCTGGCGCAGGGTCTGCGCCGGTGTCATGCCCATGCCCAGCGCTACTTCACGCAGGTGGGCGGGGATGGCGTCCAGCCCGCTGAGTGTGCCGTGCGCGACCGGCAGCAGGCCGTACAGCACCAGTGCGATCAGCGCTGGCCACTCACCAAAGCCGATCAGCGGTGCCGCGACGGCCAGCACGGCGACTGGCGGCAACGACTGGCTGATGGCAATGACGGTTTCGAATAATGGGCGCAGATCGCGCCAGGCGGTGCGCGATACCAGCAGGCCGGCCCCGGCGCCCAGTAGCACGGCGATGCCACTGGAGGCCAGCACAATGCCCAGATGTGCCAGCACCAGAGTGCCGAAATCTTCCTGCACATACAGCGGGCGATCCAGCTCGGGAAACAGCCAGGCAAACAGGGGCGAGGCGTAGGGTAGCAGCAACAGCGTGGCCAGCAGCAGGCCGCTGGTCAGTAGCAGGGCCGGGCGGGCCAGCAGCGCGCGCAGCAGGGGGAGCATCATGATGCCTTGCCGTCCAGCAGGTCGCAGAACAGCAGGGCGCCGGCATGCTGGCCTTGTTCGTTGACCACCGGCAGACGGTCCACCCGGCGGCTGACAAATTGCGACAGTGCCTCGCGCAGTGTGCAGTCGCTGCGGATCGGTTCGCCCTCGGCGCGGGCGGCGGGCTGCATCCGGCTGGCGACGGTTATCAGCCCCAGTAGGCGCACGCCGGCATCGCTCTGGCCGACAAAATCGCGCACAAAATCATTGGCTGGTTGCAGCAGAAAACTTTCCGGCTTGCCCTGCTGCACGATGCGCCCCTTGTCCATCAGCACAATGTGCTGCCCCAGCTGTAGTGCTTCGTCGATGTCGTGGGTGACCAGCACGATGGTCTTGCCGGACAGCTTCTGAATGCGGGCCAGCTCTTGCTGCAGGCTGGCGCGGGTTACCGGGTCCAGTGCGCCGAATGGTTCGTCCATCAACAGCACCTCCGGGTCAGCGGCCAGTGCACGCGCCACCCCCACCCGCTGCTGTTGCCCTCCGGACAACTGGTGCGGGTAACGCTGGCGGAAGGTTTCCGCAGGCAGGTGCAGCAGCTCCAGCAGCTCGGTAACGCGGTTGCGGATGCGTATCGTCGGCCATTTGAGCAGTGTCGGTACGGCGGCAATGTTCTGTTCCACTGTCCAGTGCGGAAACAGGCCGACCGACTGGATGGCGTAGCCGATACGGCGGCGCAGGACTTCCGGTGCCTGCTGGCGGATGTCCTCGCCGGCCAGGTGGATGCTGCCGCTGTCTGGCTCAACCAGCCGGTTAATCATCTTTAGTGTGGTGGATTTGCCGGAGCCGGAAGTGCCGATGAGCACTGTCAGCTCACCGGTAGCAATCTGCAGCGACAGTCCGTCCACGGCATTGCTGTGCTGGTAGCGTTTGCTGACGTTAGAAATGTCGATCATGGTTTTTCCTGTCAAACCAGGCAATGGCCAGTTTGAAACCGGCATCCACGGCGATGGCGAGTGCCACTACTGGCAACACACCCAGTAGTACCTGGTCCAGCGCGCTGCCGGACAGGCCCTGGAACATGATGGCGCCAAAGCCGCCAGCACCGATCAGCGCGGCAACGACGGCCAGGCCCACGGCCTGAACGGCGGTAATGCGCACGCCGCCGATGAACACCGGCAGAGCCAGGGGCAGCTCTACGCGCAGAAAAATCTGCCAGCCGGTCATGCCGATGCCACGGGCGGCATCGCGCACTTCGGTGGGGATCTGCTGCAGCCCGGCATAGGTACCGCGCGCCAGTGGCAGCAAGGAATACAAGGTAAGGGCGACGATTGCCGGCAGCATGCCGACGCCGGCGATGCCGCTGCCCGGCAGCTGTTTGCCCAGCCAGGCCAGTGGCCCGATCAACAGGCCAAACAAGGCAATGGATGGGGTAGTCTGTACGATATTGAGCGCAGGAAACACCCCGTTGCACAGGCGGGGCAGCCGAAAGGCAAGCAGGCCCAGTGCGGTGCCCAGCAACAGCGCCGGCAGTAGCGAGAGCACGACCAGCTGCACATGCTGCTGTAGTGCGCTGTCGAAGCTATCGCGGAAATTGTTGTACTCGCGCA
Organism: uncultured Vogesella sp.; assembly: GCA_946479405.1. The sequence goes on from CAMLGD010000033.1 coordinate 14,051, forward strand.
GCAGCGACAGCTGATCCAGTTGCCCGCTGGCCAGTAGCAGGCTGACGGGCAGCAGCGCGGCCAGGCTCAGTAGCGTCTGGCGCTGGGTGCTTAGACCGAGGCGGCGGCAGCTTTCCATGTAGAACAGCAGGCTGGCCAGCAGCAGCAACCAGAAGCCGCCGCCAAAGGAGATGCGCGCCAGTGATTCGGCGTCGCCATCCAGCAGTCGGGCGCTACTGCCTGCCAGCCACGGCAGGGTATTGCCCAGCAGGATGGTGGCCAGCAGCCGGGTCCAGTGCCAGGGTTGATTGTCCGGCAGCCATGGCGATGCCAGCAGTGCGCCGAGCGGTGGCAGTAGTAGCCAGGGCAAGTGCCCGGGCAAGGTGGTTAGCGCAATGCCGTGCCCGGTAAGCAGGCGGTTGGCCGCATGCGTGAGAAACGGCAGCGCGCAGCCGCCCAGCAGTAGCAGCGCCAGCAGTAGCCAGACCCGGTCGGGTCCGGCTGCATGGCTGTTGCGTGCCGGTGTCGCACTCACTTGATGAGGCCCTTGCTCTTCAGGTAGCCGGCGGCAACTTTACGGGCATCCTTACCTTCGATGGCGATGCTGGCGTTGAGCTGTTGCAGCGTGGCGCTACTCAGAGAACGGAACACCGGGGCGAGTAGCTGGGCGATGCGTGGCTGCTTGGCCAGTGCATCGGCGCGGATGATGGGCGCCGGGGCGTAGATGGGCTGCACGCCTTTCACGTCGTCCAGTGTGACCAGTCCCAGTGCCGCTACCGGGCCGTCGGTGCCATAAGCCATGGCGGCGTTTACGCCGGAAGTCTGCTCGGCGGCAGTCTTGATGGTAACGGCGGTATCGCCACCAGCCAGCGTCAGCAGTTGATCCTGCTTGAGCTTGAAGCCATAAGCGTCCTGGAAGGCCGGTAGCGCATCCGGCCGCTCGATGAACTCGGCCGAGGCAGCTAGCTTGAAGCTGCCGCCCCTATTGATGTAACGACCAAGGTCGCTCAGTGTTTTCAACTTATTGGCGCTGGCCACGTCCTTGCGGATGGCGATCGCCCAGGTGTTGTTGGCCGGTGCGGGTGTCAGCCAGATCAGCTGATTTTTCTCCTTATCCAGTTTTTTCACCAGCTGATAGCCGGCCTCTGCGTTTTTCCAGGCTGGGTTCTTTTCGTCGGCAAAAAAGAACGCGCCGTTGCCGGTGTACTCGGGGTAGATGTCGATTTCACCCGCGGTAATGGCGCCGCGTACGACCTTGGTGTTGCCCAGCGAAACCTTGTTGGTGGTTTTGATGCCGTTGGCTTCCAGTACTTGCACGATGATATTGCCCAGTAGTGCGCCTTCGGTATCGATTTTCGAGCCAACGCGGATGTTGTCCGCGGCAAAGGTGGTGGCGTTCCCCACGCTCAACAGGGTGAGTAGCGACAGTGACAGCAGGCTGTGTTTGTTCATGGTGTGTCCTCGGGCAGGTGTTGGGCTTGCTCAGGCAAAAGGATGGCATTCGCTGATCACTGGCTGGCGTCGATGTCTCTAGGGAAGGCCGGCGCACTACTGTAGATAGAGTTTCGCGCCGGGCCAGAAACAGCCGGCGCAGGCGGTGCCAGGCGACGACCGGATGTTGGTGGAGAACCAAGTGGTAGTTTAGGTTCAGGAATAGCAGGCGCCAAGGTAACGAGGCCTCGTTGATCGTGGGCAGTCGGTTTGGACTGCGCTGCTGCTGGACTGAATAATTCCTCATATGGTTACCAGATTTGTGAATTAAATAATGTAATACGTAATAAATTACCTGGATGCCAGCTGTTACAATGCGGCCAACAGGAGGATGTATGGATATTTATGCGCGCATTCGGCAGGTGGCATTCGAGCTGGTGGCTGAGGGAGTGTGGCCGACTGTGGTAGAGGTGCGAACCCGTCTGGGCACCGGCTCCAACACCACCATCAACAACACGCTAAAACAGTGGCGACAGGAGTTTCTGGCACGTATGGCCAGCAATGTGCGGCGTCCTGACTGGCCGGCGGGTCTGGCCGAGGCGGTGGATCAGCTATGGCAGCGCGCCTGCGACCAGGCCGAAGCTCATCTGGAAAGCCTGCGCGAAGAGGCGAGGGCAGAAGTAGCGCGACTGGTGACGGAACTGGCAGAGCAGCATCGGCAACTGGATGTGCGCGGCGCGGAGCTGACGACACTGGCGCAGGCGCACGAGCAACTCAAGGCGCAGCATCGGCAGCTACAACTACAGCACGCTGAAGATAGCCGCCACCGTGCGGTGCTGGAGGAAAGTCTGGCCGGCCTGAATGCCTCGCTGGACGAAGCGCGCAATCAATTGGTGGCGGCGCAGAAGGATGCCGATGCGCGCGTGCTGGTGCTGGAGCAGCGTCACGATGAACGCTTGCAGCAAGCGGCGCAAGAAGCCGAACGGCGTGAAGCGCTGGCGTACGAGCGTTTTGAGGGCATGCGGGTACACCTCTATCAGCAAGTAGAAGAAGAGCGTGCGGCAATGAAGCAGCAGCTGGAGCAGCTGCGGCACCAGCTACAGCAACGGACGCAAGAGCTGGAGTCGACGCGGCAGCTGCAGCGCCAGCAGATGGCAGACGCTGCCCGCGAGCAGGGCAGACTGCAGGCGCAATGCGAGGCCGCGCAGCAGCGGACGCTTACGCTGGAAGGTGAAGTTGCTGCCGCGCGTCTGGCTGAGACGCAGCAACAGCAGCAGCTATTGCAGTTGAGTAACGAACTTGGTGCGCTGGGTGCGCATCGGCAATTGCTATCGCGCCAGCTGCCGGAATTGCTGCACTGGCTGCAGCAGGAGCGGGAGACATTGCAAACGTCGGCCGCAGCGGATTATGCCGCAGCCCTGCGGCAGCGGTTTGCCGGCCTACTGGAACAGACGGCCTAAGCGGGCACAAATTTGCTCCAGATAGTCGCGATCGGTAGCGTCGAAGCTGGCCAGCTCGATCGAGTCAACATCCAGCACGGCGCGTACCGTGCCGTGCTGATCAAATACCGGCACCACAATCTCGGAGCGGGAGAGCGACGAGCAGGCAATATGCCCCGGGAAGGCATCGACATCCGGCACCACCAGGCTCTGCGCCTGCGCCCAGGCACTACCGCAGACACCCTTGCCCTTGCGGATGCGGGTGCAGGCGATTGGGCCTTGGAATGGCCCCAGTACCAGCTGTTCGTCTTTCACCAGATAAAAACCAGTCCACAGCCAGCCAAAAGTGTGGTGGATGGCAGCGCAGGTATTGGCCATGGCGGCGATCAGGTCGTCTTCGCTGTCGATCAGCGCCTGCGCCTGTGGCAGTAGGGTCTGGTAACGTTCCTGCTTGCTGCTGCCGTCAATGATCAGGTTCTCGGCCACGCGAAATCCTTTGTAGATGAGGAAGTGGGGCGTGAGGATAACAAAAAAGCCGGAGTGGTTGCTCCGGCTTTTTACATCCAGCGCCTGGGCGCCTTACATCATGTGCTGACCGCCGTTAATGGCGAAATCGGCACCGGTAATGAAGCCGGCGATGTCGGACGACAGGTAGGTTACCAGGCCGGCGATTTCTTCCGGCTTGCCAAGGCGGCCCACCGGAATGTTGGCGATGATCTTGTTGCGCACATCTTCCGGCACCGCCATCACCATGTCAGTGCCGATGTAGCCCGGGCTGACGGTGTTGACAGTCACGCCCTTGCGCGCCACTTCCTGTGCCAGCGCCATGGTGAAGCCATGCATCCCGGCCTTGGCTGCCGAGTAGTTGGTTTGGCCGAACTGGCCTTTCTGGCCGTTGATGGACGAGATATTAACGATGCGGCCAAAGCCGCGCTCGGTCATGCCGTCCACCACCGGTTTGCACAGATTGAACAGTGAATCCAGATTGGTGCTGATTACGGCATCCCAGTCGGTTTTGTTCAGTTTGCGGAAGGTGGCATCGCGGGTGATGCCGGCATTATTCACCAGCACATCCACTGGGCCGATCTCGGCCTGGATCTTGGCAACAGCAGTCTGGCAGGTGTCAAAATCGGTTACATCGCACTGCACCGCGTGTACATCAAAGCCCTGGCCCTTCATGTCGGCCAGCCAGGCACCTTCTTTGCCCGGGCGGCTGTAAGTGGTGACCACGGTGTGGCCAGCCTCTGCCAGTGCCTTGCAAATGGCGGTGCCGATGCCGCCCATGCCCCCTGTTACCAATGCGATACGTTTTGTCATAGTGCTGGCTCCTTGTCTGTTTGTAGTCTGCGTCGTGCAGGCTACTGGTCACGTATTTTGTTTTGATGACAGATTAGGGGCGTCACGGACAAATGTAAATCGCTTGTAACCGTTAAATTTTAATCATTTTGAATTAATTGCCTGGTTAACCAGTTTTTGTAGCAACTCCAGCCGGGCCGGGCGAATACGGCCGTCCTTGCTGGCCTGTTTCAATGCGCAGTCCGGCTCCTGGCGATGGGTGCAATTGTGAAAACGGCAATGGCCGATAAATTCACGCATTTCCGGAAACAGCCCTGCCAGCTCGGTTGCACCAATATGGGACAGGCCGAATTCCTGCAGGCCAGGCGAATCGATCAGATGGCTGTCGGCATCCAGGTGGTACAGCGCGGCATGGGTGGTGGTGTGGCGGCCGGCATCTAGTGCCTCGGAAATTTCGCCGACACGAGCGGCAGCTTCCGGTAGTAGCGCGTTGGTGATGGTGGACTTGCCCATGCCGGATTGTCCGACAAGAACACTGGTATTGCCATGCAGCAGCGGGCGCAGCGCATCCGCCCCCTGTTTGGCGCTGATGGTTACCAGCTGATAGCCCAACGCTCGATACGGCTGCAGTTTTTCCAGCCAGGCATCAGTCTCCGGCAGGTCACTCTTGTTGACCACGATGATGGGCTCAATGTCAGCGGCTTCTGCGGCCAACAGGCAGCGGCCCAGCAGTTCTTCGCTGGGACTGGGTACTGCGGCGGTGACAAAAAAAATACGCGTCACGTTGGCCGCAATCAGCTTGGTGCGCCAGTCGTCCTGACGGTAGAGCAGGCTGTGGCGGTCATGGGTGCCTTCGATCACTGCCTGCTCGTTGTTGAGTACGGTGATGTCGACATTATCGCCACAGGCGTAATCCACGCGCTTGCCGCGGCTGGTGCAGTCGTAGGTGCGGTCGTCGCTTTCCACGATGAAGCGACGGCCATAGGAACGGATGATCTGACCAGCCTGCTTCATGCGCGACCAACCAGTGCCTGGGTTTTCGCCGCGCAGATGAAGTCGTTGAGGGTGAGGCCGCCGGCATCGTGGGTAGAGAAACGCACCACGGTGCGGTTGTAATGCACCGACATGTCCGGATGATGGTCTTCTGCGTGGGCGATCCATGCCAGTGCGTTAACAAAGGCCATGGTCTTGTAGTAGTCGGCAAAGCCGAAGGTTTTTACCAGTTCGATGCCGTCCAGCTGCCAACCCGGCAGGTGACCCAGCAATTCGGCAACGGTTTCCTGACTGAGTGAATGTTGGCCGTGCTGTGGCTCGCAATGCATGTCGAGCAGGTTCATGGGGCAGTTCCTTGCAGGTGGGCGATACGCAGGCTCGCCGGTGGATGAGAGTCGTAAAACGCGGAATGCAGCGGGTCCGGGGTCAGGGTGCTGGCATTGTCACGATAGAGCTTGGTCAGTGCACTGACCAGCGCAGCTGCATCGCTATGCTGTGCAGCAAAGTCATCGGCCTGGTATTCGTGACGGCGCGACAGCATGCTGGACAGCGGGTGTAGCAAGAAAGTGAACACCGGCATGCACAGCAGGAATAGCAGTAGGGCGGTGGCGGCCGTCATTTCGCTGCTGCCGAGCCCCAGGTAGAACGCCGGCTGGTACAGCAGCTGGGCAAACAGCCATAGCAGCAACAATGAGCTGGCAAAGGTCAGCAGGATGCGGCTACGGATATGGCCGTGATGGAAGTGCCCCAGCTCGTGCGCCAGTACCGCCTCGATCTCCTCCGGGCTCAACTGCTCCAGCAGCGTGTCGAAGAACACGATGCGCTTGGATTTTCCCAGTCCGGTGAAGTAGGCGTTGCCATGGCTGGAGCGGCGCGAGCCGTCCATCACGAATACACCATTGCTGGCAAAGCCGCAGCGCGTCAGCAGACTTGTAATGCGCGCCAACAGTTCGCTGTCGGCTAGTGGGGAGAAGCGGTTGAAGCGCGGTGCGATCAGCGTCGGGTAGGCCCACACCATCAGCAGGCTGAAGCTGCACCAAGTCAGCCAGGTCCATAGCCAGAAGTAGTCGCCGCCATGCTGAATCAACCACAGCACTGCCGCCAGTATCGGCGTGCCAACCAACAGCGATAGCAACAGTCCCTTGAACAGGTCGCTGATGAATAGTCGCGCATCAACCTTGCTGAAGCCGAAGCGGCGTTCGATGACAAAAGTGCTATACAGCGACAGTGGTAGCCCCACCATACCCATAACCAGGGTGCACAGCCCGATGGTGGCTAGTTGTGCCAACATGCCATCTCCCAGCAGGTTGGCCGCAAGCCGACTGACCAGCTCGATGCCGCCACCCACGGTAAGCGTCAGCAGCAGCAAGCCATCCAGCAGGCTGCCCACCATGCCGACGCGTACACGGGCGCAGGTATAGTCGGCGGCTTTCTGGTGTTGCTGCAGCGTAATACTGGCAGCAAACGCGGTGGGTACGCTGCTGCGGTGGCGGCGAATGTGGCTGATATGGCGCGAAGCCAGCCACCAGCGCAACCAGCTACTCAGCAGCAGCGCCAATAGCAGACTCCAGGTAAATGCATTCATCAAGTTGTTTGCCCTGTCGCGGTCAAATCGCGGAAAATGGGCGCATTTTGAAAGACGCCGACTTATGCCGCAAGATCAAAACAA
>CAMLGD010000034.1 GCA_946479405.1 uncultured Vogesella sp.
ACTTCCGCCTGATGGCGATGGGCAAGATCAGCGCGCACGAGCTGGAAGGCGTGCTGGAGCAGGAGCTGGAGGCGATTCACGAGCAGCTGGTGCAGCCGTCCAAGTCGCTGCACAAGATCGCCGAGGCGATGCCGGGCTTCGGCATTCTGGCCGCGGTGCTGGGCATCGTGATGGCGATGAACACCGTCAGCTCCGGCGCCTCCGCCGCCGAGATCAGTGAACGCGTCGCCGCCGCCATGGTGGGCACCTTCATCGGTATTTTCTTCTGCTACGGCGTGCTGGACCCGATCTCCAACGTGATGAAGCAGCTGGTCAACACCGAGCTGTCGGATTTCGAATGCGTGAAGGTGGTGCTGGTCACCCATGTGTCCGGCAAGCCGGCGCTGCTGGCGATCGATGCCGGCCGTCGCCTGGTGCAGCTGAACATCAAGCCCAGCTTCGCGCAGCTGGAAACCTGGATCAACACGCTGGAAGCCGCCTAAGCCATGGCCATCCACGACAAACACGGCGGCGAAGAAGCCATCGTCAAACGCGTGTCGCGCGGGCACGAGGAAGACGAGCACGGTGGTGCCTGGAAAGTGGCGTTCGCCGACTTCTGCCTGGCGCTGATGTGCCTGTTCCTGGTGCTGTGGGTGTTGGCCGCACGCAACCAGGAAGCGCTGGAAGCGGTGATGAACACCAACGGCGGCAGCGTGATCGCCGAGGGCAACAACAGCGTGCTGGATCACATCAGCTACCCGCCGGGCAGCCTGATCCCGCGCGAGCCGGTGCCGGGCCAGTCCGTCGAGGCCAAGGCGCCGGGCAAGCACAGTGCCGGCGATACCGATAACGGCGACATCCGCCTGAGCAAGACCCGTTTCGACAACGCCGCCGACATGCAGGAGCTGGCGCAGGTGCTGGCCGACATGAGCGCAGAGGCCGGCCTGGCCGGCAACCTGCAGACCATGATCACCCCGTACGGGCTGCGGGTGATGCTGCACGACACCGACAAGCAGGGCATGTTCCAGCGCGGCAGCGCGGTGCCCAGCGACCCGTTCCGCCAGCTGCTGCTGCGCATCGCGCCGATGTTCGCGCGCATCGACAACCAGCTGGTGGTGGTCGGCCATACCGATGCCGCGCAGTACCGTGGCCAGGGCAATGCCGCATTTTCCAACTGGAGCCTGTCCAGCAGCCGCGCCATGAGTGCGCGTGCCAACCTGCTGCAGGGCGGCCTGCCCGCCGGCCAGGTGCTGCAGGTGGTGGGCATGGCCGAGCGCGCCCCGCTGGATGCGGCGCAGCCGCTGGCCGCCATCAACCGCCGCATCGAATTATTGATTCTGACTACCGGGCAGGCAAAGTTGATTGCCAGCATGTACGGCGTACCGCAGCAAGTGGTGCCGCTGGTGCGCGGCGTGGACACCGTGGCCCCCAACGGCAAGGCGCTGCAGGCGCTGCAGCAGCAACTGCGGGCCACCACACCATGAGGCGGCCATTTAAGAATTGCGCCGTTTGCGTCGCTGTGTCGGCACGACACAGTTAACGCACAGGCAAGGATGAACAGATGAAGATCAGCACCAGTAGCGCTATCCCGGAAGTCCGCGACACCACCGCCAATAGCGGTGCCAGCGGCAATGTGGCCCCGCGCCCGGCGGCCCCCGCCGCTGCGGCGGCACCGCTGCAGTCGGCGGTGTTGCAGCCGGCGCAGGCAGCGTTGTCGGCGATGCCGGAGATTGATGCCGAGCGCGTGGCCGACATCAAGGCGGCGCTGGCCGACGGCCGCATCAGCTTCGATGCCGGCAAGCTGGCCGGCCTGATTCGCCGCTATCACGGCGGGCGCGGATGAACCCGCGCGATGCCGCCAAGACGCTGCTGGCCGACGTGGCCAGCGACCGTAATGACTACCGTGTGCTGGAGCAGCTGCTGGAGCAGCAGTTTGCCGCCGCACTGCGTCATGACAGCAGCACCATTGCCGACATCAACCAGCGCATCGAGGTGCTGCTGGCGCGGCTGGACGAGCACCGCCGGCTGCGGCCAACGTTGGCCGCACGGCTGCTGGGTGTCACCCGCGGCGGGACCATGGCCGAGGTGATCGCCTGCCTGCCGGCTACCCCGGCGGCGGCGCTGGCCGGCTGGTGGCAGGAACTGCAGCAGGCGGTAGGCCGCTGCAAGGAATTGAACGCCCGCAACGGCCGCCTGATGAGCAGCCAGCAGGAAATCATGCAGCGCGTGCTGCACGGCGAGAGCGATACCTATGTGGCGGATTGAGGCTGGCAGCAGCGCTGCCTTTAGCGGCGACAACGTGGCGCTGCCCTTGGGCGGTAGCGGTCGCGGCGTGGATTTCGGCCGCCTGGTGGGGGATGCCCAGCGCGATATCGCCGCCACCGTGGCCAATGGCTTTGCCGCCAGCGAGGCGCCGGGGCTGAGCGCCGCGGCGCAGGCCTGGCGCCTGCGCACCCAGGGTGCGGCCAACCCGGCGCTGCCGCAGAACGATGCGTCGCAGCAGCGCTTCGTCGCCGAAATGACGCCGTGGGCCGGCGAGGCGGCGGCGCGGCTGGGCGTGGCGCCGGAGCTGATCGTGGCGCATGCGGCGCTGGAATCCGGCTGGGGGCAGCGGCCGATCAACGGTGACGGCGGCGACAGCCACAACCTGTTCAGCATCAAGGCTGGCCGCGGCTGGCAAGGCGCGGTGGCGGATGTGCTGACCACCGAGCATGTGAATGGCGAGGCGGTGAAGACGGTGGAGCGCTTCCGCGCCTACCCGGATTACCGCAGCGCCTTCAACGATTACGTGCAGCTATTGCAGGGCAACCCGCGCTACGCGGCGGTGCAGGGCGTGGGCAGCGATGCGCGGGCGTTTGCCGCGGCGCTGGCGCGCGGCGGTTACGCCACCGACCCGGCCTATGCCGACAAGCTGCAGCAAGTGGCGTCGCGCCTGCTGGCGCAGCGCTGAGCAACACAGACCGAGCAAGACAGGCCGAGCAAGACAGGCCGAGCAAGACAATCAGGGCGCAACGTTGGCCGCATCGGCCGGCGCCACGCTGCCGGCATCCAGCACCACGGCGCTGATGATGCGCTTGCTGCCCAGGTTGCGTACCCGGATCAGCTCGTCGCGGCCGCCGCTTTGCAGCGCCTCGCCCGGCACGCTGACTTCGATGCCGTCGTGACGGGCGACGATCTGCACCGCCTGACCGCGCTGGATCAGGATTTGCGGCTGCAGGAAGCGCTGCTGCAGCACCTGGCCGCTGCGAATCGGCCGGCGGGTGCTCTGGCCGGCGGCAATGGCCAGGCTGCCCAGCGCGTCGGGCATGGCGGACAGCTCGCGGTTTTCCGCGCGCACGCTGGTGGCGTCGATGCTCTGGCCGGCAGCGATGTCGCGCTGTGCCACCAGCACCCGGGCGTTCAGCTCGGCGCGCACGATGATGTCGGCGTAGCCGGTGTCGCCGGGGCAGCGCAGGGTAAAGCGCAGCCGCTGCCAGAAGCGGGTGTCGGCGGCGCTGACGCTGTACGGCGCGGCGCAGGCCGGCAGGCTGCGCTGCGGCGGCAGCGCCTGCAGCGTGATGCGGGCATCGGCCAGCTGATGCGCGGTGGCGTAGTCGGCCAGATAGCGGTAGGCCGCCTGTTCCGCCTGCTGCATGGCGGGCGGCGTGGCGGCCAACGTGCTGGTGGCTGGCAGTAGTAGCAGTGCAGTACGCAGGCAGTGGGCGAATACGGACATGGTGGCAGGTGTCGGTCTGGCCGGAAGGCAGGGCCGCAAATTATACGGCCCCGGCAACTGCCGGGGAGGCGAAACAGCAGCAGGCAGTGAGGAAACACAGATGGGGATTCAATTCGAGCAGGCGCTGGGCCTGCATGCCGATGCCCTGCGACTGCGCGCCGAGCGCAGCAAGGTGCTGGCATCGAACATTGCCAACGTCAGCACCCCGGGCTTTCAGGCGCGCGACATGGATTTCCGCGCCAGCATGGAGCAGCTGGCCAGCGGCGACGAGGACGGCATGCTGGCCGTGTCCGATGGCCCGGCACTGGGCTACCGCCGGCCGAACCAGCCCAGCCAGGACGGCAACACCGTCGAGCTGGGGGTGGAGCAGGCCGCCTTTTCGCAAAACACCGCCGATTTCCAGACCAGCCTTGCGTTTCTGAACATGAAGCTCAAGGGCCTGGCCAAGGCCATCAACGGCACTTCCTGAGCATAGAGAGCAAGCATGAGTTTCCGTGATATCGCCCAGATCGCCGGTTCCGCGATGACCGCGCAGAGCATCCGCCTCAACACCATCGCCAGCAACCTGGCCAATGCGCAGAGCGCGGCCGGCAGCGAAAACGCCACCTACCACGCGCGCAAGCCGGTGTTCGCCAGCGTGTTCCTGCCGGGGCAGGACTTCGCCGACCGTGGCTCCGCCGCCAAGGTGCAGGTGCTGGATGTGGTGCAAAGCAGCAGCCCGCTGCGCAAATCGTACGAGCCGGACAATCCGCTGGCCAACGCCGACGGCATGGTGTTCTACCCCAACGTCAACCCGGTGGAAGAAATGACCGACATGCTGTCCGCCTCGCGGGCATTCGAAACCAATGTGGAAGTGCTGGCCCGGGTCAAGGGCATGCAGCAGGACCTGCTGAAACTGGGAGAAGGCTGATGCAGGCCACGCTCAACAACAACACCTCCGCCAGCGCCGGCAACGGCAGCAGCGCGGTAGGTGGCAATGGCGACGCCAGTGGGCTGTCGGACATGTTCACCAAGCTGCTGGTGGCGCAGATCCAGAACCAGGACCCGCTGCAGCCATCCGACCCCAGCCAGTTCGTCAGCCAGCTCACCCAGCTGAGCCAGGTGGAAGCGCTGCAGAAGATGGCCAGCCAGTCGGTGGCCAGCAACAGCTCGCTGCAGGGCCTGCAGGTGCTGACCCTGGGCCGCGAAGTGGGCAGCAGCCTGATGGTGACTACCTCGGCGTTGCAGCTGGGCAGCGAGCCGGTGGCCGGCCGCGTCACGCTGGGCAGCAGCTCGAGCAAGGTGACGCTGCTGCTGACCGGCAGCGACGGCAGCCAGTACCCGCTGGCGCTGGGCGCGCACCCGGCCGGCGATGTGAACTTCAGCATCGATCCGGCGCAGCACGGCCTGCCGGCCGGCAATTACTCGGTGGCGGTGCAGACCGACACTGGTGTGCTGCCGGCGGTGGAAGTCGCCGGCCGGCTGCAAAGCGTGCGCCTGGGCAGCAGCGGCAATGCCGTGCTGACCGTCTCCGGTGTCGGCGCCGTCGACGCCTCCGCCATTACCCAGTTCAACGGCCAAGCGGCCAACGTGGCCAGCTGAAAGGACATCCCATGAGCTTTGAAATCGCGCTTTCCGGCATCAATGCCATCAACGACCAGCTCGATACCATCAGCAACAACATCGCCAACTCCGGCACCTATGGCTTCAAGTCGTCGCGCGCCAACTTTGCCTCCGCCTATGCCGGCACCCAGCCGACCGGGGTGCAGATCGGCTCGCTGACGCAGTCCATCGCCGTGGGCGGCAGCATCATCTCCACCGGCCGTTCGCTGGATGCCGCCATCCAGGGTCGTGGCTTCTTCGTCACCCGCGATGCCGGCAGTGGCGCCACCCAGTACAGCCGCGTCGGCATTTTCAACGTCGACAAGGATGGCTACCTGACCGACAGCTACGGCAAGCGCGCGCAGGGCTATGCCGCCATTGCCGGCTCCAGCGCGCTGGGTGCCTACGGCGATCTGAGCGTGCCTACTGGCCAGGTGGCGGCCAAGGCCAGCGATACGCTGCAGTACGTCGGCAACCTGTCCGCCGACTGGACGCCGCCGTCGTCGGCGGTGTTCAGTAGCACGGACCCGCTGTCGTTCAACAGCTCGGCGGTGTCCACCGTGTACGACTCGCTGGGCGCGCAGCACACCGTCACCCAATACTTCGTGAAGACCGGCGCCGGCATCGACGTGCACTACGCCTTCGACGGCGCCGCGCTGGGCACCACCACCGCGCTGACCTTCGATACCGCCGGCCAGCTTACCGCGCCGGCTGCGCCGGTGGCGCTGAACCTGGGTACGCCGGCCGGCGCTGCCGCGCTGACGGTGAACCTCAGCTACGCCGGCAGCACCCAGTTCGCCGGCCAGGCCACCACCACCGTCAACAGCACCAACGGCTATGCCTCCGGCACCCTGACCGGGGTGTCGCTGGCCGCCGACGGCACGCTGCTGGCGCAGTACAGCAACGGCCAGAAGCAGAGCGCCGGCACCCTGGCGCTGGCCACCTTCCCCAACGAGGACGCGCTGACTGCGGTCAGCGATACCGGCTGGGTGTCTTCCGCCGCTTCCGGCAACGCCTTGCTGTTCACGCCGGGCACTGGCATGGCCGGCAAGCTGGCCACCGGCGCGCTGGAGCAGTCCAACGTCGATGTCACCAGCCAGCTGGTGGGGCTGATGACCGCGCAGCGCAACTACCAGGCCAACAGCAAGGTGATCTCTACCGAGAACGCCATGGTGCAAGCGCTGATGCAGGCGGTGTAAGCCATGGATGCCTTGATCTACACGGTAATGAGCGGCGCCAGCCGCGCGCTGCACGCACAGCAGGTGCACGCCAACAATATGGCCAACGTGGAAACCACCGGTTTCCGCGCCGACCTGGAAGTGGCGCAGTCGCAGCAGGTGCCGGGCTACGGCTATGACGACCGCCACCTGGCCTCGCTGCAGGCCAACGCCGTCAACGCCGCCAGCGGCACGCTGGTGCAGACCGGCCGCGAGCTGGACGTGGCGCTGCGTGGCCCCGGCTATTTCACCGTTGGTTACCGCGGTGGCGAAGCCTATACCCGCGGCGGCAATTTCGAGGTCGATGCCGACGGTGCGCTGAGCCTGAACGGCCGCCCGGTACTGGGCGACGGCGGTGCCATCGTGCTGCCGCCGTACGACCGGCTGAGCATCGGCCAGGACGGCATGATCAGCATCGTGCCGCCCGGTGGCAGCGAGGCGCAGGCGGTGGACCGGCTGAAGCTGGTAAATCCGCCGGCCGCCGGGGTGGTGAAAAACGAGGCCGGCCTGATCGTGCCGCGCAGCGGTCAGACGCTGGAGGCAGACGACAGCGTGCGGGTACAGGGCGGCCATCTGGAGCGCAGCAATGTGTCGGCAGTGGAAGAGATGCTGCAGACCATGGGCCTGAACCGCGATTTCGAACTGCAGATGCGGCTGTTCAAGGCCGCCGACGGTATGGCCGACAGCGGCAACCGTCTCATTCGTTCCTAAGGAGTCAACATGAATCCGGCAATGTGGATCAGCAAGACCGGCATCCAGGCGGAAGACGCCCGCCTGCAGGCCATCGCCAACAACCTGGCCAACGTCAATACCGTCGGCTTCAAGCGCGACCGCATGGTGTTCGAGGATCTGTTCTACCAGATCGACCAGCAGCCGGGCGCGCAGAACGGCGCCAACAACAGCTCGCCGTCCGGCACCCAGCTGGGCAACGGCACCCGTCTGGTCGGCACCCAGAAGATCTTTACCACCGGCAATCTGCAGACCACCAGCCAGCCGCTGGACGTGGCCATCGTCGGCAACGGTTTCCTGCAGGTGGAAATGGCCGATGGCGACACCGGCTACACCCGCGCCGGGCAACTGCAGCTGAACGCCGATGGCCGCCTGGTGAACGCGCAGGGTCTGCCGCTGCAGCCGGACATCACCATTCCGGCCAACGCCACCAGCATCACCATCGGCGACGACGGCACCGTGGCGGTAACGCTGCCGGGCAGCACTGCGCCGAGCGAAGTGGGCAAGCTGCAGCTGGCGCATTTCGTCAACCCGACCGGGCTCTTGGCGATGGGCGACAACCTGTTCAAGGAAACGGTGGCCAGCGGTACGCCGACGGTGGGTACCCCGGGCGAGGGCGCCATCGGCAAGCTCAAGCAGGGCGCGCTGGAAGGCTCCAACGTGCAGGTGGTGGAAGAGATGGTGGACATGATCGCGGCCCAGCGCACCTATGAGATGAACACCAAGGTGCTGTCCGCCGCCGACAACATGATGCAGTACCTGGCGCAGTCGGTGCGATGAAGCGGACGGCGCTCGTACTGGCCACGCTGCTGCTGGCCGGCTGCACCCAGACCCTGCCGCCGCCGCGCGCCGAGTTCGAGCCGCCGCTGCCGCCGAAGTCGGCGGCGCGCGGCGTCGGCGGCGGCGTGTACACCGCCGGCGGCGCCTGGTCGCTGGTCACCGACAGCCGCGCCTACCGCGTCGGCGACGCCCTGACCGTGGTGCTGGAAGAAACCACCCAGGCCAGCAAGAAGGCCGGCACCCTGCTCGACAAGAAGTCGGGCGCCAGCATCCAGCCCACCATCCTCGGCAGCAAGACCATCAACACCAAGGTCGGCATCGACGCCGACCGCACCTTCGACGGCTCGTCCTCGTCCACCCAGCAGAATGCCTTGTCCGGCGCGCTCAGCGTGATCGTGCACCAGGTGCTGCCCAACGGCCTGCTGCTGGTGAAGGGCGAGAAGCAGCTCACCCTCAACCAGGGCGAGGAGTACCTGCAACTGGCGGGCTACGTCCGCGTCGACGACATCGATACCGACAACCGCGTGTCGTCGCAGCGCATCGCCAACGCGCGCATCGCCTACTCCGGCCGGGGCGTCCTGAGCGACGCCAACGCCCCGGGCTGGCTGACGCGCTTCTTCACCAGCCCATGGATGCCGTTCTGAGAGACCTCATGCCCTACCGTTACCTTTCCCGCCTGATGCTGGTGCTGGTGGCCGGCCTGTTGCCGCTCAACGCCGGCGCCCAGCTGCTGCGCAACCTGGTCAGCGTCGAAGGCATCCGCGAAAACCAGCTGATCGGCTACGGCATCGTGGTCGGCCTGGACGGCACCGGCGACAACTCGCAGGTGAAATTCTCCGGCCAGTCGGTGAGCAACCTGCTCAAGCAGTTCGGCATCAAGCAGCCCGAGGGCAGCAGCACCAAGGTCAAGAACGTGGCGGCGGTGATGGTCAGCGCCAGCCTGCCGCCCGGTTACCGGCACGGCCAGACCATCGACGTCACGGTGTCGTCGCTGGGCGACGCCAAGAGCCTGCGCGGCGGCACGCTGCTGCTGACGCCGCTGCGCGGTGCCGATGGCGAGGTGTATGCGCTGGCGCAGGGCAACCTGGTGGTGCCGGCGGTGGCGGCGGTGGGCAATAGCGGCTCCAGCGTCACCGTCAACCTGCCGACCGCCGGGCGCATTCCGCGCGGCGCCAGCATCGAGCGCGAGATCGCCACCGATTTCGACAGCAAGCCGACGGTGAAGCTGAGCCTGAAACGGCCTAACTTCCAGACTGCCACCAATATCGTCAATGCGCTGAACCGCCAGTTCGGCCGCATCGCCAGCACCCGCGATGCCACCTCGGTGGAGGTGCAGGCGCCGGTGGACCCGACCCAGCGCGTGGCATTCGTGGCGCGGCTGAATGCGCTGAACGTGGAAGTGGGCAGCGAGGTGCCGAAGGTGATCTTCAACACCCGCACCGGCACCGTGGTGGTGGGCGAGGGCGTGCGGGTGCGGCCGGCGGCGGTGTCGCACGGCGTGCTGAAGGTGGTGATCTCGGAAGGCTACAACGTCAGCCAGCCCAATGCCTTCGGCCGCGGTGATACCACGGTGACGCCGTCGTCCAGCATTCAGGTGGAGCAAGGGGTTGGCCGCATGTTCAAGTGGCCGTCCGGGGTCGGACTGCAGACCATCATCGACACCGTCAACAGCACCGGCGCCACGCCGGACGACATCATGGCCATTCTGCAGGCGCTGGATGAAGCCGGCGCCATCGACGGCGAACTGGTGGTGATCTGATGAAGACGACTTTTGCCGGCGGGCTGACCGCCAATGAGCAACTGCCGGCCATCGACGGCGCGGCATTGGCTGCGGTTGCACCGGAGTATCGCCAGCAGCTGCAGGCGGCGGCAGTGAAGTTCGAGGGCATGTTCATCAAGCAGCTGCTGCAGGAAATGCGCAAGGGCGGCGAGGCGTTCAGCGACGAGGACAGCATTTTCAACAACCGGCGCGAGCGCGACATGCTGGATTTCGCCGACAACCAGGTGGCAGACAGCCTGGCCGGGCAGCGTGCCTTTGGCATTGCCGACATGATCGTGCGGCAGATGCTGCCGTCTGCGCCGGCTGCCGGCGGCAAGGACGGCGAAGGTTGATTTAAGTTTGGGCGGCGCTTGGTCGCCCTGAGAGCAAAAGACCTTAACGGTATTCCCCATGAGCATGATCAATATCGCGCTGTCCGGCGCCGTGGCGTCGCAGGCGGCGCTGAACGCCAGCAGCCAGAACATCGCCAACGTGATGACGCCCGGCTACACCCGCCAGGGCGTGCTGCTGGCGGCGCAACAGCCGTTGATGTCCGGCGCCGTCACCGCCGGCAGCGGCGTACAGGTCACGTCGCTGCTGCGCTTTGCCGACAGCTACAAGAGCCAGCAGCTGTGGGCGGCCAACTCGCAGCTGGGCGCGCACGACACCATGCAGCCGTACCTGACGCAGCTGGAACAGGTAATGAACAGCAGCACCGCCAGCATCAACGTTGGCCTCGACGGTTTCTTCCGCGCCTTGAACGCGGCCAGCGTGGACCCGTCCTCCAGCCCGCTGCGGCAGCAGGTGCTGACCTCGGCCGGCGCGCTGGCGCAAAGCTTCAACAGCCTGTCGCAGGTGCTGGTGAACCAGCGCACGGCGGTGGACGCGCAGCGCGGCAGCATGGTGACGCAGATCAACTCGCTAAGCAGCGCGGTGGCCAAGCTCAACCAGGAAATCACCGCGGCGCAGGCGCGCGGCATCAATGCCTCCGGCCTGATCGACCAGCGCGATCTGTCCATCGACGAGCTGGCCAAGCTGGCGGGGATCCAGGTGATGGATCAGCCCAACGGCGCGCGCAATGTGGCGCTGCTCAGCGGCCCGCCGCTGGTGGCCGACGGCCTGGCCGCCACGCTGGCGGTGCAGGGCACGGCCAGTGGCGCGCAAGTGCTGACGCTGCAGTTTGCCAAGGAGAGCTTCACCCTCAGTGACGCGCAGATGGGCGGCCAGCTGGGCGGCCTGGGGCAGATGGAACAGCAGGTGCTGGTGCCGCTGCAGCAGTCGCTGGCCGACATGGCTGCCGGCGTGGCGGGCGGCGTCAACGCGCAGTTGGCCGCCGGCTTTACCCCGGCCGGCGCGGCCGGTGGGCCGTTGTTCAGCTACGCCGCCGGCAGCAGCAGCCCGCTGGCGGTGGTGGCCGGGCTGCAGGCGCAGGATCTGGCGTTTTCCGGCAATGCCGGCACTCCGGGCGACAGCAGCAATCTGCTGCAGATCATCGGTCTGCGCGGCCAGGCGCTGAGCATCAGCGGCCTGGGCTCTGTGACGCTGGGCGATGCCTACACCCAGCTGCTGGGCCGGCTGGGCACCCAGAGCCAGCAGAACCAGACCGCGCTGACCACCGCACAAACCGTGCGTACCCAGGCCGAGGAAAGCTGGAAATCCACCAGCGGCGTCAGCCAGGACGAAGAAGCTACCAACCTGGTGCAGTACCAGCAGATGTACCAGGCCAACATGAAAGTCATCGCCGTGGCCAACCAGCTGTTCGACAGCACCATGGCCATGATGTCCTGAGGATAGTCAGCATGCGTATCGCCAGCACCCAGTACAGCGCCACCATGAACCACGCCCTGCAGCTTGCCAGCGGCCACATGGCCGACCTGATGCAGCAGATGGCTACCGGCCAGCGCATTCTGCGGCCATCGGACGAGCCGGTGACCAGCGTGCGGCTGGCCCGGCTGGAGCGCGAAGATGCCGCCCTGAGCCAGTACCGCGACAATATCGGCGCACTGCGCACCCGGCTGACCAAGAACGAGGCGCTGATGGACGGCATGGTCAAGGACATGCAGCAAGCGCGCGACCTGCTGGTGTGGGCCTCCGACAACGGCGGCAACAGCAATGCCGACGTGGCGGCGATGGCCGACTCGCTGGCCGCGCTGCGCGACAGCCTGTACTACAGCGTCAACAGCCGCGACGACGAAGGGCACTACCTGTTTTCCGGCACCGCCAGCAACCAGGCCACGGTGAGCTTCAACGGCGCCGCGGCGGCCGGCAGCCGCTACGCGTTTGGCGGCAATACCAGTCCGCAGCTGGTGATGGTGGGCAATGGCATCACCCAGGCGGCCAACGTCAGCCTGGACGACATGGCCACGCTGCTGAACCAGCTGGACAGCACCATTGCGGTGTTGCAGGCGCCGGGGCTGGATATTCTCAACCCGGCCACCCAGGCCAGCATCAAGGGCAGTCTGGACCAGGTCGACAGCAGCATGAGCGTGGTGGCCAGCAAGATCGCGCAGCAGGGCGGCGCACAGAACACGCTGCAGACGCTGGACGACAGCCACGCCAACGTCAGCCTGTCCAACCAGCAGGCAGCGCTGACGCTGGGGCAGCTCGACTACGGCAAGGCCGCGGTAGAGCTGAACGGCTACACCACCGCGGTGCAGGCGACGCAGAAGGTGTATGGCCGCGTCAGCCAGCTGTCGCTGTTTGACGCGCTGTAAGGTGGGGGTCTAGCCAGATGAAGCTACAGCCAGCGTTTGCCGATAGCACCAGCTCCCTGGCCGGTAGTGGTGGCATTCAAGCCACCGGCCGGCAGCCGGCCGCGCGCGACGTTGGCCGCATGGCCGGTGCGGCCGCTACGCCGCCGCCGCGCAATGTGCCACTGAACAATGAACGCGGACTCAATGCCCAGGTCACCGCTGCCCAGCAGGCGCTGGGCTTTCTCGACCAGACCGCCAGCCGGCTGCAGGCGCTGAAGCAGGAGCTGGGCGCGCGACTGGCTGGCCGGCCAGGCGATCCGACAGGGATGGCGCAGCGGCTGGAGGCATTTGCCGCCGGCTGGTCGCGGCGCAGCCGGGAAACCAGCGGCAGTCTGGATGCCCGGCTGGGGCTGGTGCCGCCGGGCGAGGCGCGGCGCGAGTTCCGCCTGCGCGGGCTGGATCTGCAGGCGCTGCAGCAGGGCGGGACCGAAACGCTCAGCTTTTACCCGGACGGCGTCGGCAAGCCGGCGCAGTCGGTGCTGATCGACGCCGGCATGTCGGCGGAGCAGATCGTGCAGCGTTTCAACAAGGGTCTGGCTAGCGCCGGCATCCGCGCCCGTCTGGCCGAGGACGGCGAGCTGAGTCTGAGCGTGGCCGAGGCCGACTGGCAGGGCGTGGTGGACAAGTTGCAGCTCAAGGGCGACGGCATCCGCTTTCCCGGTGGCCAGGCGCACCGTGTACGGGTGGAGGCGCAGGGCGAGGCGATCGAGCCTGCCGGCTGGCACAGCAACGATATCGCCGGCTTGCGCCGTACCCTGCAGCAGGTGGTCAGCGCCATCGCCCAGGTGGAGCAGGCGCGCGAGCGGGTCAAGCTGGCACTGGAACGCGCCGCACGCATGATCGAGGCGGCGCGCGACAGTGGCGACGGCGACTGGGCGCAGGCATTTATCGATGATTTCAACCAGACACTGCAGCAGGGTGGTAGCTATGCGCTGCTGAGCAATGTCGCCCCGGCGTTGATCGGCATCAGCCGCTACCGGGTGGTGTCGCTGTTGGCGCTGTAATGCCGCCGCGCCCGCTCATGTCACCAGCTCGCGTCTGGCTGCTGTTGCTGCTGATGTTGGCCGCATTGGCCGGCTGTTCCGCGCAGCCGGATGAGGCGCTCGCCATCCAGCACATCAGCCAGTACGAGGACATTGCCGGGGTGGCACGCGCCGACAGTTTCCGGCTGGCGCGGATGGAGGCCATCGGCGACAAACGGTACATCCTGTACTTTGCCTATGAGGTTCGCGCCGAGAGCGATTTTGAGAGCGCGGTGCTGAAGCTGGTAGACCTGATCGATGCCAGGCCGCAGCATTATTATCCGCCACAGCTGCATGGCAAGCTCGGCCAGCTATTGCAGGGCACGGCGGCGGCCAACACGCTGGCGCCGGAGCGACTGCCGCACAGCTTCAGCCAGTATCTGCAGGCGGACAGTGCGACTGCCTATCAGGACAAGCTGGCGTATCTGCAGCTGGCGATCTATGCCGCCCGCGCCTACGGCTTTCGGCCGGACACCGAGCGGGGGGAGTTGCTGGAGGAGCGCAATATGCGGGTGCCGTTCTACCGTTCCCGCTCGCACGGCTGGTTGCCGGCGTATCGCTAGTTATTCGTCTTCGTCGCCGTGGTGCAGCGCGTTATCCACGGCCTTGCGCGTCAGGTGCGGGGCGAACAGCTCCACGAAGGTGTAGGCGTAGCCGCGCAGGTAGGCATCCTTGCGGATGCCGATCTTGGTGGTGGACGGCTCGAACAGGTGGCCGGCCTCTCGCGCATCCAGCCCCTGGTCCTGTTCCGGCTCGAACGCCATGCTGGCGATGATGCCGATGCCCAGCCCCAGTCGCACGTAGGTCTTGATCACGTCGGTGTCGATGGCGGTGAGCACCACGTTGGGGGTGAGGCCGGCGTTGTGGAACGACTGGTTGATCTTGGAGCGGCCGGCAAAGGCGAAATCGTAGGTGATGATCGGGTAAGAGGCGATGTCGGCCAGCGTCATCGGGCGCTCCAGCGCCAGCAGCGGGTGCCCTTTGGGTGCCACTACGCTGCGGTTCCATTCGTAGCACGGCAACATCGCCAGTTCCTTGTACAGCGAGATGCCTTCGGTGGCGATGGCCAGATCAGCCTCGCCGGATACCACCATGTCGCAGATCTGCGTCGGACTGCCCTGCTTGATCGACAGCCGCACCTTGGGGTAGCGCTGCACGAATTCGGCGATCACCGTCGGCAGCGCATAGCGCGCCTGGGTGTGGGTGGTGGCGATGGTCAGCGCGCCTTCGGCCTCGCGCGAGAACTCCTCGCCCACGCGCTTGAGGTTCTGCGCCTCACGCAGGATGCGTTCGGAGATGCGCAGCACCTCCTTGCCCGGCTCCGACACCGCTACCACGCGCTTGCCGTTGCGGATGAACACCTGGATGCCGAGCTCATCCTCCAGCAGGCGAATCTGTTTGGAAATGCCGGGCTGCGAGGTGTGCAGCTTTTCTGCAGCCTCGGATACATTCAAACCCTGTTTGGCGACTTCGACCAGATAACGCAATTGCTGGAGTTTCATCAGCGTGCCCTTAAAACCGTTAGTAATTAAATACTAACACAATATTCTTTTCGGACTTAAAGGCTTTGGCTACTATCGCAAGCTCTGAACGTATGCCCCGGAGGCACCCGATGAGCCTTGCCGAGAAGCTCGCCCGTACCGAAGCGCTGCTGAAAGACATCGCCGCCAAGCATGGCAAGGTGGCGCTGGCCAACAGCTTTGGTGCCGAAGACATGGTGCTGACGCACCTGATCGCCACCCTGAATCTGCCGATCGGCATTTTCAGCCTGGACACCGGCCGTCTGCCGGTGGAAACCTATACTCTGATGCAGCAGGTGGGCGAACGCTACCCGGCGTATCCGATCCGTGTGTTCTACCCGGATGCCACGGCGCTGGAAGCCTATGTCAACCAGAACGGCATCAATGCCTTCTATAACAGTGTTGAGCTGCGCAAGTCCTGTTGCCACATCCGCAAGATTGAGCCACTCAAGCGCGCGTTGTCCGGACTGGAAGGCTGGATTACCGGTCTGCGTCGCCAGCAGTCGCTGACCCGCGTCGATCTGCCGGAAGCCGAGTTCGATGCCGACAACGGCCTGATGAAGTACAACCCGCTGCTCGACTGGACCGAAAAAGAGGTGTGGGAGTACATCCGCGCCAATGAGGTGCCGTACAACAGCCTGCACGACAAGCACGTGCCGTCCATCGGCTGTGCGCCCTGTACCCGCCCCATCGCCGTGGGCGAGGACATCCGTGCCGGTCGCTGGTGGTGGGAAAATCCGGACAGCAAGGAGTGCGGCCTGCATGTGAAGGCCAGCCCGCTCAAGCGCCCCGAGTAAGCCCGCAATAACCAAAGGTTGGCCGCATCCGGCGGCCCGCCTGATAAAGAGAGTTTCTGCATGTACAAGTACGATGAAGTGGACCACCGGCTGGTGCGTGAACGGGTTGCCCAGTTCCGCGACCAGACCCGGCGTTTCCTGGCGGGCGAACTGAGCGAAGACGAGTTCCGTCCGCTGCGCCTGATGAACGGGCTGTATGTTCAGCGTCATGCGCCGATGCTGCGCGTGGCCATCCCTTACGGTCATCTGAACAGCACCCAGTTGCGCAAGCTGGCGCATATCGCCCGCACCTACGACAGGGATTACGGCCACTTCACCACCCGTCAGAACATGCAGTTCAACTGGCCGGCGCTGGAAAACGTGCCGGATATCCTGGCCGAGTTGGCGGAAGTGGAAATGCACGCCATCCAGACCTCCGGCAACTGCGTGCGCAACACCACCACCGACGCCTTTGCCGGTGTAGCTGCCGACGAACTGATTGACCCGCGTCCGTACTGCGAAATCATCCGCCAGTGGAGCACGCTGCATCCGGAGTTCGCCTACCTGCCGCGCAAGTTCAAGATCGCGGTATCCGGCAGCGTGGAAGACCGAGCCGCTACCTGGGTACACGACATCGGCCTGCACGTGGTGCGCAACGAGGCCGGCGAAGTCGGCTTCCGCGTCATCGTCGGCGGCGGTCTCGGCCGCACCCCGATGGTGGGCAAGGCGGTACGCGAGTTCCTGCCGACCAAGCATCTGCTGACCTACCTGGACGCGGTGCTGCGCGTGTACAACCGCTTCGGCCGCCGTGACAACAAGTACAAGGCCCGTATCAAGATCCTGGTGCAGGCGATGACGGTAGAAGCATTTGCCGCCAAGGTGGAAGACGAATGGCTGCACCTGAAGGATGGCCCGGCCACCCTCAGCGATGCCGACGTAGCCTACTACGCCGCCTTCTTTTCCGACCCGAGTTACGAGACACTTGCGGCCAACCCGGCCGAGTTCGTGGCACAGCAGGCCAGCGAACCGGCGTTTGTGCGCTGGCTGGCGCGCAATACCCATGCCCACAAGCAGCCGGGCTACCGCTCGGTGGTGCTGTCGCTGAAAAAGACCGGTGTGCCGCCGGGCGACATTACCGCGGCACAGATGGACGTGGCCGCCGATCTGGCTGACCGTTACAGCTTTGGCGAGCTGCGCGTGGCGCACGAGCAGAACCTGATCCTGGCCGACGTGAAGGAAAGCGATCTGTACCAGGTGTGGCTGCAGGCGAAACAGCATGGCTTCGCCACGCCGAACATCGGCCTGCTGACCGACATCGTGTGCTGCCCGGGCGGCGACTTCTGTTCGCTGGCCAATGCCCGTTCCATTCCGGTGGCCGAGGCGATCCAGCGCAAGTTCGACGATCTCGATTACCTGTTCGATCTGGGCGACATCGACTGCAATTTCTCCGGCTGCATGAACGCCTGTGGTCACCACCATATCGGCAACATCGGCATCCTTGGCGTCGATAAGAACGGCGAAGAGTGGTACCAGATCACGCTGGGTGGCAGCCAGGGCAACCAGTCCGCCATCGGCAAGGTGATCGGGCCGTCGTTTGCCCAGGCCGACGTGCCGCTGGCATTTGAAAAAATCATGCAGCTTTACCTTGAGCAACGTCTCGCGGGTGAGCGTTTTATCGAGACCGTGCGCCGCATCGGCCTGGTACCGTTCAAGGAGCGTGTATATGCAAAACTTGATTAAGCAGGGCGTGATCGCAACTGACGATAGCTGGCGCCTGCTGCGCGAAGAAGATGCGGTGTTTGCTGCCGACGAAGACGTGATTCTGCCACTGGCCCGCTTTCTGCAAGTGCAGGGTGGGGAACATTGCGGCGGTTTGGCTGTCTTGCTGGCTCCGGACAGTGATCCGCTGGCCTTGCAGCCGCATCTGGCCGATCTGCCACTGATCGCCATTGATTTCCCTGCCTTCGCCGATGGTCGTGGCTATAGCATTGCCCGCCTGCTGCGCGAACGCCTGGCATACCGCGGCGAGCTGCGTGCCGTTGGTGATGTGCTGCGCGATCAATTGTCGTATATGGCACAGGTTGGCTTCGACTCCTTTGCCATTCGCGAAGATCGTTCCGCGGCGGAAGCGCTGGAGGGGCTGGCCGATTTTAGCGAGCAGTACCAAGGCACCGTGCTCAAGCCGGTACCGCTGCTTAAACGGCGTGTTTCAAATTAAGGTGTGGCAAAACAGCAACTATTCTGGCGTGCTTCGACAAAATGGCATGCCAAAGTGTTGCTTTTTTCACGACTATTTAAAGATGCGACATTGACATGTGGTTTGCCGGTTTCCTATAGTCACGAAAGATGCGTTTGTTTTACTCAACCAGACGCGAGCGTGATAACTGGATTCAGCCTGTTATCTTTAAAATGCGCTTTTTTAAAGAGCAGGCAGTCACAACGTGATGCTTGCATCAACTTAGAGGATCTCACATGAAAAATTCGATCAAACTGAGCGCCCTGCTTGCTTCTCTGCTGGTTTCCGCTGCTGCGCTGGCTGCACCGAACCAAGGTTATTCTGTCGATGGTCAAGTGACCAACGTCATCAAGAACGCCTACGGCGAATGCTGGCGCCTGCCGACCACCTACGATCAGGCTCGTGACGGCCTGGTTGAGTGTGGTGACCGCGCTCCGGTAGTTGCTGCTGCTCCGGTTGCTCCGGCTCCGGTTGCCCCGGCTGCGCCGAAGTATGTAACCAAGAGCGTTAGCCTGTCCGCTGAAGGCCTGTTCGAATTCAACAGCGCCAAGATCATCGAAGGCAACCAGCAGCTGAACGATCTGGTTGGCAGCCTGAAGGCCGATAACCAGCTGAAGTCCGTTGCCATCACCGGCCACACCGACTACCTGGGTTCCGAAAAGTACAACCAGGCGCTGTCCGAAAAGCGTGCCAACGCTGTGAAGGACTACTTTGTTGCCGCTGGCATCGCTGCTGACAAGGTTTCCGCTGTAGGCAAGGGCGAATCCGAAGCCAAGCTGACCGCAGAATGCACCGCCAAGAAGTTCAAGAAGCGTGCTGACCTGATCGCTTGCCTGGCCGGCGATCGCCGTTTCGACGTGACCGTTGAAACTGCCAAGCAAGAAGAAGTGAAGTAATCGGCTAAATCGCTGATCTTCATTGCAAAAGCCCCGGGATTCCCGGGGCTTTTTGTTTGGGGGTTTTGCTGGCGTTGTCAGGGTTGGCTGGTTAAAATCGCCCTTTACCTTGTTTTCGTGTAGCCATGCGTGCGTTTCTGGGAAATCCCTGCCGTTTTGACCTGCCGCCCTGTGCCTTGACCATAGGCAATTTCGATGGCGTGCACCTGGGGCACCAACGCATGCTTGCCCGCTTGCGCGACGAGGCGGATGCACGTGACCTGCCCACGGCACTGCTGACTTTCGAACCGCATCCGCGTGAATTCTTTGCCAAGGGCCAGCCGCCGGCACGCCTAGCCGTGCTGCGCGACAAGCTGCAGTTTCTGGCGCACAGGAATCTGGTCGATTACGTTTTCATCTACCGTTTCAATCATGCGTTTTCGCGCATGGCAGCGGAAGACTTCGTGCAGCAGGTATTGCTGCAGGAGCTGAAAACCCGCTACCTGCTGATCGGTGACGATTTCCAGTTTGGCGCCGACCGCAAAGGCAATTTCGAGTTGCTGCAAAACTGTCGTGATTTCGTTACCGAGGCGATGCCGTCGGTGCTGGTGGCCGGAGAGCGCGCCTCCAGTACCTTGGTGCGCGACAGGTTGGCCGCAGGCGACCTGGACAGTGCTGCACGGCTGCTGGGCCGTCCCTACCAGGTGTCCGGCAAGGTGATGCACGGGCAGAAACTGGGGCGTACCATCGGTTTTCCCACCGCCAATGTACATCTGCCGCATCGTTGTCCACCGCTGGAAGGTGTGTTCGTGGTGCAGGTGGATACCCCGCACGGGCGTCTGGGCGGTGTGGCCAGCCTCGGCAAGAACCCGACGGTGACCGACAGCCAGCACTACAAGCTGGAAGTCCATCTTTTCGATTATCAGGGCGAGCTGTACGGCCAACGTTTGACCGTGCACTTCCTGCACAAGCTGCGCGACGAAGCGCGCTACGACGATTTGAACGAGCTGGTGGCGCAGATTGAACGCGATGCCGCCAGCGCCAAAACCTATTTGAACAGTTTGCAACGAGATCAGGCATGAGCATCGACTACCGCAAGACCGTAAACCTGCTGGACACCCCGTTTCCCATGCGCGGTGACCTGGCCAAACGAGAACCGGGCTGGCTGAAAAGCTGGCAGGAACAGCAGCGTTACCAGAAGCTGCGCAAGATTGCGGCCGGTCGTCCCAAGTTCATCCTGCATGACGGCCCACCGTATGCCAACGGCGACATCCATATCGGCCATGCCGTCAACAAGGTGTTGAAGGACATTATCGTCCGTTCCAAGACCCAGTCCGGCTTCGACGCGCCGTACGTGCCCGGCTGGGACTGCCATGGCCTGCCGATCGAGCTGATGGTGGAAAAACTGCATGGCAAGGAGATTCCGGCCGCCAAGTTCCGCGAACTGTGCCGCGAATACGCCTACGAACAGATTGCGCGTCAGAAGAAGGACTTCATCCGTCTGGGCGTGCTGGGCGACTGGGACAATCCCTATCTGACCATGGCGTTCAAGACCGAAGCCGACATCGTGCGTACCCTCGGCAAGGTCTATGAAAACGGCTACCTGATGAAGGGCGAGAAGCCGGTGCACTGGTGTATCGAGTGCGGCTCCGCACTGGCCGAGGCCGAGGTGGAATACGAAGACAAGACCTCTCCGGCCATCGACGTCGGCTTCAAGGTACTGGAAGGCGACAAGTTGGCCGCAGCCTTCGGTCTGGCCGGCAGCGTGGATGATGCCTACGCGGTGATCTGGACCACCACGCCGTGGACCCTGCCGGCCAACCAGGCGGTGGCGGTGAGCGCCAGCCTGACTTACCAGCTGATCGACACCCCGAAGGGCAAGCTGATCCTGGTGAAGGAACTGGCCG
>CAMLGD010000035.1 GCA_946479405.1 uncultured Vogesella sp.
GCCTGAACTGCCTGAGCATGTTCTGGCACTTCCTCGACATCGTGTGGATCTGCGTATTCACCGTTGTGTACCTGAAAGGGGCGATTTGATGAGCCACGCTCACGACCACGCCGCCAGCCACGGCAGCGTTTCCTCCTACCTGACCGGCTTCGTGCTGTCGGTAATCCTGACCGTGATTCCGTTCTGGCTGGTGATGAACGGCGGTCTGAACCCGCACAACACCCTGCTGACCATCGCCGCGTTCGCCGTGGTGCAGATTCTGGTGCACCTGAAGTACTTCCTGCACCTGAATTTCACCAAGGAAGGCCGCATCAACTCGCTGGCCTTCCTGTTCACCGCACTGGTGATCGTGCTGCTGGTGGTGCTGTCGGTATGGATCATCTTCAGCGCCGATGCGCTGATGATGCCAAGCTGAGTGCGGCCAACGTGAAGCTCAAGCGCTACCTGCAGGTCACCAAGCCGGGCATCATCTTCGGCAACCTGATCTCCACCGCCGGCGGTTACCTGCTGGCGGCACAGGGTCACGTCGACCTGTGGCAGATGCTGGCCACCCTCATCGGCCTGTCGCTGGTGGTGGCCTCCGGCTGCTCGCTGAACAACTGCGTGGACCGCGACATCGACAGCAAGATGGCGCGCACCAAGGGCCGCGTGCTGGTTACCGGCGTCATGTCGGTACGCGCGGCACTGGCGCACGGCATCGTGCTCGGCATCGCCGGCTTTGCCACGCTGTGGTTCGGCACCAACGCGCTGGCGACCGCCTGCGCGCTGTTCGGCTTCGTGATCTACGCCGGCGTGTACAGCCTGTACATGAAGCGCAAGTCGGTATACGGCACCGTGGTGGGCAGCCTGTCCGGCGCGGTACCGCCGGTAGCCGGCTACTGCGCCGCCACCGGCCGCTTCGACATGGGCGCGGCCATTCTGCTGCTGATGTTCTGCCTGTGGCAGATGCCGCATTCCTACGCGATTGCCATCTTCCGCTTCCAGGACTACCAGGCCGCCGGCATCCCGGTGCTGCCGGTGGTACGTGGCATCTCCGCCGCCAAGCGCCAGATCGTGCTGTACATCCTGGCCTTCATGGCAGCCACCATCATGCTGATGCTGGGCGGTTACGTGGGCTACGGCTACCTGGTGGTAGCGGTAGCCACCAGCCTGTGGTGGCTGAAGATGGCGCTGTCCGGCCACAAGGCCGCCGACGACCGCGTATGGGCGCGCCAGGTGTTCGCCTTCTCCATCGTCACCATCACCGCGCTGTCGGTAATGATGGCGGTGGACAGCCGCATGGCGGTGCCCGGTGCCGCCGGTGGACAGTTGGCCACGCTGATGCAGGTGTTTGCCTGAGACGGGACACTCCCAGCGCGCTATAACAGCAATCGGCCGCAGAGCAATCTGCGGCCGATTTTATTTGTAGTGCCATTTAATGGAGGCAGGCTCTCTACGTAATCCGGCAAGCAGTGCTTTCGACCCTAAGCAGACACATAATTAAGTAGCGGCATGATAAAGTGCTAATTTAAATTTTTGTCCAGCTGCCGATATTGTCAACAATGACATAGCAGAAGATTAGGATGGGTGTAAACAAAAAAAGGAGGTTCGACGACCGTGAAATTATTGGGAACCGGAAAACTGTTGGCGCAGCAATCTATTTCCACATATGCAAGATTTCCCATCTCATTTACGAATAAGACTAATTCGAGAGTTCTCCCTTCTTCGGCGAGATGAAAGTTAGCTTCAAAGATGCAGCCGTAACCACCTGCGGATGCTATTGGTGCGACACCACAATCTCCAGATACTTGCACCTTGAAGCTATTGCACCCGCAGCCGCAAAATTCGGTAATTTCAGCGGCGACAAACTGAGCACGAAGTCTTTCTGGCACAGGGAATCGGCACTTCGTACAAATGAACTCCATCCACCACTTAGCCTGCTGAAGTGTGTTTGTCATGTTTACTTTACAGACAGTTATTTGATTTAGATGAGCGGTGTCCCAATCTGTTCGGGAGCTAACAACTATCTGGCAGAAGGCGACACTAAGCTGCAACCGCTTTCATGTTGTAACTACATGGGACCACTTTGGTCTGTACTTGGTCGTTTCAAAAGACCTAACAGCCGCCAGCCCGAGTTCAAAGAACGGATATCCGTGATTCTCCAACCACTGTTAGTTTGCTTTAGCTGGTAAATCAGCTTTCGTTTCGACCGTTGGTGTGTAATTACAGCCAATACTTCACCTAATATCTTGCCGGCAAAAACCCTAACGGTTGCCCCCGTGGGGTCTTGGCTATCCCAATGCGGCAAAAAATCAAGGGCACAAACCTCGCCGGACTTTTCCGCACAATCACTATCACGCACAATCGCAGCGGCAATATCGGGAGAGAAATACTTACCTAACTCGCTTGTATTCTGCTGCAACAAACCACTTCTAAGGTGCAGTGGCTCGTCGACTACGGCCTCCCACGAATAGTCTGCGTAAAGGGTAGCAACAACAATCACATCAGGACGCAGAACTTCCCCGGCATGAAGTGCTGTTGAGAACAAGGTTGCAAGGGCCAGTAAGCTCTTCGCAGCAAATTTTTTAGAGCGCGTCATTATTTCGTAGGTTGTTCAGCAGATAGCCAGTTTCTAGCCACACGCACAATGATGTTAACCGGTAAGTCTGTTCTCCGTCATGGAAGCTCATGTCCGCTCTTGGCCGATAGCAGTCACCCCCAATATCGGCATGACCACCAGCCAAAACCGACACTCTCACATCGCCAACGTTGGCCGCATCAAGCCTCAGCCCCCGCCGCGCGCAGCAAGACTCGGATTGGCTCGGGGATTGAGACCGTCTTTCCAGCCTGGTAATCCACCCATACCAGCGTGGCTTCGCCCACTGCATACACCGTGTCCGGTTCGCCATCGCGATAGAAGTGATGCCGCAGTTTCAGGCTGCTGCGGCCAACCTTTTCCACTTCGATGCTGATCGCCACTGTCGCCGGGTAGGTGAGCTCGCGCTTGTAGCTGCAGCTGGTATGGCCCAGCACCGGGCCAATGCCACTGGGGTCGATGGGGAAGCCCGCCTCTTCCAGCCACTCCACGCGGATCTGCTCCATGTAGCGGAAGTAATAGGTGTTGTTGAGGTGCCCGACCGCATCCATGTCGCCCCAGCGCATGGTGATGTAACGGGTAGCCAGCAGCGGCAGTTGCTTTTCCATGTATCAGCCCTTGTTATCGTCTTGTGCTGATGCAGCAATCATACCTGCGCCATGCCGGCCGCGATAAGAAACGCTCTGTTCACCCCGCGCCCGGCGGCGGGTACAATAGCCGCCCTCCCCGCACCACGCTGCCGCCATGGCCAAACTTTTCTACCGCTACGCCGCCATGAACAGCGGCAAGAGCACGATGCTGCTGCAGATCGCCCACAACTATGAATCGATGGGCAAACAGGTACGCCTGTACACTGCCGCCATCGACGATCGCTACGGCCGCGGCAAGATCACCTCGCGGCTGGACATCCAGCGCGATGCCGACACTTTCGACGCCGAACATGATTTCCTGGCCGGCGATTACTCCGGCCTGTCCTGCCTGCTGCTGGACGAGGCGCAGTTTCTCACCCCGCAGCAGGTGCGCCAGCTGCATCGCCTGGCCCATACCCGCAAGCTGCCGGTGATCTGCTTTGGCCTGCGCAGCGATTTCCGCGGCGAGCCGTTTCCCGGCGCGGCCTGGCTGCTGGCGCTGGCCGAGGATATCGAGGAGATCAAGACCATCTGCAGCTGCGGTCGCAAGGCCACCATGCACATCCGCACCGATGCCGCCGGCCAGCGCCTGCACCACGGCCCGCAAGTGGAGATCGGCGACGAGAGCCGTTACCACGCGGTATGTGCCCAATGTTTTTACGCCGGAGAACCCGCATGAATGACAAGACCCGCAAGCCGGCCAACAACAAGCAGCAGGAGCAGCAACGCTTCGGTCAGGCGGAAACTGCCTGTCAGCTGGCGATGAACCTGTTTGCCAGCCTGGAAGAAGATGCCGCCTGGCAAGCCTGCGAGCTGGCGTGCAAGTACGCGCAAATGGCCACCGTGTATGGCCGCCGCATCCGCAACGGCAAAGTGCTGTGCGCTGCCGACTTCAACGCCGCGGTAGAGGTATGCACCAGCGTGCGCCGCGCGTTGCGGGCGCTGGATGCCGAGCTGCAATTCACCGACCACCCACAGGCCGAGGCACTGCAACAGGTTGCCCGCGAGAGCTACAAGGTACTGGCCGCGCACCACCAGCTGACTGGCGGCAAGCGCCAAGGTTGAGCCGGCGTAGCCAGGCGGCAACCACTGTCGCCGCCACGGCTAGCCTGCCCTATCCGGGCGGCCAGCCAGCTGCAAATCAAGGCCGCGCCGCCCCGCTTTCATCAGATAGTCGTGGTTCCACTCGAACAACGGCCGCGCCACTGGCGCCAGCCAGTTCATCCAACGCCGGGTGGTGTGCACCTGCCAGTCATAGCGCACCAGGGTAGCGTCCTCATCCCGGCTGAACTGCCAGCGACCAACACCCTCCACCTCGCCGCTGGCCACCCCTTCCAGCAGCGCCAGCGGCTGCACTGCGATAATGTGCATGTCGAAGCACAAGCGGTATGGCAGCGCGCCTTTCCAGACATAACGCTGCCGGGCGCCAACGCCCACGGCATCGCCGGATGCCAGCTCACTCACGGTCTCTACGCCCGGCCACCACTGCGGCCAACTGCGCACGTCGTAGATGATGTCCCATACCGCCTCCAGCGGGGCATCGAAGCGCCACAGCGTGCAGAAGCAGTATTCGGCCATGGCGTCACCTCAGTGTGAGTCGGACCGGGGCTGGAACCAGTCTTCCGGTAGTGCAGGGTCAAACTCGACATCGTCCATCAGCACGGTTTCCAGCTCGCCACCATCCACACCGTAGCTGATCACCTTGAGCGGAAACAGATGCTCGCGTTCCAGCCACAGCTGGTAGCGATGCACACCTTCTACCGTCGCATCACCGCCGCCTGTCACGGTCAACGGCAGTACCTGCCAACGCCCCAGTTGCACCGGCTCGCCGCGTTGTTGCCTGCCATGCACCACCAGCTTGTGTACGTTTTCCAGCAAGGCGCCAACATGGGAACGCTCGACACGATGGCCGCGTCGATCGCGCAGCAGCGGATTATCTGGCGCCAGCGTCAGCTGCGGAAAATGGCCGATCCCGAACGGCCACAATCGCACCCGCTGGCTAGCCGGATCGTAAATCAGTACCGCGCCATGGTGTGGGGTGTCGAAATCCAGCCGCAACCAGCCCGGCCGGCGGTAACTATAGCGAATCAGCCGTAGCGCATGCGCCGGCGATGTTGCGCGCAGCGTGACACGGTAGCCATCCAGCGCCTGAAAACGGTCAGCGGCAGTCGCCAACAGATCCGACTCACCACCGGGAACGGCCCCCAACGCGGCGACTGCCAGCAAGCTCAGCAACACATGCACCTCCATTCACCGCCACGCTATTCGACCACCTCCAGCACACCCTCCATACCGCGCTGGCGGTGACTGGCGAAGAACAGCAGCTTGTGGCCACAGTAATAGGCGTAGCGCCCGGGCATGGTCGGCACGAAGCGCGCCACTTTGGCTTGTGCGGCCAACTCGGTGTGGATGTTGATGCCCGCTGACGGCGCTTCCAGCACAAAGCTGTGCGGGATCATTCCCGGTTCCATCTGCAGCGAAAGCTCCACCGGCACGCCGGCGTGGACGATGATGTGCGCGGGATGGAAGTAATAGCTGCCGCCCACTACTTGCACGTGCTGCACGCCATCTGCACCCGGTCGCGCACGGTAAGCCTGCTCTTCTGCATGGCTACCCGCGGCGGCGAGCGCCAGTAGCAGCAGACTGCAACGCCACCGATATCCCTTGCTGTCCATGTTCACCCTCCTACCACCAGAACCTCCGGCTCACTACCCCTATAGCCGCATTTTGGCGGCGCGACCATAAAAAAACCGGCCCGCAAAGGGCCGGCAACAGCATTGCGGGATGTTCGCCCGCGGCTTCAGACGCGGTAGCTGGCAATTTCCTGCTGCATGGTTTCGGACAACTGGTGCAGACGGCTGGCAAGATCGGTCACCAGTGCGGCGGCGGCCGAGTTTTCTTCCGCCATCTGCGCCACGCTCTCCACTTGCATCGCGATACTGTTGGCCGCAGTTCCCTGTTCACGGATGGCGTGACTGATCTCCCCCGCCAGCTGCCGGTTCTGGTCGGCGACTTCGACAATAGAGCGGATCGCGCCGCGGGCCTTGTCCGCATCGCCCACCCCGGTGGCGACATTGCTCACTACGCCTTGCATGCGCTCGCTGGCACTGCTGGATACACGCTGGATGGCATCGATGATGTCGGCAATCTCCTGCGTGGAGTGTGCCGTACGCTCGGCCAGCTTGCGGACTTCATCCGCGACCACGGCGAAGCCGCGACCGGTTTCGCCGGCACGGGCGGCCTCGATGGCGGCATTCAGCGCCAGCAGGTTGGTCTGGTCGGCTACGTCGCGGATCACGTTGACCACCACGGCAATTTCGCGGGTACGTGTCGACAGCTGGGTCATTTCCTCAGCCGCATGTTCCACAGCCCCGGCGATACTTTCGATGGACTGACTGGTATCGCGAATCACCACTTCGCCGCTCTGTGCCCGGCTACCGGTGTCCATGGCCAGATCGTTGGCTTCGTGACTGCGATCGGCGACATGATTAATGCTGACGGTGATCTGCTCCAGTGCTGCGGCCATGGTGGAAGCCGATTCACTCTGCGTATTGGAGCCGGCTGCGACCTGCCGTGCCGAGCCGGCAAGCTCGGTGGCCGACTGGGTTACATCGCGCGAGGCGGCTACCATGCTGCGCAGGCTGCCATGCAGTTTTTCGATCAGGCGGTTGAAAGCGCTCAGCATGTCGGCAATTTCGTCCTTGCCGTTCACCTCGCAACGGGTGGTGAAATCCAGCGAGTCGGTCAGCTGCTGGATGCTGTGCTGGCCGCGCTTGACGCTGCCGACAATGCGGCGGTAGCTCCATAGCCCCAACAATGCCAGCACCACAATGTTGGCCGCAGTAATGATGATGGATGTCAGGCTGGCACTACGGCTGACCTGCTCTGCCTGCTGCAGCGCGGCATCTGCCTGCTGCTGGTTGAAGCGGATGTGCTCATCCACCACCTGCTGCGTGGCCTTGAAGTGGTCGCGTGCGTCACGGGCCAGCTGCATCGCCTGCTCGGTCTGGCCGTCGCGCGATGCCGTCAGTACTGCCTGGTACTTACCCTGCAGCAGCTCCAGGCCGCTCTTCAGGCGGGCCAGATAGTTTTTCTCCTGTTCGCCGCTGGCCAGCGCCTCGTAGTGGACAAGGTTTTGCTGCAGTTTGGCCAGGCTCTCCCGGTAGTCTGCTTCGATTTCGGCTTTCTTGGCCGGATCGCTCGCCATCACATGTGCCAGCAACGCGTTGCGGGTTTCCACCAGCCCCTTGCCGGCGACACCCAGGATTTGCGTGGTGGGCAATACGTCACGCCCCAGACTGGCAAGCTGGCTGTTGAGCCGCTGCATCTGCAAGAAAGAGTTGCCGGCCAGCAGCAAGGAGCCAAGCACGGCAACAGCAATCATCAGGGCCAGGCGCTGTGAGATTTTCATATCAGCCTTTCGTCATATAAATAAGCACTCACTTACAATATGACAAAAGCTTGTGACAAGATAATTTTTCTTGTGTTTATATGTCACTCGGCATGACGTCGCTGACATCGCGGGCAATGGGCGTGTCGGCAAACAAAAAGGTTGGCCGCGGCCAACCTTTTGCATTCACGCCTTGTGCCGCCGCGACTTGCGCCGACTGGCCGGTGGTTCCTGCTCGAACTCGAATAGCGAGGCAGTGCGACCAGTCTGTGACTGGCAGGCAATCAGCATGGCGCGATTGATCGCCTCTTTCTTGCTCACCCCCCACCACTCGATCATCTTGTCCAGCGCCTTCTGCGCATCGCGCGACAGCTCCACCGTCACGGAAAGCTCTTGCAGGCGGTTGCGGCGCAACTCGCGGCTGCGCCGCTTGCGCTCGGCCGGTGTCATCGCGCGCTCCCCCAGCGGCTTGCGACCGGGTTTGGCGCGAATGCCGCCAATCAGGTCGATGGTGAAATGATCGCAGGGGTCTCGCATGGGTTGGGTGACGCGTCACGCAGAAAAAAGGGGCGCAAGGATAGCACGAAGCGTGGCGATAACCCAGCCTGCAACACGCCTGCGGCCAGTAAATACCCGCGGCGCATATGACGCCGCCGACTTGACCATGTAAATGCTAATAACTATCATCCTTGCCATCTTTTAGATAACCACCACGAGACAACACCACATGCGCAAAACCCTGCTCGTTCTGGCGCTGGGCAGTGCCCTGCTGTCGCCGCTGGCAACTGCGGCCGAAATCAACCGCTCGGCAGTAGCCGAAACCTACGGTCAGATCGTTTTCGCCAGCTACGAAGACACATACAAGGCCGCCCGCGAGTTGCAATCCGCAGTAGATGCCTTTGTCGCCGCCCCCAGCGAGCAGGGTTTGCAGCAGGCACGCAAGGCCTGGCTGGCTGCGCGCGAGCCGTACGGCCAGACCGAGGCATTCCGCTTCTACGGCGGCCCGGTGGACGATGACAAGGGCCCGGAAGGCCAGCTCAACTCCTGGCCGCTGGACGAAGCCTATATCGATGGCGTGAAAGGCAAGCCCAACGCCGGCATCATCAACAACCGCAAGCTGGCCATCACCAAGGACAAGCTGTCGGCGCTGAACGAGCGTGGCGG
Source organism: uncultured Vogesella sp. (assembly GCA_946479405.1). The sequence goes on from CAMLGD010000035.1 coordinate 8,759, forward strand.
CGAAGAGAACATCGCCACCGGCTACCACTCCATCGAATTCCTGCTGTGGGGCCAGGATTTTGATACCGCCGGTCCGGGCAAGCGCGCGGCCAGCGATTTTGTCGATGGCAAGGCACAGAATGCCGATCGCCGCCGCGCCTACCTGAAAACCGTGGCCGAGCTGCTGGTGGACGATCTGGCCACGCTGGTGGAAGCCTGGAAGCCGAATGCGGCCAACTATCGCGCCCGTTTCGTGAAAGACAACGACGCCGTGCGCAAGATGATGGTGGGTATGGGCGTACTGTCGCGTGCCGAGCTGGCCGGCGAGCGCATGGAAGTGGCGCTGGATAGCCGCAACCAGGAAGACGAGCACTCCTGCTTCTCCGACAACACCCACCGCGACGTGTTTACCAACGCCAAGGGCATCCAGAACGTGTGGCTGGGTGAATACAAGCGCACCGACGGCAGTGTGGTGAAAGGTGTCAGCCTGCGTGACCTAGTGGCCGCCAGCAACACCAAGGCCGCCGACAAGGTCAGCGCCGACATGGACGCCACCATCAAGGCGGCGGAAGGTATCCAGGCACCGTTCGATCAGGAAATCGTGCGCAAGGATGGCCGCCAGCGTGTGCAGGCCACCGTGGCCGCACTGAAGAAACAGGCCAGCAGTCTGGTGGAGGCCGCCAAGGCCATCGGCATCAAGAAGCTGAACGTCAACGGCTGATGCCGCTCCGGCACCGCCGGCCTTGTTTACCCCCAAACCCGCCGGCACATCCCGGCGGGTTTGGCATGTGCTGGAACACAGATGAAACCAATGTATTTGAAAGCCCTGACCGCGCTGGGCGGCACCATCGCGCTGCTGGGTACGCTGGGCTTCACCAGCACGCCGGAACTGGCGCCGTATCGGGATGGTGACGAAAAGCTGGGCGGCGACACCACGGTGTACGAGGTTGGCCGCAATGCGTTCTCGCTGCCTGCGGCCAACATGGCCAGCGATCGCCAGACGCGGTTTTTCGTCGGCAATTCGTTCTTCAAGAAAGCCTGGGTGGAAGCGCCGTCGTCCACCGCCGCCCGCGATGGTCTGGGCCCGCACTTTATCGCCCGCTCCTGTGGCGCCTGTCACACGCTGGATGGCCGCGGCAACACTCCGGCCTTCGACAACGACTTGCAGAGCGAGCAGCCGATGGCACTGCTGTTCCGCCTGTCGATTCCGGGCGCCAAGGGTTCACTGCCAGAGCCGAACTACGGTGGCCAGTTCAATAACGACGCCATTCCCGGGGTAAAGCCGGAGGGCAAGGTCAGCATCAGTTACACCGAGCTGCCGGGCCGCTTTGCCGATGGCGAAAGCTACAGCCTGCGTCAGCCACAGTATCGTTTCGACGAGCTGGGCTACGGCCCACTGCACCCACAAGTGCAAGTATCGCCGCGTATTGCGCCGCAAATGATCGGCCTGGGTCTGCTGGAAGCCATCCGTGAGCAGGACATTCTGGCCAATGCGCGCCAGCAGGCCGCCGCCGGCCAGGGCATCTCCGGGCGCGCCAACTACGTGCACGACGCCTACGCCAGCAAGACGCTGATCGGCCGCTATGGCTGGAAAGCCAACGTCGCCACCATTGCGCACCAGGCGGCTGGCGCCTTCAATGGCGACATGGGCATTACCTCGCCCAGGTTCCCGCGCGAAGAGTGCATGTCTGCGCAGCGCGACTGCCTGCGCGCGCCACATGGCGGCCAGCCGGAGATCGCCGCCGGCAAGATGGATGCAGTGATTTTCTACAGCCAGACCTTGGCGGTGCCGGCACAGCGCAACTCCGATAGCGCCAGCGTGCGCCGCGGCAAGCTGCTGTTCGGCCAGCTGCAATGCAGCAGTTGCCACGTGGCCAGCTACACCACCGGCACCCTGCGCGGCCTGCCCGAAGTATCCGGCCAGAAGATCAGCCCCTACACCGACTTGCTGCTGCACGATATGGGCGAGGCGCTGGCCGACCACCGACCGGATGGCCTGGCCGACGGCCGCGAGTGGAAAACACCGCCGCTGTGGGGCGTCGGTCTGATCAAGGATGTCAACGGTCATACCGAGTACCTGCATGATGGCCGCGCCCGCAATCTGAGCGAAGCCATTCTGTGGCACGGCGGCGAAGCCGAAGCCGCCCGCCAGCGTTTTGTGGCGCTGGACAAGACCGATCGCGATGCCGTGCTTGCCTTTCTGAACTCGCTCTAACCCATGGCCCGCGGTGGCAGCTTTTCCGTTTGCCGCCGCAGGCCAATCAGGACCCCTCCATGCCCAAGACTCTGCATGCCACTTACTGGCTGCTGGCCGGCCTGCTGCCCGCCGTGGCCGTGGCCAATACCCCGGCCGAGCAACAGTTCCTGCAACAACTGGGGCAGCAAGAACTGCTGCCGCGCTATCAGCAGGTGGACGCCAGCAGCCAACAGCTGGCCAGCAGCATCGACGCGCTGTGCCGTACGCCGGGCAAGGCCGCGCTGACCAATAGCCGTCAGGCCTGGCTGAGTGCCTACCGCAGCTGGCAGGCAGTGGCCCCGTTGAACTGGGGCCCCACTGCCGAGCGCCGCAGCCAACGCGTGATTGCCTTCCGCCCCACCCGCCCGGCGCTGATCGAGGCCGCCATCGGCCAGAAGCTGGGCGCCAGTGCCGAGGCCTACGAGCAGGCCGGCGCCGCGGCCAAGGGCTACAACGCCATCGAGTACGCGCTGTACGACGGTGCCAGCCAGTTGTCGCAGCCGGCCCGCTGCCAATGGCTGCAACGTAACGCTGCCGAAATCGCCAGCCATACCCCGGCCCTGCTGGCTGACTGGCAGCGCTTTGCCGCCGACCTCACCCGCAGCGGCGAAGCCGGCGCGCCGTACAGCAACAGCAAGCAGCCGCTGGAAGAAGTGGTCAACCTCACCCTGGCGGGTCTGAACGAGCTGCACAAAGAGTTGGCACGCATCGGCAGCGTCAAGCCGGAGCAGGTCATCGGCCAGCGCAGTGCCAGCGGCAAACAGCTGGTGCGCGCCCAGTTCGCCCTGCTGCACGCGGTGCTGGTGGGTGCCGACAACAAGAGTGGCCTGACATTGCTGCTGGCCGACAAACAGTCGGCGCTGGCGGCCGAGCTGGTCCGCAAGGTTGCCGCCGTGGAAAGCGGCCTGCAGCAGCTGCCGGACAATCTGGTGCAAGTGGGCAACAGCAACCGCGCGGCGGCCAGTACTGATGCGCTGGAAGCGCTGATGGACGCACTGGAAGGCCCGGTAACGCAGGCGCTGGACATCACCCTCAGCTTCAATGAATCCGATGGCGACTGACCCGACCCGCCGCCGCCTGCTGCAAGCCGGCGCGCTGGCACTGGCGGCGTGGCCGCTGTATGCCCGCGCCGGCGAAGACAGCTTTAGCGTGCTGTCTGCCTACGACGTTGGCCGCAACCAGCACCGTGCCGGCGTGGCCGGTGCCGCGGCGGCGCTGAACCTGCCGGCGCGCGGCCACCACCTGGCGCTGCTACCGGGCAGCGAGGCCATCGTGTTCGCGCGCCGGCCCGGCTACCAGATTACCTGCTTCAACTGGCAAAGCGGCGCCACCGTGGCATGGTACGACTACCCGGACAATCGCCACGGCTTCGGCCACGGCATCGTGCATGGCGGTCAGCTGCTGACCACCGATAGCGACATCGACAGCGGCTATGGCCTGCTCACCGTGCGCGACCTGGCCACGCTACAGCCGCTGGCCGAGCTGCCATCCGGCGGCATCGGCCCGCACGAGCTGCTGGCGATGGACGATGGCCGCGTGCTGGTGGCCAACGGCGGCATCCTCACCCTGCCGGAAAGCGGCCGCATCAAGCTGAACCTGCGCAGCATGCAGCCCAGCCTGGATGTGATCGACCTCAAACAAGGCCGCAGCGTGGCGCAGTACACGCTGCCGGATTCGCGTTATTCCATCCGTCATCTGGCACGGTTGACGGCCCGGCGCTACGCGGTGGCACTGCAGTACGAAGGCGACGACGACAGTGTGCCGGTAGTGGCACTGTGGCAGCCGGACAGTGGCCTGCGCATGCTGCCGCTACCGGATGCGCTACTGAGCGCGTGCGATGGTTACGCCTCCAGCGTTGCCGCCAGCGCCAACCGTATCGTCGCCACCGCCACCCGTGGCGACGCGGTGTTGTGCTGGGATGACCAAGGCCGCTATCTGGCTGCAGTGCCGCTGGCCAAGCCTTCCGGCGTTGCGGCGACGCGCGACGGGCGCTACTTCATTATCAGCAACGAGCTGGGCGACATTGTGTGGCTGGACAGCGCCACGCTGCAGCTCGACGCCAGCCGCAGCCGCCGCTACCCGGTGAAGTGGGATAACCACCTGACTCTGGCCTACGGCTAGCGTACGCGGCAAAGGTTGGCCGCAACAACAAGGGCGCCCCGCGGGGCGCCCTTGTGTCATGTAAGCGGTCGGTAAGCGGCTACCAATGCTCCACCGGCAACGGCGGCAAGCCATGACGGCTGCGCGCGCGATTGCAGGCTTCCTCGTAGATGCCCACCGCCGCCAGCTGGCCGAACTCGCGGCACGGCGAGGGCCGCAGCGGGTAGATGCTGCACGCCACCTGCTTGCCCACTTCGCCCACCAGCGCCACGCAGCGCGATTCGGACTCATCGGTGCCGCACATGCGCATGGTGTTGGCCACCTCGTGTACCGCCATCGTCGGCGGCACCCCCGGCACATCACCGTGTGCCAGCTCGGATTTGTGGAACGACACGCGGAAGGCGGCGCAGCAGGCGCCGCACTCGGTACAGCTGACTCGAAGTGCTTGCATGGCGGTGAAATGGGCAGCGGGCCGCCCAGCGTGGTAAAACCGTGACTATACCTGCCACTTGCCGACATCACCATGCACAGCCCCGCCCAACTGCCCGCCGATCTTGTCACGCCCGACTACCAGCACAGTCTTGCCAACCTGGCCGCGCGCCTGCATGGCACGTCCGGACTGGCACCACTGCAGCACCCGCTGCTGGACGATCTGGAGCAGGCGGAAACCATCATCCTGCTGCTGATCGACGGCATGGGTGAAGCACAGTTGGCCGCACTGGCACCAGATGGCTGGCTAGCACGCCAGCCGCACTGTAGCTTGCGCTCGGTGTTTCCCAGCACCACCACCGCGGCCATCAGCACACTGCTGACCGGGATGGCACCATCGCAGCATGGCCTGTTGTCGTGGCACATCTGGGCACCGGAGGCAGGTTGCATTGCCACACCGCTGCCGCTGCGCGAACACTGGCGGGAGGATGGCGAGCCGCTGCCGGATGACATACTTGCGACGACCCTGTATCGCCAGCCGTCGGCGCTGGCTGCCGGCACGCGCCGCTCCTATGTGCTGCAACCGGCGTATATCGCCGACTCACGCTACAGCCAACATCACGGTGGCGCGGCAGAGGCGCTACCGTGGCACGGCTACGACGTGCTGTTTTCCCAGCTGGCAGCGCTGGCGCAGCAACCGGGGCGCAAGTTCGTGTATGCCTATATTCCGGATCTGGATTCGCTGATGCACCACAAGGGCACGCAGCATGCGCGGGCACGGCAGCTGCTGCAGCGCCTGGATAGCCACTGTGCTGCGTTGATCGAACAGCTACCGGGCAATACCCGCCTGCTGATCACCGCCGACCATGGCCAGCTGGACATTCCGCCGGAAAAGCTGCTGTTCCTCAACGACTACCCGGAGTTGGCGGCCATGCTGGCGCGACCGCTGTCCGGCGAGCCACGGGTAGCGTTCTGCCAGGTGCAGCCGGAATGCCATGCAGCGTTTCCGGCGGCGGTAACGGCGGCGCTGGGACATACCTTATGGGTGCTGAAGGCGGCAGACGTGCTGGCCGCCGAGTGGTTTGGCCCGCCACCCAACCACCCGCAATTGGCGGCACGACTGGGCGATTACGTATTGCTGATGAAGGACGACTGGGGCTTGTTGCAGATGGTGGACGACAAGGAGCGACCGCGGCTGATCGGCAATCACGGCGGCATGAGCGCCGCCGAGATGCAGATACCGCTTATCGTCTGCAACGGCATGGCCTGAGCGCGTGCCGGCCTACGGCACGAAGACGCCATCCTGCTGCGGCCAACGTTGCTGCCATTCGCGCCAGGCTTCGCGGCTGAGCGTGGCCGGGAATACCACCCGGCGGCGTTGCTGCACATAACCCAGCAGCACCTCGGCATAGTCCAGCTGCTGGCCGCCCTGATCTGGCGGGGTCAGCACGCCCATGCGGTTAACCCACACCGTATCCTGTCGCGCCTTGATGTACTCTTCCGGTCCTTCCACGATCTGCTGCAGTAGCTGCAGTTTGCCGGCCAGCGAGCCGAGTTTGCTGCCATCGCTCAGTTCGCGCTGCACCTGCTCCAACCGTTGCCCGGCCTGCTCCCGCGTCAGCACGCCACTCAGGTTCAGCGCCTCGGCATTCAGCACCCCGGCACCGGTACGCACTTGCAGCTGCAGAGCCTGGCGTTCAATTTCCAGTAGTCGGCGACGGGCTTCCAGCTCCTGCATGCCCTGCCCCAGGCTGGCACACCATACGGCATAGGCATGTTCGCGCCCCTTGCGCACCGCCTCGTCACGGGTACTGCCGGCGGCGATAAAGCGATGGCGATCGAAGCTCAGGATCGTCTGCGGCACATCTTTGCGGATCGAGCCATCCGGCATCAGCATGCTGCCCAGGCGGTGGGTTTCGCTGGGCTGCATCGACAGCATCAGCTGCACGGTATCGGCCGATGACGGGCGGGCAAAATAGTCATGCAGCGATTCGCTGCCGGCCAGAATGTCGCTTAGCGACTGCGGCGAGGAAAACAGCAGCCCGACACGACGGTCCAGGCTGTAGCCGGGCAGGCTCAAATCCAGCGATTCGGGCAGCGTCTCACACAGATCGTGCATGTATTGCAGGGTGCGCTTGACCCCGCGCCGCAGCTTGCGCCGACCATCCGGCAGCAGCCGAAGCCGGGGCTCCACCTGTTCCACCAGCATTTCTACCGCGCCCTCTACATCCTGCCTGGATACCGGATGTCCGCTACCCAACAGCCAATCCCACATGACTTTGCCTTTTTTCTGGCCTAAAAAAGGCCGGTATCGATATATTACCCTAAGCGGTCTTGCCACCCGGAAAGATGCCCGGATAATACACGTCCGCCACCAAGGGTTATGCTGCACCACAAGAAAAACGGGGAACCTCCGGATGAAATCCACCACTTTCCATTTTGTTGCACCCGCCCTGCCGGTGCTACTGCTGCCCTTTGCCGGCCTGTTGCTACCGGCCTCCAGTGGTGTGCAGCTGGCGCTTGCCCTGCTGAGCTGCCTGTTGATACTGGGACTGCTGACCTGGCGTGCACAACGCCACCTCATCCGCCCACTGCTCTACATCGACAGCCACCTGGAAGCACTGGCGGCGGAGCCTATCAATCTGGCACAGCCACTGCAGATGCAGGACTGCGGAAAGTGGGTGGACTGTGGCGACCATATCAATGGTGTGTTCCAGCGCATCGACGGCTCGTTTGGCGAGGTAATCGCCACCGCCGCCCGGCTGATGCCGATGGCGCAGGAGCTCACCGACACCTATAGCGCCATCCTGCAGAAAAACATGCTGCAGGCCTCGCATGGCGAAGTGCTGATCCAGGGTATCGCCAGCATGATCGCCCAGGCCGAACAGCTGCGCGGCCAACTGCAGGCCATCACTGCGGCAGCCGCCAACGCCGAACAGGACATGGGCGTCAGCCGTGAGGCGACGCTGACCGTGATCGACGGTGTCACCGAAGTGGCACGTATGCTGGAGCAATCGGAGCGCGATGTGCAGGCGCTGTCCGCCGCCTCCGATCGTATCGGCAATATTCTGGACGTGATCCGTGACATTGCCGACCAGACCAATCTGCTGGCGCTGAACGCCGCCATCGAGGCAGCACGTGCTGGCGAGGCCGGTCGTGGCTTTGCCGTAGTGGCGGACGAAGTGCGCAAGCTGGCGCACCGCACGCAGGAAGCCACCACCCAGGTGCGCGACATCATGGGCGAAGTGCAGCATGGTACACGTACCGTGGTGAAAACCATGGCCGCTTCGCAGCAGCGCGCCGACGATACCGCTACCCATGCCGGCAGCTCGCGCGCCAAGCTGGACCAGGTGACCGCCGCCATTTCCGACATCAACACCGCCGCCAACGGTATCGGTGACGCCGTTGCCGCCCAGGCCGAGGCAGTGAATGCCTCCAAGAACTCCTGCGACATTCTGGTACAGCTGAACCAGGACGCGCTGAGCACCAGCCGTATCCACGCTGTATCGCCGGAAGACCTGCGCAAGCTCAGCGAACGCCTGAAAAACGCCTTGACCCATTTCGAGCTGAGTCATTTCCAATGGAACGACCAGCGCCGTAACCGCGCCCGCACCAGCGAACTGATGCTGAGCGGTGACGATGTCGCGGCCGGTGGCGATATCGAGCTGTTCTAGTCGACGCTTTGCTGCCCTAAAAAATGCGGCCAACCTTTAGCCAAGGTTGGCCGCATTTTGTTGTGCATAGCTCGCCTTCACGCCATGCGCCGCCGCAGTGCTTCCGCCGCCCGCAACGCAAAGCCATACACCGACAGCTGCGGATTGGCGCCGATACTGGTGGGAAACAGCGAGCCGTCGATCACGGTCAGGTTCTGCAGCTGCCAGTGGCGCCCGTAGCCATCCACCACGCCGTGCCGCTCGTCCGCGGCCATCGCCGCGCCTCCCATCACATGTGCACTGACCACCCGGGTGCGCAAAACCTGCATCGGTAGCGCAGCAATCATCTGCCGCGCGGCGCGCCAGCTGCGGGCCAGGCCGGCATCCTCATGCACCGGCAACACCGCCCGCGCGCCGGCGGCAAACTGCAGCTCGGCCATGCTCAGCAGCGCACGCCGCGCCGCCTCCCACTCCACTGCGCCCAGCGGGTAATCCAGCAGGGGCGAACCATCGGCGCGCAGCCGCACTTGCCCGCCGACGCTTTGCGGATGGAAGCCGTCGCGCAATAGCGCCAGAGTGACATTGAGATGTGGCATCCGCTGCATCAGCCGCTGGTGTGGTACGCCATTGCCGGGCAAGGTAGCAGCCATGATCAGCGGGTGGATGGGCGGCACTTCCAGCTTGTAACCCAGCGGACCGTCAATGGCGCCACGATGCAGGAAGTGATCGCTATACACCGACTGCGGCGCACCGTAGTAGCCCTCGATACGCCGGGCAAAGATCGCGCCGGACAACAGTACCGGATGCAGAAAGGTGCGCTTGCCCAGCTGGCGGTACGGGTCCGGCGCGCGGCTGCGCAGCAAAATCGCCGGGGTGCCAATGGCACCGGCCGACAGCACCACCTGCCGTGCCCTTACCGTCACCTGCCGTCCACTGCGTTGCACACCATCGGCCAGCAGCGCGTCTGCCAGTACCCCGTCGACACGCGCTCCCGCCAGCTGCAGCTGGCGCACCCGCACCCGGGTCAGCAACTGCGCGCCAGCCGCCAGCGCCGCCGGAATGGCGCTGACCAGCATCGACTGCTTGGCATTGGTAGCGCAGCCGGTACCGCAATAGCCCAGGTTCCAGCAGCCACGCACATTGCGGCGCATGCGGCCGTGGCTCAATCCCAGCGCCTCGCAACCGCGCGCCAGTACCGCGTTATTGGGGTTGGGGTCTGCCTCCCATGGCGCGATCCCCAGCCGCGCTTCGGCCCGGTCGAACCACGGCTGCATCGCGGACTCGCTCAGCTCGGCCAAGCCGTGCGTCTGCCGCCACCAGTCAAGTGTGGTGGCCGGCGTGCGAAAGCTGCTGGTCCAGTTTACGGTGGTGCTGCCCCCTACGCAGCGACCCTGCAGGATGGTAATGCCCTTGTCCGCAGTTTGGCGGTTGGCAGACTCCTGATACAGCTGCGGGTAGGCCTGCGCCTCGTCCAGCCGGAAGTTGCTGGAGCTGTGCAATGCCCCCTCTTCCAGCAGCACCACGCGCAGACCAGCCTGCGCCAGCAGTTCGGCAGCCATGCCGCCCCCAGCACCGCTGCCGACAATCGCGACATCGCACTCCAGTTGCAGGTCGCGCTCCAGCCGGCTGGCATCGGTTACCCGCCAGCCGGCGGCCAGCCCGGTCTGCCACGGGTCGGGCAAGCGGCTCATAGCAAACCTTTCATCGTTGCTGGCACGCGGTAATCGATGCCCGCCCAGCTGGCGGCATCGCCATACCAGGCGGCATACAGCAGGCTGTGCAAGGCCTGATAGCCACTGCGCAGCAGACTGAACCGGCTGTAGCGCCAGCGCTGCAAGAAGGCCCGCACCTCGCCCACGCTAGCCTCCGGCCACGGCGCTGCCACGCCCGCCAGCAATCGACGCGCGACAGGCTGCTGCAGCAGATCAAACAATTGGCGCAGCTCGGCCTGCACCGCCAGTGGCAGCCCATCGATCGCCGCCAGCACATTGGCCGTCACCTGCAGTGGCCCGCTGGCGGGTAGCGGCCCCAGCATGCAGCGCGCCAGCACGGTGATCAGTTGCCGGTCGGCCACGTTGGCCGCAAAGCCCGGCGCCGCCGGCGGTACCGCCAGACGACCGGCCACCGCCAGTGCCAGCCCGCCCAGCAGCCCGGTATGCAATAACTGCCGCCGCGACAGCCTCATTTGATCCGCCCCAGCATCAGGCGCAACAAGTAATGCACCACCTTGCCATATGGCGGCCGGGTCAGCACAGTAGTGGCCAGCCGCGATTGCCGGAACACCGGCAGCAGCTTGCTGAAAGTCAAAAAGCCTTCGTGGCCGTGGTAATGACCCATGCCAGAGCTGCCAACGCCACCAAACGGCAGCTGGTCCTGCACCACGTGCAGCAGGGTGTCGTTGATGCAGACACCGCCAGCCAGCGTGGTGTTCAGCACGTGGGCAATGCGGCTACGGTCGTCGTCGAACAGGTATAGCGCTAGCGGTCGTGGATGTTGCCGGATATGCGCCAGCGCTTCGTCCAGCTGCTGGTAGCTAATGATGGGCAGCAAAGGGCCAAAGATCTCTTCGCGCATGACCGCGGCGTCCGCCGGCGCCTGTTCGATCAGTGTCAGTGGCAGCTTGCAGGCGGCCATCAGGCTGGCGTCATCCTCATCGCACAGCGCCTCTACCTGCGCGCCACGCTGCCGGGCATCATCACGCCAGGCCAGCAGCCGCTCAAGGTGCTGCCGGTTGATGATGGCGGTGTAGTCCGGGTTGTCGGCCAGCCGCGGGTAGGCATCGCGTGTCGCGCCACGCAGCGCGGCGACAAAGGCATCGCGATCGGTGGCATGCAGCAGCACGTAATCCGGTGCCACGCAGGTCTGCCCGGCATTGAGCAGTTTGCCGGCCACCACGCTGCGAGCCGCCCGCGCCATGTCGACGCCCGGTGCGAGCAGCAGCGGGCACTTGCCGCCCAGCTCCAGCGTCACCGGCGTCAGGTTGGCCGCAGCCGCCTGCATCACCATGCGGCCAACCCGGGTGGAGCCGGTGAACAGCAAATGATCGAACGGCAGATTGCCGAAGGCCGCCGCGACATCCAGCCCGCCGTTAACCACCCGCACCACATCGCTCCCCAGGTAGCGCTCGCACAGCCGCGCCAGCAGTTCGCCGCTGCGTGGCGACAGCTCTGACATCTTCACCATGGCGCGATTGCCCGCTGCCAGTGCGCTGGTCAGCGGCCCCAGCGCCAGGAACACCGGGTAGTTCCACGGCACGATAATGCCCGCCACCCCCAGCGACTGCGGCTGCACCTGGGCGCGTGCCGGCCAGAACCACGGCGACACGCCACGGCGTTGCGGCCGCATCCAGCTTTTCAGTTTGCGGCGTGCCAGGCGGACTCCCTCCAGCGCCGGAAACAGCTCGGCCAGCCGTGTTTCCACTGCGCTGCGGCAGCCGAAGTCGGCATTGAGCGCTGCAATCCATTCGGCCTGATGCTCGGTCACGATACGCTGCAGTCCGCTCAGCCAGCGCTGGCGCGTGGCATAATCCGGCCGCGTTTGGGCTGCGTGCTGTTGCAGTTCGGCAAGGCTTGCGCGCAGACTGTCGGCGATGGG
>CAMLGD010000036.1 GCA_946479405.1 uncultured Vogesella sp.
AAGAACCTGGACGATGCCACCATCGCCAAGTTCCAGCGCGAGCTGGGTGCCATGGGCTACAAGTACCAGTTCATCACCCTGGCTGGCATCCACAACATGTGGTACAACATGTTCGATCTGGCACAAGACTACGTGGCTCGCGGCATGTCCGCCTACGTGGAGAAGGTGCAGGAGCCGGAATTCGCCGCCCGCGATCGTGGCTACACCTTCGTGTCGCACCAGCAGGAAGTGGGCACCGGCTACTTTGACGACGTCACCACCGTGATCCAGGGCGGCAAGTCCTCGGTTACCGCACTGACCGGCTCTACCGAAGAAGAGCAGTTCCACTAAGCGTTTCGACATCAAACGGCGACTCGACCCCGCCGTCTGCGTCAAAGCAAAACCCCCGTCGCAAGACGGGGGTTTTGTCTTTTACCGCATGCGGCCAACGTTGGCCGCAAGCGCAGTACGTAGGGCGGGTTGAACCAACGGTTCATACCCGCGTGAATGACCAACTTCGCGCCGCGCGGGTATGGCCTGCGGCCAACCCGCCCTACGACCGCGTAAGCAATCCACCCAACGTTACAAATAGCAGAACCGAACCGGCGTGCCCCAATCCCGTTGGCGCGAGCCGGGCAAAATGGTGCGCCCCAGGTTTTAAGCCGCCGCTTTGTTTGAGCCGCGCGACGGTAGCGCGCGGCGAGTTCGGCGGCGCCTGGGGCGTGCCTTTTTGCACGGGGTTTCGAGCCGCCGCCGGGGAGACGGGGATCGCTAAGGGGGCCGCGGAGGCCCCCTTAGCCTGCTCGCCGGGCGGAACCGGCACCTAAATCATCATCCGCGCAGCGGATACAAAATCAGCACCAATATCCCCCCACAGCCGCCAAAGAAAATGCCGCCAACTTATTAAGGTGAGCGGCATTGCTGGCTGCAGGCAAGCGGGCATGCGGCCAACGTTGGCCGCAAGCATCACGCCTTGTGCAGATGCGAACGCTGGCGCGAGTAACCGAAGTACACCACCAGGCCGATCACCAGCCACACCACGAAGCACAGCCAGGTCAGGCTGGACAGCTGCGCCATCAGGAACACGCAGAACACCATGGCCAGCGCCGGTACATAAGGCACGCCCGGGCAGTGGAACTTGCGCGGCAGGTCCGGTTCGCGCTTGCGCAGCAGGATGATGGCGGCGGCGATCAGCGAGAACGCGGCCAGGGTGCCGATGTTCACCAGCTCGGCCAACGTACCCAGCGGCACGAAGCCGGCGATCAGCGCAATGAGGGTGCCGATCAGCCAGGTGGCCTTGTACGGCGTGCCGTACTTCGGATGCACCTCGGAGAACACCTTGGGCAGCAGGCCGTCGCGCGACATCGCGAACAGGATGCGGGTCTGGCCGTAGGTCATCACCAGGATCACGGTGAGCATGCCGAGGATCGCGCCCAGGTCGACGAAGCCGGCGAACCAGTCGAGCTTGGCCACCTGCAACGCCAGCGATACCGGGTGATCGATGCCCTTGAACTGCATGAACGGCACGATGCCGGTCATGATGGCGGACACGATCACATACAGCACCGAGCAGATCGCCAGCGACCAGATCACCCCCTTCGGGATGTCCTTCTCCGGGTTCTTCACCTCTTCCGCCGCGCAGGTTACCGCGTCGAAACCGAGGAAGCTGAAGAACACGATGGCGGCGCCCTGGAACACCCCGCTCATGCCGTAGGGCAGCGCCGGGTTCCAGTTGGCCGGTTTCACGTGCCATACCGCAATGCCGATGAACAGCAGCACCACCGCCACCTTGATCAGCACCACCACATTGTTCACCTTCTTCGATTCCTTGATGCCGAAGGCCAGCAAGGCAGTAATCAGCATCGCCACCACGAAGGCCGGCAGGTTGAAGACGGTGTCGACGCCGGGACGGGCGCCGGCGGCGGCAGTCAGCGCATCCGGCAGATGGATGCCGAAGCCGGACAACAGGCTCTGGAAGTAGCCGGACCAGCCCACCGATACCGCCGACGAGGCCAGCAGGTATTCCAGCATCAGGTCCCAGCCGATCATCCAGGCAATGATCTCGCCCAGCGTGGCGTAAGCGTAGGTGTAGGTGGAGCCGGACACCGGCAGCATGGAAGCGAATTCGGCGTAACACAGCGCGGCAAAGCCGCAGGCGATAGCGCCAATGATGAATGACAGCACCAGGCCGGGGCCGGCCACGGTGGCACCGGTGCCGGTGAGCACGAAAATACCGGTGCCGATGATGGCGCCGATGCCCAGCATGGTGAGGTCAAAGGCGGACAGCTCCTTGCGCAGCACACCCGCGCCCTGCGACGCGGCCATCATCTGGCGCACGTCCTTCTTGCGTAACAAACTCATTGTCTGGTCCCTTTTCGCCGGCAACGCCGGCTCTCGTGGAGCCGGGTACCGGGTGTTGTTGTGATGTATGGCGCAGCGCTGGTCAGACGCAACGCGCAGGGGCGCGAATATGCCGCATCGCAACAGGGGATTCAAGCCGGCGTTGCCAATAGTATTTTGTATCCATACTGCAATCTGCAGAAATACGGGACAAATCTACCAGCCGCAGTCCTTCCAGCTGTTATATCGCGCCACGATATGCCAAATCACGGCAGATCACTGCAAATATGCCTGCCGCACCACTTGCGGCTGCCACAACGAGGCTTTGGCCCAACACACGCCAGACTGGCCACCGCGGACTACCGCCAAAAAAGTAAAAGATGTTATCGGTTTTTGCCTATTTTTCTACCACTTGGCTAACGCTAAACTGCCAGACTGACAACGAGAGCGCGCGCTAGCGTGCCACGGACGGCCAGCGGTCGGACCAACAACCAAGGAGAGACAATGGCACTGCAATTGCCGCCGGGAGTGGAGATCCTCGTGCCGGTGAAACCCGCGCACCAGATGCTGCTAAGCAGCGAGGCGCTGGCCTTCATCGCCATGCTGCACCGCCAGTTCGAGCCGCGGCGCCGCGAATTGCTGGCGCTGCGCCAGCAACGCCAGGCCGAGCTGGATAGCGGCAAGCTGCCGGACTTTCTGCCGGAAACCGCGGCCATCCGTCACGGCGAGTGGCAGATCGCCCCGCTGCCAGCCGAGCTGCTGGACCGCCGCGTGGAAATCACCGGCCCGGCCGAGCGCAAGATGATGATCAACGCGCTCAATTCCGGCGCCTGCTGCTTCATGGCCGATTTCGAGGATGCGCTCAGCCCCGGCTGGCGCAACATCCTGCAAGGCCACCAGAACATGTGCGATGCCTGGCGCGGCAGCATCAGCTACCACAGCCCGGACGGGCGCCACTACCAGCTGAACGGCAAACCGGCCACGCTGATGCTGCGCCCGCGCGGCTGGCACCTGCCCGAAAAACACCTGCGCATCGACGGCCAGCCGCTGTCGGCAGCGCTGTTCGACTTCGGCCTCAGCTTCTTTCACAACGCCGCACAGCTGCATGCGCAGGGCCGCCACATCTACTACTACCTGCCCAAGCTGGAAAACCATCTGGAAGCGCGGTTGTGGAACGACATCTTCCTGGCAGCA
The DNA here is from genome assembly GCA_946479405.1 of uncultured Vogesella sp. The sequence goes on from CAMLGD010000036.1 coordinate 3,514, forward strand.
CAGCAGGCACTGGCGCTGCCAGTGGGCAGCATCCGCGCCACTGTGCTGATCGAGCACCTGTTGGCCGCATTCGAGATGGACGAGATTCTGTTCGAGCTGCGCGAGCATAGCGCCGGACTGAACGCCGGCCGCTGGGACTACCTGTTCAGCTGTATCAAGAGCTTCCGCCAGGTGCGGCATTTCTGCCTGGCCGACCGTGAGCAGATCGGCATGACCGTGCCGTTCATGCGCTCCTACGCACTGCTGCTGCTCAAGACCTGCCACCGCCGTGGCGCACCGGCGATCGGCGGTATGTCGGCACTGACACCGATCAAGCACGATGTGGCGGCCAACGAGCGCGCGCTGGCAGCGATCCGTGCCGATAAAGAACGCGAGGCTCGTGACGGCTATGACGGCAGCTGGGTGGCGCACCCGGCGCTGGTGCCGCTGGCGTTCGAGGCGTTCCGCAGCGTGGCCGGCGACGCACCCAATCAGCTGGCGCGCCAGCGCGAACATGTGGTGATTACCGCCGCCGATCTGCTGAATTTCCAGCCGGAAACCCCGATTACCGAGCAGGGGCTGCGCAACAACATCAGCGTCGGCCTGCAGTACCTCGGCGCCTGGCTTAGCGGCAATGGCTGCGTACCGATCCACAACCAGCTGGAAGAGGCGGCCACCGCCGAGATCGCCCGCGCCCAGCTGTGGCAGTGGCTGCACAGCCCCAAGGGCATACTGGCGGATGGCCGCAAGGTGAGTCAGTCGCTGCTGCGCGACCTGGCCACCGACGAGATCAACCGGCTGCAGGCCGAGTACGGCAGCCGCTGGAGCCGCCATTTTGAAGACGCCGCGCAGTTGTTCGACCTGCTGATCACCAGCGAGGAATTCATCGACTTCTTCACCCTGCCCGGCTACGAATACCTGGATTGAGCGGGTAAACCGGGCATGGCGTGCAGCCGGCAAAGCGTCCAGCTATTCACCTGTACTGGCCGGACTACATAATTCGCCAGCATCCACCCGCCAGCACAAGCCGGGCTGGCGGGATTTTCCCGTCGCGCACCAATGGTGGGCATATCGCACCAAATGAATACAATATTTGAAATATTATTGCTTTGCACAATCTGAAACCCCGGCAACTTTGGAATATGATTGCGCAGTCTTTGCACTGCACCATTCCAAAGGAATTACCATGTCCGCCGTTTCCCGCCGCACCCTGCTGGCGCTGGCCGTTGCTGCCAGCCTGTCCCCGTTTGCCCTGGCTGCCGAACAGAAATCGGTGGCGGTTACCGCCATCGTTGACCACCCGGCGCTGGATGCCGCGCGCAAGGGTATCGAGGACGAGCTGAAAGCCGCTGGCTTCGAACCGGGCAAGCAGCTGAAATACCAATTCCAGAGCGCACAGGGCAACCCGGCTACCGCCGCACAGATCGCGCGCAAATTCGTCGGCGATGCGCCGGACGTGATCGTCGCCATTGCCACCCCCAGCGCCCAGGCCGTAGTTGCCGCCACCCGCTCCATCCCGGTGGTGTTCACCGCGGTGACCGACCCGGTGGCCGCCAAGCTGGTACCGGGCTGGAGCGCCAGCAAGACCAACGTTACCGGCGTATCCGACAAGCTGGCACTGGCACCGCAGATTGATCTGATCGGCAAGGTGAAGCCGGGCGCCAAGCGCGTGGGCATGGTGTACAGCCCGGGCGAGGTGAACTCGGTCGTGGTGGCCAAGGAACTGAAGGCCGAGCTGGCCAAGCGCGGCATGAGCCTGGTGGAAGCACCGGCACCGCGTACCGTGGACGTGGCCCCGGCCGCCAAGAGCCTGATCGGCAAGGTTGACGCCATCTACACCACTACCGACAACAATGTGGTCTCCACCTATGAATCGCTGGTAGCGGTGGCACAGCAAGCCAAACTGCCGCTGGTAGCCGCCGACACCGATTCGGTGAAGCGTGGCGCCATCGCCGCGCTGGGCCAGAACTACTACGACATCGGCCGCCAGACCGGCAAGCTGGTGGTGCGCATCCTGAAGGGCGAAAAAGCCGGCAGCATCGCACCGCAGCTGGGCGAAAAACTGTCGCTGTCGCTGAACCCGACTGCGGCACAGAAGCAGGGCATCACCCTTAGCCCGGCACTACTGAAAGACGCCAAGGAAACCGTGAAGTAAATCCTGGCATGGTTGGCCGCACACCCTGCGGCCAACCTGTTTTCCACCGCGCAGCCACGAGCTGCGCGCTGTCATTTACAGCGAGTAAAACCATGACCCTGATTGCCCTGATGGGGGCGCTGGAAATCGGCCTGATCTTTGCGCTGGTGGCGCTGGGTGTGCTGATTTCCTTCCGCATCCTCGATTTTCCCGACCTGACCGCCGACGGCAGCTTCCCGCTGGGCGGCGCGGTAGCCGCCACCCTGATCGCCGGCGGCCATGACCCGTGGCTGGCCTGTGGTGTGGCGACGCTGGCCGGTGCCGCCGCCGGCCTCACCACTGCCTGGCTCAACGTGCGGCTGAACATCCTGCAGCTGCTGGCCTCCATTCTGGTGATGATCGCGCTGTACTCCATCAACCTTCGCATCATGGGCGCGCCGAACATGCCGCTGATCGGCAGTCCGACCGTGTTCAGCCCGCTGATCGGCGACAACTTCGACATCGCCTGGCAGGTCCAGCCGGCCATGTTGGCCGCAGTGATCGTGATCGCCAAGCTGGCGCTGGATGTGTTTTTTGCTTCGCAGACCGGGCTGGCGATGCGCGCCACCGGCGCCAATGCCCGCATGGCTCGGGCACAGGGCATTGCCACCGAGCGCATGGTACTGGCCGGCATGGCACTGTCCAATGCGCTGATCGCACTGGCTGGCGCGCTGTACGTGCAGACCCAGGGTGGCGCGGATGTTTCCATGGGCGTGGGCACCATCGTGGTGGGGCTGGCGGCGGTGATCATCGGCGAAACGCTGCTGCCGTCGCGCACGCTGTGGGTGATCACCCTGGCCACCGTGCTGGGTGCACTGCTATACCGCCTGCTGATCGCGCTGGCGCTCAACGCCGACTTCATCGGCCTGCAGGCGCAGGATCTGAACCTGATCACCGCGCTGCTGGTGGGCTTTGCGCTGGTACTGCCGAAACTGAAAGCCAAGATGGTCCGTAAAGCCGGAGGAACCCGCTGATGCTGCGCGCCGATAACCTGTTCAAGACCTTCAACCCGGGCACCCCGATCGAGAACCCGGTGCTGCGCGGCCTGTCGCTGCAGATCGACAGTGGCCAGTTCGTCACCGTGATCGGCAGCAACGGTGCCGGCAAGTCCACCTTTCTCAACGCGCTGGCCGGCGACGTAATTGTGGACAACGGCAGCCTGAGCATCGACGGCCAGGACGTGACTCGCACCCCGGGCTGGCAGCGTGCCGGCCTGGTGGCGCGGGTGTTCCAAGACCCGATGGCCGGCACCTGTGAAAACCTCAGCATCGAGGAAAACATGGCGCTGGCCTACTACCGCGGCAAAAAGCGCGGCTTTGGCGCGTCGCTGAACCGCCAGTTGCGCGAACTGTTCCGCGAGCGGCTGGCGACGCTGAAGCTGGGGCTGGAAAACCGCCTGCCAGACCGCATGGGTCTGCTGTCCGGCGGACAGCGTCAGGCGGTAAGCCTGCTGATGGCCAGCCTGCAGCCGTCACGCATCCTGCTGCTGGACGAACATACCGCCGCGCTGGACCCGAAAACCGCCGCCTTCGTGCTGGAGCTGACCGACCGCATCGTGCACGAGAACAAGCTCACCGCGCTGATGGTGACCCACTCCATGCGCCAGGCACTGGATCACGGCCATCGCACCGTCATGCTGCACCAGGGCCGCGTAGTACTGGACGTGGCCGGCGACGAGCGCGGCCGCATGCAGGTAGCCGACTTGCTGGCGATGTTCGAGAAAACCCGCGGCGAAGCCATCGACGACGACGCGCTGCTGCTGGGCTGAGTCTGATCGGACAAACAATCGGGGCCGCGCAATGCGGCCCCGATTGTTTGCGGCCAACATTGCCGTCGTGGCGCCCCACCCGGCGCGCGATAGGCAAGCCGCAGCCAAGCGGGTAATCTGCATCTATCGAAATCTCCGGTCGTCCGCATGCTGCTGCTTGACCCCTTTACCCTGTATTTCCTGCTGATGGCCACCCTGCTGTTGCTGTCGCTGCTGCTGCTGTTGATCGGGCACATCTACCGGCAGGAGCGTTCGCTACGGCTGTGGGGACTCAGCGGGCTGCTGGGCGTCGGCGGTGTGCTGCTACTGATGGCACGCGAGGTGCTATCGCCATGGCTGGGGGTGGTTGCGGCCAACTCGCTGCTGTTCTGTAGCCTGGCCGGCACCTGGCTGGGCATCGCCGAATTCCAGCAGCGCGCGCTGCCCTGGCGGCGGGCCGGTCTGCTGTGCGGTGGTTTCACGCTGCTGTGGATGTTGCTGCTGTTCCACGGCGATAGCGGACTGCGCGCGCTGCTGTACGGCCCGATCTACCTGCTGTTTGCCGGCCTGGCGTTGCACGAGTTGTTCCGCCAGCCGCAACACTGGCAGCGCGGCAGCTACCGGCTGGTAGGCGCCATCATCCTGCTGCTGATGCTGAGCTACACCTACCGCACCTTCTACATGCTGCAACACCCGGTGCACAACCCGCTGCACAATACCGGCCTGCCACTGCAGCAGCTGCTGGCCAGCCTGCTGGAATTCGCCAAGACGCTGGGCCTGCTGTATCTGGTATTCGAACGCATGCAGCAGCGGCTGCAACAGCTGGCCATGCAGGATGCGCTGACCGGGCTGCACAACCGCCGCGCCTTCGAGCAGCAGGCGCTGGCCGCCCTGCAGCACGATGGCCACCAGCGCCATGCACTGCTGGTCATGGACCTGGACCTGTTCAAACGCATCAATGACGGCCATGGTCATCAGGCCGGCGATGCCGCACTACAACACTTTGCCGGCTTGCTAGCTGCGCAGCTGCCTGCCGGCAGTATCAGCGGCCGCCTGGGCGGCGAGGAGTTCGTGGCACTGCTGCGTGACACCAGCAGCAGCCAGGCCTGGCTGGCGGCAGAAGCGATCCGTAGCCAGCTGGCCGCACACTGGATCTGCCTGCCGGACAAGCCGGCGTTTCAGGTCACCACCAGCATCGGGCTGGCCATGCGCCAGCACGGGCAACAGACGTTGGCCGCGCTCTACCATGACGCAGACATGGCGCTGTATGATGCCAAGCAGCGCGGTCGCAACCAAGTGTGCAGCAGCCGGCCGCTCGTTGCGATGCCGGCACCAGCGTGAACCTGTTGCCCCGCAGCGCAGTCTGACAGCGCTCAACCATCCCCGGGAGCCCCCATGCGTACCTTCGCCCTTGGCAGCCTGCTGCTGACCACCGTACTTCTTAGCGCGCCGGCACTGGCCGACAACAGCACCATGCTCAATCTCAGCGCCAGCGCCCAGCGCGAGCTGGCCAATGACCAGGTCAACGCCAGTCTGTACGTGCAGGACCGCCAAGCACAGCCGGCGCTGTTGGCCGACCGTCTCAACAAGGCGCTGGCCCGCGCCAAGGCCGAATCCGGCAGCTTCCACCAGGTAGAAATCAGCAGCGGCAGCTACAACAGCTGGCCGGATTATGGCCGCGACGGCAAGATCCAGGGCTGGCAGGGCCGGGCGGAAATCCGCCTGAAAAGCCGTGACTTCACCGCCACCGCCGAGCTGGTCGCCCGACTGCAGAAATTCATGCTGCTGGAAAACGTACAGTTCAGCGTGGCCGACAGCACCCGTCGCCAGGCGGAAGACCATCTGATTCCGGAGGCCATTGCCGCCCTGCAGGCGCAAGCCGCCGCCGCCGGCAAGGCGCTGGGTCGACCCAACCAGCAAGTGCTGGAGCTGAGCATCGGCAATGTACAGGCACCGCCCCCGATGCCGATGCTGCGCAGCAAGGCCATGATGGCCGATGCCGCCGCTCCCGAAGTCGCCACCCCGGACTGGCAGGCAGGCAACAGCCTGGTGCAGCTCAGCGTCAGCGGTCGTATCGAATTGCGCTGAGCACGGCCCGGCACCAAGCAACGCCGGGCTTTTGATCGGCCGGCCGTTACGCTAAATTAGATGCTGATACCCCATCGCCCACTCGTGCCCACACCATGAAACTGATCGCATCGCTTACCAGCCCCTACGCCAGGAAAGTCCGCATCGTCCTGGCGGAAAAGAAGATCGACTGCCCGCTGCAGTTGGATATTCCGTGGGAAGCCGGCTCCACCGTTACCGACTTCAACCCGCTGGGCAAGGTGCCAGTCCTGCTGATGGACGATGGCAGCACGCTGTACGATTCACGTGTGATCGTCGAATACCTGGAGAACAGTTCGCCGGTCTCGCGCCTGTTGCCACAGGACAGCAAGCGCCTGCTGATCGAAACCCGGCGCTGGGAAGCACTGGCCGATGGCATCTGCGACGCGGCCGGCAGCATCGTGGTGGAAGGCCGCCGCCCGGCTGACAAGCAAAGTGCCGAATGGATCGCACACCAGCAAGGCAAGGTAGATCGCGGGCTGGCAGCACTTTCCGCCATGCTGGGAGAACGCCATTGGTGCAATGGCGAAGCCTACAGTCTGGCCGATATTGCTACCGGCTGCGCGCTGGGGTATCTCGACTTCCGCTTCCCGCAGCTGGACTGGCGCGGCACCTATCCCAACCTGGCCACACTGGAAGAAAAACTGGCAGCCCGCGCCAGTTTTGCCGAAACCGTGCCGCCTGCCGCCTGAGCTCATCAAACATCCAAAAAATGCCGTTTCACTGAAGCGGCATTTTTTACGTGCATTTTTTCTGCACCCGTCTATGCTGAATTCAGGTTAGCCACAAGCAACCATACGCGGGAGCACAAACATGAGACTCGAACACTTCAATCACGTCGCCAACCTGATCGGCCTGAAGAAAAAATCGCGCGAAGCCGTGTGGCTGATGGAAATCGACGGCATGACCGGCTATGCAGCATCCAAGCAGCTGGATATCAGCCAATCCACCGTGTCGCGGGCGCACGCGCGCTTCCGTCGCGCGCTCAATGAAATCAATGCACTGTCACCCTTCCTGCCGCTGTAAGCCGACAAGCGGTCACCCGCCCGCGGGTGGCCGCTTATTCAAACACTGCGCTGCACACATTGCCGTCGAACTGCAGACAATCCATCACCCGCTGCTGCTGCATGGCAGACAGCTCCGCCAGCGGCCAGTAACGCCAAGCCAGATGCTCATTACTCAAGCGCACGCTAGCACCGGCCGGTAAACGGCAGCGAAAAATACAAACCTGCGACTGATAGCACGCGTGGTAATACACACCAGACAGGTAGTCGATGGTTACCGTCAGCCCCAGCTCTTCCCGGCACTCACGCAGCAAGGCCTGATGAATGGTTTCCCCCGGCTCCAGCGCGCCGCCGGGCAAGCCCCAGCGGCCATCGCCATAACTGGCCTGCAACTGCAGTACCTGCCCGTCTGCATCGGCAATCACCGCATGACAACTCATGCGGAACATGTCGTTAAATGCCATCCCGGCTCCTCCTGCTGCGGCGATGAATTTGAGGATATTGTCGTATTCCAGCTACTTGGCAAAATTCCAGCGTAACCATGGCAAATTTTTCACAAAAACTATTGACGCCAGCAGGCGCCATCCGTATAGTTCGCGTCTCTCGCAAGTCATCGACAAACGAGAAACAGCGCACCCGTAGCTCAGTTGGATAGAGTATTTGGCTACGAACCAAAGGGTCGGGCGTTCGAATCGCTCCGGGTGCGCCAGCTGTCCCCATCGTCTAGAGGCCTAGGACACCGCCCTTTCACGGCGATAACCGGGGTTCGACTCCCCGTGGGGACGCCACTACGCACCCGTAGCTCAGTTGGATAGAGTATCTGGCTACGAACCAGAGGGTCGGGCGTTCGAATCGCTCCGGGTGCGCCAGCTGTCCCCATCGTCTAGAGGCCTAGGACACCGCCCTTTCACGGCGATAACCGGGGTTCGAATCCCCGTGGGGACGCCAGGATTCGACAATCAAGCCACCGCAAGGTGGCTTTTTTGTTTTCTACCCGCCCCGCCAAACTTCCTGCCACTCCCGTCAGTCTTATACCCAGCCAGCCATTTTGCTGCGCCCTTTCATAGCATAACGATATATATATTCAGTCTTTTGCTAGCGCAGCGCTCTCCGGTACATTGCCACTGCCGGACAATCCGGCGGCCGCTGCGGCCCTACTGTCGAAGTCAACTGTTCAAGAAACGAGTGCCACGATGAAAATCAGTCAGGAGAGGCTGACCCACCTCAAGCAACTGGAAGCCGAGTCCATCCACATCATTCGCGAAGTCGCCGCCGAGTTCGAGAATCCGGTGATGCTGTACTCCATCGGCAAGGATTCCGCCGTGATGCTGCATCTGGCACAGAAGGCCTTTGCCCCGGGCAAGCCGCCGTTCCCGCTGATGCACGTGGACACCACCTGGAAGTTCAAGGACATGATCGCGCTGCGCGACAAGCAGGCACGCGAGCATGGCTGGGACCTGATCGTGCACGTGAACCAGGAAGGCGTGGACGCCGGCATCAACCCGTTCACCGCCGGCAGTGCCAAGCACACCGACGTGATGAAAACCGAGGGCCTGAAGCAGGCACTCAACAAATACAAGTTCGATGCCGCCTTCGGTGGTGCGCGCCGCGATGAGGAAAAGTCCCGTGCCAAGGAGCGCGTGTACTCCTTCCGCGACAAGAACCACCGCTGGGACCCGAAAAACCAGCGCCCGGAGCTGTGGAACATCTACAACTCGCGCATCAACAAGGGCGAAAGCATTCGCGTGTTCCCGCTGTCCAACTGGACCGAGCTGGACATCTGGCAATACATCTTCCTGGAAAACATCGAGATCGTGCCGCTGTACTTCGCCGCCGAACGCCCGGTAATCGAACGTGACGGCACGCTGATCATGCTCGACGACGAGCGCATCCTGCAGTACCTGACGGAAGAAGAGAAAGCCAAGATCGAGACCAAGCGCGTGCGTTTCCGCACCCTAGGCTGTTATCCGCTCACCGGCGCGGTGGAGTCCGCCGCCACCACGCTGCCGGAAATCATCCAGGAAATGCTGCTGACCAAGACCTCCGAACGCCAGGGCCGCGTGATCGATCACGACTCCTCCGGCTCGATGGAGAAAAAGAAAATGGAAGGCTACTTCTAAGCCGCTGTTTCTTTCGCATACCGAACTTCCAGAGGTTGGCCGCATGCGGCCAACCTTGCTGATGCAAGGCACGACGCTCATGGCACACCAATCCGACCTGATCTCCAGCGACATCCTGTCCTACCTGAAGCAGCACGAAAACAAGGACATGCTGCGCTTCATCACCTGCGGCAACGTCGACGACGGCAAATCCACGCTGATCGGCCGCCTGCTGCATGACTCCAAGCTGATCTTCGAAGATCAGCTGGCCGCCATCCAGCGCGACTCCAAGAAGTACAACACCACCGACCAGGACATCGACCTGGCGCTGCTGGTGGACGGCCTGCAGGCCGAGCGCGAACAGGGCATCACCATCGATGTGGCCTACCGCTACTTCAGCACCGATCGCCGCAAGTTCATCATCGCCGACTGCCCGGGCCACGAGCAGTACACCCGCAACATGGCCACCGGCGCCTCCACCTGCAACCTGGCAGTGATCCTGATCGACGCCCGCTACGGCGTGCAGACCCAGACCCGTCGCCACAGCTACATCGTCAGCCTGCTGGGCATCAAGCACGTCATCGTCGCCATCAACAAGATGGACCTGGTGGACTTCGATCAGACAGTGTTTGACCGCATCCGTGCCGACTACACTGCGTTTGCGGCCAACCTGGACATCCCGGACATCCGCTTCGTGCCGATCTCCGCGCTGCGCGGTGACAACGTGGTCAACCGCACCGACAGCGCACCGTGGTACGACGGCCAGACGCTGATGGAAATCCTGGAAACCGTCGAGATCGACCACGACGTGAAACTGCCGGCGTTCCGTCTGCCGGTGCAGTACGTGAACCGCCCGAACCTGGACTTCCGCGGCTTCTGCGGCACCGTGGCCGCCGGCGAAATCCGCCCGGGCGATCGCGTGCGCGCGCTGCCATCCGGCAAGGAAAGCACGGTCAAGGCCGTGGTGGTGTACGAAGGCGAACTGGCAGCGGCCCATACCGGCCAGGCCATTACCCTGACGCTGGCCGACGAGATCGACATCTCGCGCGGTGACATGATCGTGCGCGTGGACGAGGCGCAGCCTGAAGTCAGCCAGGGCGTGGAGGCGCATCTGGTGTGGATGGACGAAGCACCGCTGGTGGTGGGCAAGGAATACCTGTTCAAGCTGTCCGGCAAGAGCGTCACCGGCCGCGTGGAACGCATCGTGCACCGCGTCGACGTGAACACGCTGGATGCCTTCGAAGCGGAAAAGCTGCAGCTGAACGAAATCGGCCTGGTACGCATCGCCTTCAACTCGCAGGTGGTATTTGATGCCTACCGCGACAGCCGTGCCACCGGCAGCCTGATCGTGATCGACCGCCTGTCCAACGCCACCGCCGGCGCCGCCATGATCCGCAGCGCCGCCCACAGCGAAGGCCAGAGCGAACACGACGAACTGGCCCACTTCAAGGCCTTCGAGGTGGAGCTTAACACCCTGGTGCGCAAGTACTTCCCGCACTGGGAAGCGCGCGACATCAGCAAATTGCTCTGAGCCTGCATGTAACAAAGCCCGCCGGTTAACACTCGGCGGGCTTTTTCTTTTCTTTTGATGGCCTGTCGGTACGCCACTGATGGCCCTGCCGCCATGCGTCCGCGCCTGCCCGCCCTGATACGAAGCACCAGCCAGCCGACTGGCAGCATTTTGGGGTCAGTTACCACCGCCATGCCACACCCTCGGCCACACCCTGCGATGACACGGCGCCAAGCGGCAAATTCAGCGCAGGCTGCAGGGCAGGTTCAGACCGCCGAGGCGGAACCAGCGCATCAGATTGTCGAAATCACGCTGTTCGCCGGCACTCAGCCGGGCATAGCCCTCGCGCACCCGCTGTGCCAGCGCTGCATCCACATTGCGGCGCGGCGCGCTGCGGAACAACAGCATGAACGGCGCCAGTGCGGTGCGGAAACTGTGCAATTCGCGCTGCAGCAACGCCACCGCCTGCTGCAGTTCGTCCAGGCTGAAGGCTGCGCGCAGCGAGTTGAGAAAGTCGCGGGTAAACAGCTCGGACTGCAACTCGACGCGGTCGTGGGCGAAGAAATGCTGGGTGGCCCGGCGCTTGAGGCGACCGAAATCGGCCAGATAGACGCCGCCGTCGGAACGCAACACCCGGCGAATCTGCTGCATCGTCTGCGCCAGCTGCGCGGTATCCGACAGATGATGCAGCGACATGGTGCACAGCACGCAGTCGACACTGGCATCGGCAATACCGTCCAGGCAGCTGATATCGCCGTGACGCAGGCTGATGTTGGCCGCACCGGCCTGCGCCAGATTGTCCCGCGCCAGTGCCAGCATGCCAGCCGAGGCATCCAGCCCGATGAAGCGGGCGTCCGGGTGCAGCCGGGCGATCTGCAGCAGCTGATTGGCCGGGCCGCAGCCCAGGTCCAGCACCACGTCACCGGGCCGGATCACCGGCAGCGACATGATGGCGTGAAACAGGTAGATGTAATTGAGGATGCCGTTGCCCTGGCCGCTGTGCACGAAGGCCTGGATCTGCTCCGCATCCTCCATCAGCGCCTGTGGTTCCGGCTCGCGCGCCAGCAGTGCCGGCGACAGCCGCTCCAGCAGCAGGTGAGCCAGCATGGCAGTGGCGGCCATTGCTCAGACAGTCCTTGCCGGTATGCGGCCAACCCTGCGGCAGACAGCTACCTTGCGTGCCACCGGCATCAGCGGGCAGCGCCGTTGCCGGCCAGCCGGCGCCATAACAGCAGCGGCAGACGCAGGGCGAAACCGAACATCAGCCGGATGTGCATCCAGGTCAGCAGGCGGTTGTCGCGCCAGTAATTGAAGTGCGACACCCCACCCTCCTCTGCCTGGAAATACTTTACCGGCGACGGCAGGTTGACCGGCGGCACGCCATACCAGCACAGGCGGACCACCGCCTCCGGGTCGAAGTCGAAGCGACGCATCCAGCGCTGGCGCTGCATGATCTGCCGCAGCGGCGCCACCGGGTAGACGCGGAAGCCGAACAGCGAATCGCCGATACCCATCCACAGCGTTTCCAGATTCGCCCACCAGTTGGAAATCTTGCGGCCCTTGACCCGCAGGCTGGGCGCACTGGCATCGAATACCGGCAACCCCAGTACCATGGCCTGCGGCTGCTGCTGCGAGCATGCCATGAAGGCGGGAATCTGCTCTGCCGGGTGCTGACCGTCGGAATCCATGCACAGCACGTGGCTGAAACCCAGCCGCGTAGCTTGCTCCAGCCCGTGCAGCACCGCGGCGCCCTTGCCGCGGTTTTCCGGCAGCACGAACACCCGCAGGCCCTCGTCCTCGGCGGCCATCTGCAGCAGGGTCTGTTCCGAGCCGTCGTTGCTGCCGTCCACGATCACCCATACCGGGCTCCATTGCGCGCGCGCGGCGCGTACCGTGTCGAAGACCTTGGGGCCAGGGTTGTAGCTGGGGATAAGGACCACATGCGTGGCGGAGGAAATGGGCATGGCAGGCTTACAGAATGGAATATGCACCCGGAAGGATGGCGTTTGAATGGGGCAGAACTTAGCCGATGGCCGGCCAGCCGGTCAAGAATGCAAGGCCGCGGATAAGCGCCTCAATCCAGTCGCAACTCCGGGTCGATGGAAAGCTTGATCGATGCTTCAAAATATTGCTGCAAATTACGCGCGATTTCATCACGCGGGCCATTTGCCTCGAATTGCTTGCCGGGCACCGCACGGTAAATCAGCGGAAATAGCGGCGGACGCCATATTTTCCAGCCCTTGCTCAGATAAGGTGAATTGGTAGTAATGATAATGGTCTGCAATGGCGCCGCCGCCTTATTGGCAATCAATGCCACCGAGCCGCCAATATCATTTACCGGCTGGCGCGTAGTACGGGTGCCTTCCGGAAAAATCATCAGCACCGTGCCCTGCTGTACGGTACGGATGGCGGCACGAAACATCTGCTCCGGATAGCGGTTGGACACGTAACCGGCCAGGTAGGCCCCGGCCCCCAGAAACAGATTGGAACTGATGCTGGCCTTCATCAGGCATACCGCGCGCGGTACGCGCGACAGCACCAGAAAAGCGTCAATCATGCTGGGGTGATTGGGCACCAGCAGCATGCGCTCCCGCCCCTTGAGCCGGTCTAGTGCACGCAAATCCAGCCGCATCAGCCCGCAGGCCTGGGCGCCGGCCAAGAAGCAGCGGCAGATGGCGCTGATCGCCCACTGCACCACCGGCTGTCGCAGCCTCTTCGGTGCCAGCAGCAGCGGCAGCACGGCGATATTGCCCAGCAACAGCATGGAACCCAACCAGCATAACATCAGGTAAAACAATATGATCTGGGCCGGCCGGAAATAGCGACTCAACATTATCTCGAATTTACTCCCGCTTTCTGGGTAACCATGTTTTTGCTCCAGGCGGGCTAGGCGGCCAATCATTCTGGCAGGCAACAATCCGGGGGAGTTTCAGTGTAATTGACGGCGGTCATTGCGGCATTGGCGTGCCGTGAAAGCGCGGGCGGAATCAAGTTACCGACAACGCATATACTATAATTTTACTATACAATTATCGGCTTTTGGTACACGCCACGTTTTGGATCGAATACTCATGCTGGAACAAATCATCAAAAGCTATCTGGTCAATACCAAGGGCAAGGATTCCGCCCTGTTCGACGATCCGGCACTGCAGGTTTCAGACTTGGGCCTCGACTCGCTGGACATGGTGGAGATGCTGTTCGAAATCGAAGATCGCTGCGGTTTCCAGCTGCCGGATCCCACCCGCTACCCCAAGATGAGCTTCCGTGAAATGCTGGCCGATATCGAGGCAGCCATTCGCGAGCACAACAACGGCGAACTGCCGGCACTGAGCCTCGAAGCGAGCAAATAGTGGCCAAGGTTCTGATTACCGGCATGGGCGCCATCAGCCCGCTGGGCGCCGATCTGCCTACCAGCTTCGCCCAGGCGCTGGCCGGGCACTGCGCCGTTGGCGCGGCGACGCCCGAAATCGCCAGATGGCTGCCCAATGTATTGCTGGCCCAGGCTGCCGCCGAGCCGGCCAGCCTGCTGGATGGCAAGCATGCCGGCCTGGACCGCGCCAGCCAGTTTGCCCTGGTAGCCGCCAACGAGGCACTGGCTGCGGCCAACTTCGGTCCGGCACCGGATGATGCACGCCGCGTCGGCGTCTACGTCGGCATCGGCTTTGGCGGCGCACATACCGTGGACGGCCTGTACGACCGCTTCCAGTCCGCGGTACACAGCGATGGCAAGCGCAACCCGGTGATGGTGCACCCGCTGTCGGTACCACGCATGATGGCCAATGCGCCGGCGGCCGCTATTTCCATGGCTTACGGCCTGCGCGGCCCCAGCCACACCTACACCGTGGCCTGCGCCTCCTCCAGCGTCGCTATCGGCGAAGCCTTCCGGGCGATTCGCGATGGCTACCTGGACGCTGCCGTGGTGGTGGGCTGCGAAGCCATGCTCACCCCGGGTGCGATGCTGGCCTGGAATGCGCTGCGCGTGATGGCCAAACCGCATGCGGCCAACCCTGCGCGCAGCTGCCGCCCGTTCTCGCAGGATCGCAGTGGTTTCGTGCTGGGTGAAGGCGGCGCCGCCATCGTGCTGGAAAGCGAAGCCCGCGCCAGCGCGCGTGGCCAGCAGGCGCTGGCCGAATTGAGCGGCTATGGCTGCAGCAGCGATGCCGCCCACCTCACCGCACCATCCAGCGCCGAGCAGATCAATGCCATGCAGCAGGCGCTGGACGATGCCGGCCTGCGCCCGCAGGACATCCAGTACCTGAACGCACACGGCACCGCCACCGATGCCGGCGATGTCACCGAGACCGAATCCATTCGCGGCGTGTTCGGCAGTGCCGCAGACCAGCTGGCCGTCAGCTCCACCAAGGCAATGCACGGCCACCTGATCGGTGCCGGCGGCATCCTGGAATTCGCACTCAGCGTGATGGCGATGCGCAGCGGCTCGCTGCCGCCCACCGCCACGCTGGAGCAGGCGGACCCGCGCTGCGATCTGGATTACATCCCGTTGCAGGCGCGCCATGGCTGCGATGTGCGCTCCATCATGTCCAACTCCTTCGCTTTCGGCGGCAGTAATGTGTCGCTGGTGGCAAAGCGCGTGTAGTCATGAACGAGCAAGGCTACGCCTACCCTATACAGCTGCAGCGCGGCGATATCGAGCAGATATTGCCGCACCGTGGCGCTATCTTCGTCTGCCAGCGGCTTACCATCGACGGGCCGCACCAGTTTCATGGCGTGGCAAGTTGGCCGCATGACCATGCGGTAATCGAAGGGCACTTTCCCGGCATGCCCATCGTGCCGGGCGTGCTGCTGATCGAAACCATGGCGCAGCTCGCCGGCGCCGGCCTGCTGGCGGGCGACCCTTACGTCAAGACGCTGCCGGAAGATTCGGTGGGCGTGCTGGCGGCAGTGCGCAACTGCTGGTTCAAGCAGCCGGTGCTGCCGGGGCAGCAGGTGGAATTCTTCATCCACTGCCGGCAGATGGCGCCGCTGCTGGTACAGGTCAGCGCCCAGGTGAAAGTAGCGGAACAGGACGTGGCCAAGCTGGAAGTGGCGCTGGCCTATGCGCCGCGCAGTCAGCTGCAGGCGGCGAGCACAGCCGGTTGATCCCTTAAACTCAGCTTATTTAGACCCCACTAGCAAGCTCCTGATTGAACCGCCAGATCAACTCCGTTTCCGGCAGATCGTATGCAGCCATTGCCTGATAGTAGTTTGATACGGCGCGGTCGAGCAGGTCATGTGCCTCAATGCGGGCATTGAAAGTAACGTGGTCATCTCCCGTCCTTTCCATGTGCTTTGTCGCGTTCTTTGCACAATTCATAACACCAGCAATTGCCTTCGGCGTCGACTCTGCTCCGTCTTCATGAATGTACTTTGACAGGCGGACAGCAGCACTCTGCACACCAGCAAAGGACGACTCCCCACCGATAGCTTCTACAAGCCTACCAAGCAACTCCTCAGCTGCACCGGCAAGATGAAGCGCAGCAAAGTCTGAGTCACCTTCGTAATAGAGGCGAAGAGCACGATCCAGCAGTTCGCATGCGATTGCAAGTTTAGGCGTTGGCGTTACCGCAGAACTCTCCTGTACCCCCACAACGATTAGATCATGCCGCCATTGATGGAAATCACCTGGCCGCTGATATAGCCGGCCTGCTCCGACGCCAGAAAGCCCACCAGGCTGGCCACTTCCTCCGGCCGCCCCACCCGCTTCATCGGCACCAGCTGCGCGACTGTCTCCTTGTCGAACACGTCCTTGGTCATGTCCGAGGCAATGATGCCGGGTGCCACCGCGTTGACAGTGATGCCGCGGCTGGCCAGCTCCAGCGACAGCGACTTGGTGGCGCCGTGCAGCGCGCTCTTGGCGGCGGCGTAGTTGGTCTGGCCGCGGTTGCCGGCCAGCGCCGCCACCGAGGTGATATTGATGATGCGGCCCCAGCGGGTGCGGATCATCGGCATGGTCAGCGGCTGGGTCACGTTGAAGAAGCCGTGCAACGACACATCGATTACCCGGTGCCACTGCGCCGCCTGCATGCCGGGGAACACCGCGTCGTCGTGGATGCCGGCATTGTTCACCAGCACCTGCACCGGGCCCTGCTCCAGCAGCTGTTCCAGCGCCGCAGCGGTGGCAGCGGCATCGGCCACGTCGAACTGCACTGCCTCGGCCGAACAGCCCTGCTCGCGCAGCGCGCCGCACAGTTGTTCCGCCGCCGCCAGATTGCTGTTGGCGTGGATGATGACGTGGAAACCGTCGGCCGCCAGCCGTTGGCTGATGGCTGCGCCGATGGCACCGCTGCCACCGGTAATCAAGGCTCGTTTCATGCTTTTACTCAAGAAGTTGATTTGCCGGCCAGTGCGTCGGCATCCAGCACCACGCCCAGGCGGCCGCTCACCAGCAGGCTGTCGCCGGCATGCAGGCTGAAACGGTACATGGCGTTGATCTCGCTACCAGACAGCCGCTCGGCATGAATGCGCAACGGTGCGGCCAACTGGTCCAGCCGGCGGCAATGCCAGCTCAGCTCGCGCACGCTG
>CAMLGD010000037.1 GCA_946479405.1 uncultured Vogesella sp.
GCGGCATGTTTGTGCAGTCGGAAAAATTCATCGAAGCCCACGGCGGCAAGCTGGGGGACGCGTCCATCTACGGCCAGGAATCCAACCCCACCACCTGGCGCCTGGCCGCCATGAACCTGGCTATTCGCGGCATCGACTTCAACCTGGGCCGCGAACCGGGCGACACCTTTACCCGCAACCAGCACCCCGACCTGCGTGCCGACTTCATCCTGGCCAACCCGCCGTTCAACATCAGCGACTGGTGGCACGGCAGCCTGGAAGGCGACCCGCGCTGGGTGTACGGCACCCCGCCCGCCGGCAACGCCAACTACGCCTGGCTGCAACACATGCTGTACCATCTCAAACCCGGCGGCCGCGCCGGCATCGTGCTGGCCAACGGCAGCATGTCTTCCAGCCAGAACAGCGAAGGCGACATCCGCCGCGCCATGGTGGAGGCCGACGTGGTGGAAGTGATGATCGCGCTGCCCGGCCAGCTGTTCTTCAACACCCAGATCCCCGCCTGCCTGTGGTTCCTAGCCAAGGGCAAAACCACTCGCCAGGGCGAAGTGCTGTTTATCGATGCCCGCAAACTCGGCAGCATGATCTCGCGGGTACAGGCAGAGCTGACCGACGACGCCATTGCCCGCATCGCCGCCACCGTGCAAGCCTGGCGCGGCGCGGAGGGCGCAAGCTACGAAGACATCCCCGGCTACTGCCGCAGCGTGAAGCTGGCGGAGATTGCCGAACACGGCCATGTGCTGACACCGGGGCGCTATGTCGGTGCAGAAGAAGTTGCAGACGATGACGAAGCGTTTGAAGACAAGATGCAGGTGCTGACACAAAGGTTGGCCGCACAAATGGCGAAGGGTGCAGAACTGGATGCGCTGATCCGCCAGAAGCTGGGGGGGATTGGGTATGAGCTTTGAGTTGGTACCTTTTACGGAATTGCTCTCAATAATTGTGGACAATCGAGGTCGAACATGCCCAGTTGGAGATACAGGCATACCTTTGATTGCCACTAACTGCATTGATTCCAGTAGTTTATATCCACGTTACGACACGACCAGATATGTTTCTGATGAGACATATCGCAGTTGGTTTCGCGGCCACCCTATGCCGGGGGATATTTTATTTGTTTGCAAAGGAAGCCCCGGACGAACCAATTGGGTGCCAGACCCTGTAGATTTTTGTATTGCTCAGGATATGGTTTCCGTGCGTGCCAACCCTGAGAAAATCTACTCCAAATATCTTTTCGCCGCACTCCGGTCGTCTGTGGTGCAAACGCAGATCGACAACATGCACGTCGGAACCATGATCCCCCACTTCAAGAAAGGGGACTTCAGTAAACTCAATATTCCTGTACCGAGCCGCGACGCACAGCGTGTAATTGGTGACTTCTACTTCACGCTGTCTGAGCGCATTGCCCTACTGCGCGAAACCAACGCCACGCTGGAGGCGATGGCGCAGGCACTGTTCAAATCGTGGCTTGTCGATTTCGACCCTGTCCACGCCAACGCCGGTACCCGCGCTGCTACGCTCCCCGCCGATCTGCAAGCCCTATTCCCGTTCACTTTCACCGACACCCCGCAAGGGCCGGTGCCGGAGGGGTGGGGCGTTGCCACGATCGCCGATTTTGCCGACCTCAATCCCGAGTCATGGACTGCCAAGAAACATCCAGAAACCGTAGCGTACATCGACTTGGCCAATGCAAAAGACAATGTTATTGCCGATATTGCCGAGTTTGAATTTGATGCTGCGCCCAGTCGTGCAAGGCGAGTGCTGCGAGAAGGCGATACGATTGTCGGCACGGTTCGCCCTGGTAACCGGTCTTTCGCCTTTATTCAGGATGCCGCCAGCAACCTGACGGGTAGTACAGGGTTTGCCGTACTCAGGCCAAAACATCAAAGAAACACGGCATTCGTTTACTTGGTGGCAACCAACGGCAGCAGTATTGATTACTTAACTCACATCGCAGATGGTGGCGCATATCCGGCAGTAAGACCGGAAGTGGTGGCAAACCTGTCTTGTGTTTGCCCACCGTTGGCGGTGCTTGAGGCTTTTAACTCAGTAGCAGCCGAGTTGCTGACCAAAATTTCAAAGAATCACCAACAAGCCCAAACCCTCGCCACCCTACGCGACACCTTGTTGCCGCGCCTGATCTCCGGGCAGCTGCGCCTGCCGGACGCCGAGGCGGCCTTGGCCAAGGCAGGCGTATGAGTACGCTACTTCGCCCCTGTCACGCCGCTGCGGTCAACGTTGGATGCCGCGAGATATTTAATCACCAGCAACGTTTGTCTTGAAGCCTTTGCGCAGTCCACCGACGATTGCTCGGGCAAACTTTAGACCCCCTTACTACGCGAGTCCACGTTAATGCAGCCTCTTCCACAGGTAACTTCACTAGAAGAAATACACAATGCTTTTGTGCTGGTTTCTCCGGTTTATTGCAGTGTCTTGCCATTGAAATCCCGTTATTTTTGGATCGAAGTTAACGGTTGGGAACATGACGGGGCAAACATCCACTATGAGTTTCGCCGGATGAAATCAAGCTTCAGGGCCGAATTCCACATTGAACACTGGAGTGGTCTTAATGACCAGTTACTGGCGCTGCGTAATGGCGTGGGTTGGGTTGCCGGTTATAAGGTCGAGTTTTCCAGTACATGGATGTCAGGCTGCAGTATGTGGTTGTCGTTTCCTGCCGATGTTAGCGCCAGTGAGATGGCTGATGTCATGGTGCAGTTTATCGAGGCGACACATCCGGAAATTGATCACTGGTTCCGAAATGGAATTGCTGGGCAAGCAGAGTCACCTTATGTCATGGTTGGTGCAGATGAAGAGAAAGACACTATGTCGAAGCAATTAAACCAGATTCTCTACGGTCCGCCGGGCACTGGCAAAACCTACGAAACCATCTACACAGCCTTGCAAATTCTCGACCCTGCTGCTGCCGCTGCCTACAAGCAGGTTGATGTAGATGACGCGGTGACGCTGGAAGAAAGGTTGGCCGCACGTGCAGTATTGAAAGCGCGCTTTGATGAGCTACGCGCCGAACAACGAGTGCGTTTTGTCACTTTTCACCAGAGCTTTAGCTACGAGGATTTTGTCGAAGGCTTGCGGGCGGAGACCGACGAGACCACAGGGCAGATTCGCTATGAAGTGGTGGATGGGGTATTCAAGAGCTTGTGTGAGAGCGCCAGTGTAAAAGTGACGCAGCAAGCGCCGGCACCCGTAGATTTGGCTGGCAGACGGATCTGGAAGATGTCGCTTGGCAATACCCAGGGTAGTGATGCCGGCATCTTTGATGAGTGTCTGCAGGGTGGTTATGTTCTGCTCGGTTATGGCAAGTCCATCGACTTTAATGGCTGCAAAAGCCGTGATGATGTTCTTCAACGCTATGCGTCGGCCGGGCAAACCATTGCGGAGAATACGGACTACAACCTGACGAGTGTGACCACTTTTGTCACACGGATGCAGATTGGCGACTTGGTGGTGGTGAGTGATGGCAACTTCAAATTCCGTGCTATTGGCGAGATAACCGGCGACTACGCTTATAAGCCGCACCCTGATTACGACGATAGCTATGCTCAGATGCGCCTAGTGAGGTGGCTACGTCAATACACCCCTTCCTTGCCACGGACAGAGTTGCTCAATAGTCAGTTCAGCCAGATGACGCTTTATGAACTGCGTAGCCCTGCCTTGGATAAGAAGAAATTGGAAGCATTGCTTGGTGCTTCGTCATCCTCTCGCATGGCAAGCCAATACCATGTTGGCCAGTTATTTGGGCGTGATTATCGAGTAGTTAGAGCGACGGATGATCTGCTGGAGATAAGTAAGCCAAATGGGAACCTACTCCCATTGTCCATGAATTTTTTGCGGGAACTGGCCGAGGCGGTACAAGCTGGCAAGATTACCATTGAGGATATTCGCCAAAAATCGGCAATGAATAAGTTGGCCAACTCTCAGTTAGAGCCGTTCTTAGTGAATGGCTATCCGAATATCCTCGCCCCCTTGGTTGAGCAGCTTTGCCAGGCTGGAGATGTCACTCAGGATAAGCGTGATCAGGTGAATGCTCGGGTTCTTATCATCGACGAAATCAACCGCGGCAATATCTCGCGCATTTTTGGCGAGTTGATCACGCTGATTGAGCCCTCCAAGCGTGCCGGTGCCAGCGAAGCACTATCGGTAACGCTGCCGTACTCCAAAGAGCCTTTTAGCGTACCTGACAATGTCTACCTGATCGGCACCATGAACACCGCCGACCGTTCGCTGGCGGGGCTGGATCTGGCGCTGCGTCGCCGTTTCAGCTTTACCGAAATGCCGCCACGCCCGGAGCTGCTGGACACAGTGGAGGTGGACGGCATCCACATCGGCCAGATGCTGCGGGTGATGAACCAGCGCATCACGGTGCTGCTGGATCGTGACCATACTCTCGGTCACGCCTACTTTATGCCTTTGCAAAAAGAGCCGACGCTGGCAAGGTTGGCCGCGATTTTCCGGCAGGCGATTCTACCGCTGCTGCAGGAGTATTTCTTCGAGGACTGGGAGCGTATCCGCTGGGTGCTGAACGATCAGAGCAAGCCGGATAGCGCGGCCTTCATTGTCGAGGACAAGGCGTTGAATCTGTCCGCGCTGTTTGGCAGCGCACACAACAAGCTGCGCCAAACGACGAAGTGGAAGCTGAACCCCGATGCGTTTGATAACCCGGTGGCGTATCGCGACATTGTGGCCAACTTTGGACAGATTGCCTCCGAGCAGCCTGCCGCTGAAGAGGCCAGCGCTTGAAACCAGCACGTATTGTGGTGCGCGAATATGCGCGGCTGACCACCAGCCACGTAGCGCAGCCCTCGCTGGATAAGGCGCAGATCAGCCAGTCGGCGTTTGACTGGCTGTGCGATCTGGCGGCTGGCTTTCGCCGCAGCGGCGCGCAGTTGTTGCAGCTGGATGGCCGGCAGTGGCTGCGGCTGGATAGCCACGTCGGCGTGCTGGAAAGCCCGTGCGGGCAGATCATCGAGATTCTACCCAAGCATCACGACGAGGGCGATTGCGAGCCGTCTTCACCCCAGCTGCTGTGCAAGCTGATTGCCAGTTCGCTGGATCTGACATCGCGCGAGGTGGACGAGGCCGGCTTGCAGCTGTTTGATACCTCGCTGTCCGAATGGGTGATGCGGCAGTTTTTGCGGTCGTTGGAACACCTGCTTAAGCGCGGCCTGCGCTTTGATTACCAGCGCATCGAAGAAGAGCAGCGCTTCTTGCGCGGCCAGCTGGATGTGGTGAAGCAGATGCGTCAGCCACCGGGGCGGCAGCATTGCTTCCAGATCCGCCACGATGTGTTCCTGCCCGATCGCCCAGAAAACCGCCTCCTGCATAGCGCGCTGACACTGGTGTGCAAGACGGCGCAGGACGCCGACAACTGGCGCCTCGCGCACGAGCTGGCCGGTATGCTGCACGAGCTGCCCGCCAGCCGTGACATCAGCGCCGACTTCCGCGCATGGCGCAACGACCGGCTGATGGCACATTACCAGCCCATCAAACCGTGGTGCGAGCTGATCCTGCACCGCCACATGCCTAAGGCAGTGGCGGGCGAGTATCGCGGCATCAGCCTGTTGTTCCCGATGGAGAAATTGTTCGAAAACCATGTTGCCCGCTGGCTGCGTGGTCGGCTGCTGCCGGGGGCGCGTCTCAGCACCCAGGCCAGCCGCCATGCGCTGTGTACCCATGCAGGGGAATCGATGTTCCGATTGGAGCCGGATTTGCTGATCGAGCAAGGCGCACGCAAATGGGTGTTGGACACCAAGTGGAAACGACTGAATGAGACTGGCAGGCAGAAACGACTGGGCGAGGCCGACAGGCAAAACAAATACGGCCTGAGTCAGGTCGATTTTTACCAGCTGTTTGCGTATGGTCAGCGCTATATGAGTGGCGTAGGCGATATGGCGCTGATCTACCCGGCTTGGCGCGGCTTAACTGCACCGTTGCCGGTGTTCGAATTTGACGATCGGCTGCGGCTGTTTGTGCTGCCGTTTGACCTGGATGCTGATGAGTTGCTGTGCCCGGATAGCGTGTCCTTGCCACTGACAGCCGCTCTGCGCGTTGCATAGTGCCGTGGTTTGGCATGGCATTGCGTTATGATATTGGTCTGGCAAATGGGGAAATAAAGCATGTTGCTGTTCCGCTGTACCAACGATGCCGCCGAGGCACTCAGCACTACCCGTAAAGGGGTAGCACAAAGCTGGGTGGATAACACCCCGTTGCCGGAAGACGTGCAGCCGTGGGTGTGGCAGTTGCATGCGGTGAAGATTGCCCGCCAGAACGTGCTGGTGGCAATGCAGGCCGAAACGCGCTTTGCGATGGTGTTTTGGGGCCAGAAGAAAGGCGATGGCGAAACGCTGTTGCGTCTGTTTTACGAGCGGCTGGCTAACCATCTGTGGTGGCTGGCCGAGGAGAGCGGTGCACTGGATGAGGCGGCCTGCCAGGCCATGCTCGACGTGCTGTTGCGCCAGCACGGCGGCTTCCGTTTTCAAGCCGGCAGCGACCGCAGCGTGCAGACGCATATCAACGAGGTGGTGCACTGTTGCCGCGATGCTGTGGCCGATAACGGTTGCCTGCCGGATAACCGCGAAGAGGCAGCCGGGTTCGACGAATTTCTGAATCAGGGCATCCGCAGCGTGAAAGGCGGGGCGTATTTTCAGCCGGCAGAAGAACTGCTGTGTGCCTGTCTGCGTGACTTTGCCGGCATGGCTGAGCCGGACATTGCCAAGCTGCGGGAGCGGCTCAAGGCGCAGCGGCGGCAGGCGCTGGCCCAGAGCATGCTGCAGCACGCCGAGATAGAGGGCATGCCAGAGGATGACCCCGCCCATGCCCTGATGATGCAATTGCTGGAGCAGGCACAAGGCAAAGGCCGGCTGCATTAAGGGGCAGGCCGTTACACGGCATCTGCCTGGATCAACCCGATTACCTGCCCGTACGCCGGGCACCGACACCATGACCGAAGATCAACTGGAACAGGAAGCCCTCAGCTGGCTGGTAGAAACCGGCTATCGCCATGTTTGTGGTTACGACATCGCGCCGGACGGCCCCGATGCGGAGCGCACAGATTACCGCCAGCCGCTGCTGATCGAGCGGCTGCGTAGTGCCATTGCACGGCTGAACCCCAGCGTGCCGCTGGTGGCGCGAGAGGACGCGCTGGCGCAGGTGATGGACTTGGGTATCCCGTCAACGTTGGCCGCCAACCGGCACTTTCATGGCTTACTGGTCAATGGCGTGCCGGTGCAATACCAGAAAGACGGCGAGACACGAGGCGACTTTGTACAGTTGATCGACTGGGAGAATGAGGCCAGTGCCAACGAGTTTCTGGCCATCAACCAGTACACGCTGAAAGGGCCAAAGCATTCGCGCCGGCCGGACATCATCTTGTTTGTGAATGGCCTGCCGCTGGTGCTCTTGGAGCTGAAAAATCCGGCCGATGAAAACGCCGACATCTGGAAGGCGTTTGACCAGATTCAGACCTATAAGGTACAGATCCCCGACGTATTCCAGTACAACGAAATTCTGGTGATTTCGGATGGCAGCCAAGCACGCATGGGTTCGGTATCAAGCAATGCCGAACGCTATATGCAGTGGCGCACCATCGACGGGGTAAGTCTGGACCCGTTAGGCCAGTTCAATGAGCTGGAAACCATGATCCGCGGCGTGTTTGCGCCAGAGTATCTGCTGGATTACCTGCGCTTTTTTGTCCTGTTCGAGGACGACGGTACGCTGGTGAAGAAGATTGCCGGCTATCACCAGTTTCATGCCGTGCGTTCGGCTATCGGGCAGGTGGTGGCCGCCTCGCGCCCCGAGGTGGCAGGCAGCCGCAAGGGCAAGGGCGGCGTGGTGTGGCACACCCAGGGCAGCGGCAAGAGCATCACCATGACCTGCTTTGCCGCGCGGGTGATGCGCGAAACGGCGATGGCAAACCCCACCATCGTGGTGATTACCGACCGTAATGATCTGGATGGTCAGCTGTTTGGCGTGTTCTCGCTGGCGCAAGACCTGCTGCGCGAACAGCCGGTACAGGTGGAAACCCGGCAGGACCTGCGCGCCAAGCTGGCTGGCCGGCCTTCCGGCGGCATTATCTTTGCCACCATCCAGAAGTTTGCCCCAGATGTGGATGAGGACAGCTTCCCTACCCTTTCCGACCGCCACAATATTGTGGTGATCGCCGACGAGGCACACCGCACCCAGTATGGTTTTGAAGCCAAGCTTCGCGAACGCAAGCAACCGGCTGCGGCCAACGTGGTGCAAGAAGCCAGCGCCCAATACCTCGCCAGCAGCTATCAGGTGGGCTACGCCCAGCACCTGCGCGATGCACTGCCCAACGCCACCTTTGTCGCGTTTACCGGCACGCCGGTGTCCAGCGAAGACCGCGACACCCGCGCCGTGTTTGGCGATTACATCCACATCTATGATATGCAGCAGGCCAAGGAAGATGGCGCAACCGTCGCCATCTACTACGAATCGCGCCTGGCCAAGCTGAAACTCAAAGAGGACGAGCTGCCGGCTATCGACGATGAAGTGGACGAACTGGCCGAGGACGAAGAAGAGGACCAGCAGTCGAAACTGAAATCGAAATGGGCCGCGCTTGAGAAGATCGTCGGCGCCGACCCGCGTATCAAACAGGTGGCGGCTGATCTGGTGGCGCACTTCGAGCAGCGCCAGCAGGCGCAGCGCGGCAAGGCCATGGTGGTGGCGATGAGCCGCGACATTTGCGTGCATCTGTACGATGCCATTTGCACCTTGCGGCCGGACTGGCACGACGACGACCCGGAGAAGGGTGCCATCAAGATCGTGATGACCGGCTCGGCCAGCGACAAGGCGCTGCTGCGCCCGCACGTTTACCCCAAACAGGTGAAAAAGCGGCTGGAGAAACGCTTCAAAGACCCCGCCGACCCGTTGCAGCTGGTGATTGTGCGCGATATGTGGCTAACCGGCTTTGATGCGCCCTGCGTGCATACGCTGTACGTGGACAAGCCGATGAAGGGTCACAACCTGATGCAGGCCATCGCCCGCGTCAACCGCGTATTCAAGGACAAGCAGGGCGGGCTGGTGGTGGACTACATCGGCATCGCCAACGAACTCAAAGCGGCGCTGAAGGAGTACACCGCAAGCAATGGCCGTGGCAAACCGACGGTGGATGCTGCCGAAGCGTGGGCGGTGCTGGAAGAAAAGCTCGACATCCTGCGCAGCCTGCTGCACGGATTTGATTACAGCGATTTTGCCTCGGGTGGCCATAAGCTGTTGGCCGGTGCGGCCAACCATGTGCTGGGGCAAAAAGACGGCAAGAAGCGCTTTGCCGACACCGCGCTGCAAATGAGCAAGGCCTTCAGTCTGTGCTGCACGCTGGACGAGGCCAAGGCCGTACGCGAGGAGGTCGCCTTTTTGCAGGCGGTGAAGGTGTTGCTGACCAAACGCGACCTCTCGGACAAAAAACGCAGCGACGAAGAAAAAGAACTGGCCATCCGCCAGATCATCGGCCAGGCCGTGGTCAGCGACGAAGTCGTCGATATTTTCGATGCCGTCGGCCTCGACAAGCCCAATATCGGCCTGCTGGATGATGATTTTCTGGCCGAGGTACGCAATCTGCCCGAGAAGAATCTGGCGGTAGAGCTGCTGGAGCGGCTGCTGGAGGGCGAAATCCGCAGCAAGTTTGCCAGCAACGTGATCCAGCAAAAGAAGTTCTCCGACCTGTTGGCCAGCGTGGTAAAGCGTTACCAGAACCGCAGCATCGAAACTGCTCAGGTGATGGAAGAGCTGGTCGAGATGGCCAAGAAATTTCGCGACGCCGCCCGCCGTGGCGAGCGGCTTGGTCTGGGCGATGACGAAGTGAAGTTCTACGACGCGCTGGCCAATAACGAAGCGGCCGTACTGGAACTGGGCGACGAGACGCTCAAGAAAATCGCCCACGAGCTGACCGATAACCTGCGCGCCAATATCAGCGTGGACTGGTCGCAGCGCGAAAGTGTGCGTGCCAAGCTGCGCATCATGGTGAAGCGCATCTTGCGCAAATACAAATACCCGCCGGACCAGGCCGAAGACGCCGTACAACTGGTGCTGCAGCAGGCTGAGGCACTGGGGGAGGAGTGGGTGTAGCGAAGTAAGGGAGTGGTGGGTCGAGTTGCGTACAAACGCTGAAATACTTCCGCATGCTTAATCGACTACTCCCCTGTCTGAACATGGGTCAGAGATATTGCCAGTATCGTACCAATGAAACCATCCAATACCCTCCTGCAAGACTTATCAAGCACCGTACCTGTTGCCATGCGAGATGATTTGCATAAGGAGCTAATCTGCCTTGACTTGCTTTTGGCTTATTGCCAGATGGAGCTGAAGACAAACCGCAGGCGTGCTTATCGACGGGCGCAACCCGATGACACGCTGGTACACAGCATGTTGGTACAAGCGCGGCACGCGGCAAGAAAGCCGGGAATCATCCACCCGTTTATGGGCATTGGATTTTTTTTGTTACTAGCACTCTTCTTCCTACCCATAACGCTATGTTTTCAGACCATCTACTGGTTTTTTAACAAAAGTTGCCACTTTACCGATTGGCGGCGGGATAACCTCCAAATCCAAAAGCTACGGACTGCCATCCAAGGACACGACTGCGCCTGTGGGAATATCCATAGCCTATGGTGCAAGTTTTCTCCCTCAAATGTTGGGCTATCCCGCTATGAAGGCCAGTCCTTGCTCGCAACCTGGTTATCGAACCTTTATGGAGAAAACACCAGGTACTGGGCACAAAAGTTGGATGCTGCGCTCGAACGACAGACCAGGGCTTTGGTAAGAAATCATGCGGAATTTTCACTGGGGGAAAGCGAAATACGCCTGATGGCCCCCCCTACTCCTTGGAGTGCACTCAGGGCACTGGATGACGAAATTCCTGTGCGATACCGTGATTAGCCCGAGCAAAGAATGAGTTGTGTTATGGCTGGCATGAAATTGCCATGCTTGCATACTTGGTTGTGTGTGAAACACCGTGACATAACGTTACATCCGTTAAGTTAGCACCCGTTGGTCACTCGCTCACCATCCTCACCTCCAGATGCCATGATGCCCTGCGTTATGACCAGATTTAGGTCGCTTGCCATTGACGGCATTGGATTGGCGAAGACGAGGAAACGGCACTTGCACCTGCGGGCAAGTTAAGGCGATACCAGAAGCTGGCTGCCATAAACCGTGACTTACCGTTACCTGGACTTCAAGCACTGACCACGGGCGTCACAGGAAACACAGAGGGACAGTTACTGCGCAAAACTTAGTGGCGAATTCCATCTGAGACATTTACGAGACAACTCCGAGGCGGGCAGAGAACTGCATCCCCTCATGGCAATCCAGCATAGACCGTAAGATAACGTAAGGTTGTTGATCGGATCGGTGTCGTCCTAGCTGAAGTTGCGCGACGGTATTTTTGTCGGTATTTGTAGAATGCAAAATCAAAATTAGTTATTAAAGTCAATATATTACAATCGTTATTCTGTAGACGCCGCCGCCCAAGCAAAGCCCTGATTTTTCAGGGCTTTTTTCTTTGCATCGATAATCTGGTAGCCAAACCTGGTAGCCATTGTGTTCCTAGTGAATTTGGCACGTTTTCGCCACATAACTCGGTCAGTGCGACGCCCCCGGCAGCGCAACCATTAGTTCAGTAGGAAAGTTTCGCAAGTATGTCCTGGCCACTTCCGGGTTACGACAACACAGCCAGTCTGCGTAGTGTGCCGGTGGAATGATAACCAGGCTACGCTTCTCTTCTCCGGGTTTGTGCATGCGTCGCATCAATGGTGCTCATCCGCATTGATGGCCAACTGCGTGAAGCTGTAGCTGGCAGCCCCATCCTGCCCCTGCCAGCCGCGCCACATCCCGGCCACGGCAAAGGGTTCACCAGACGCCAGACCGATTCTGGTCCAGACATTCTTCCCACTTTCGTAGCTCGGTTCGACAAAGGCTTGCATCGGCACCAGGCATAGCTGTCCGTGATGCCACACCGATTTGTCGCTATGCAGTTGCCCGACCGTCTCGGCACGGGCGTTCAGGGTAGTGAAACGCTTGCCTGGTAGCAGATGGGGTTTCGGGATGAAGCCGTATGACCCCATGAAGGCAAAGGGCACCTCACCGGTATAGATGAGTAACGGCACTCGATAGTCCTGCCAGATATCGGGCTTCCAGTCTTCCTCGGGCGGATCGACAAGAAAGTACTGCGCCAGTTGCTAACGGGTGGGTGGAATGAAGTTTACACACATGGCAGAAGTTTAGTTTCAGGGGGCTTGGTGTTAATTTTGATTTCGTACATAATCAAACAAACCAAGGAGCTCACCCATGATCACCGCGTTGTTTTCCCCTTCCCTGCAGCCGCCACGACAGCCTCTCCCGGTGTATGGCGCCACGGTCCCGGCAGGCTTTCCCTCTCCTGCTGACGACTATCTTGAGACCCGACTGGATCTCAATGATTTGCTGATTCACGATCCGGTAGCGACCTTCATGGTACGTGTCAGTGGTGACAGCATGATCGGTGCAGGCATTGGCAGTGGGGATGTGCTGGTGGTGGATCGCGGCATCGAGCCGGCCAATGGCCACATCGTGCTGGCCATCGTGGATGGCGAGTTCACGGTCAAACGACTACAGAAGCAAGCCGCCGGCGTGTGTCTTCACCCGGAGAATCCAGCCTATCCGCCAATCCAGTTACAGCCTGGGCAGGAACTGCAGATCTGGGGGGTCGTGACGGGCTGTGTTAAGTCTTTTTTGTAGGTTGCCGTGTCATGTCGCTTTTTGCACTGGTTGATGGCAACAGCTTTTACGCCAGCTGTGAGCGGGTGTTCCGGCCAGATCTGATCGACCAACCCATCGTCGTCCTCAGCAACAATGACGGTTGCGTGGTAGCACGTAGTGCCGAAGCCAAAGCCCTGGGCATCAAGGGATTTGTGCCCTACTTCGAGATCCGCCAGCTGTGTGAACGACATGGCGTCGCGGTGTTCAGCTCAAACTATGCGCTGTATGGCGATATGTCTTCACGAATGATGCGGGTGATCGCTGAATGGGGCATCGAGCAGGAGGTATACAGCATCGATGAGTCATTCATCTCCGTAGAAGGCATTCCCAATCTGCGGGCACATGCCTCGTGTTTGCGCGCAGACGTCTTGCGCCGGGTGGGGATACCGACCTGCGTCGGTATCGGAGCAAGCAAGACATTGGCCAAACTGGCCAACCATGTCGGCAAGGTGTTCCCCAAAGCCCAGGGGGTCTTTGCCTGGGACTGGCTGACACCTGAATGGCAAGACAAGCTGATGGCACGCATTGATGTGGGCGAAGTGTGGGGTATTGGCCGCCAACTGTCGAAGAAGTTAGCCAGCATGGGGA
This sequence comes from uncultured Vogesella sp., assembly GCA_946479405.1. The sequence goes on from CAMLGD010000037.1 coordinate 13,363, forward strand.
TTTATTCCGCACTGGATTTGAAGCACGCAGACGAGAAGGCCATTCGCCGTCAGTTCAATGTGGTGGTCGAGCGAACGGTCGCTGAGCTGAACGGGGTGAGTTGCCTCACCATGGAAGAGGTCAGCCCAAACAAGCAGCAGATCATTGCCAGTCGCAGCTTTGGCCACCTGGTGAGCGATCTAGATACCCTCACCAACAGTCTGACGCATCACGCCTGTCGTGCCGCCGAAAAAATGCGGATGCAACGTAGCGAGGCTCGCCTGGTCGCCGTTCACATCACCACGAATCGATTCCGGCAGCAAGATGCGCAATACAGCGGCTGGCAGGTGGTGCCGCTGATTCACCCCTCTGCAGATAGTGCCGCCATCACTCAAGCGGCCCTGGCGGTGCTACAGCAGCTCTATCGTCCTGGCTACCGCTACAAGAAGGCCGGCATTGCACTGATGGACATTACCCCTGCTGGACAAGAGCAGCATGACTTGTTCTCTCCCCTGCCCGACCCGAGACGCGCACTGCTGATGTCGGTGATGGACCACATCAATCGGGAATATGGGCGGGCCACACTACGCTTGGGCAGTGAAGGCGTAAAAAAAGACCGGGCCATGCGGCAAGAAAAGAGGTCGCCACGCTGGACGACCTGCTGGGAGGAAATTATCAGGGCCAATTAGCTGTCTGTAGTTCGGCCAGAGCGGCCATCCCGATTTTGCAGATATCTAGACTGCTTTCTGAAGGAAAGCCGCCTTATCTTATTGTTATTGCTACTAATGTAGGCCAAGCATCCGCGGCAGGCTGTAAAGCACAATATCGCTAGTACTGGCTGACACAGAATTTCAGCCAAATGCAATATGGCGGGCTGACTGCACTACAAGAATTGCCAGCGGTTTCCCAACAGTTTCAACAGGTCATTCTTTCTCAAATGCCCTAATAGCGCCCCATCATCCCCAATAACTGGTAGGCGCTCGCCATGATGTGCAAGCATCAGCTCCAGGCTTTCGGCCAGGCTCATCCTGGCACTGACTCTCGGGAAATCCCGTCGAATTATGGCATCGGGGATGGTGCTATCCAGGTTGACTCCCTGCTGCTGGAGTCGATAAAAATCATGAATCGGCACCGCGCCCATGAAGCCATGCGTGGGGTGGGTGATGTAAACATGCTGCCAGCGCCATTCGGCAAAGGTATCTGCCAACTGCTTCAGACTGGCGGGATAGCACAGATGTGGTGTGTCCTGCTGCATGACTTGCAACACAGATTTTTGCACACTCTCCTCCTCGGGCAGGGCATGAGCATAAATCGAGCGGCAACCAAGCATGCGGACGGTCAGATGTGCCGTGGCCACAGCCAGCATCAACGGTACGGTAACACCGGGGGTGCGGGTCATTTCAAATAGCATGATGATGGCCATCAACGGCGCCTGGGTGGCACCTGCCAGAAAAGCCCCCATGCCGGCCACTATCCACAACGGGCCGGCGGCCTGCCCCGTTAGCGCCTGTACCGCCAGGCCACACACGGCCCCCAATACAGCACCGACAAACAAGGTCGGAGTGAATATACCGCCAACGGCCCCCGAGCCTGTGGCGGCCGCAGTGGCCACGAGCTTGCAGACCAGCACCCCCAGCAACACACCGACGGGCCATGGGGCGTGCAATAGCTGATCAATGCTGCTGTAGCCATTGCCCCATACATGGGGAGTCAGCAGGGACAGCCCGCCGACCACCGCGCCGCCGGCTCCCAGCTTCAGCCACAGCGGTAGCGGCCAGCAGCCGAATAAGACCTTGCTCCACTGCAACAGTCGCTGAAAGCACGGCAACAACAAGCCGGCCATCAGCCCCAAGCCACCAAACCATAGCCAGGCGGTGCCACTATGCAATGCCAGCGGTGGCAATTGATATATGGCCGCATCGTCAAACAGACTGGCACTGACCAGCTGCGCGCAGGCTGCTGCCAACAGTAGGGGCCCGAGTGTTTCGATGGCGATGGAGCGGACAATGATTTCCCCGACAAATAGGGCGCCGGAAATTGGTGTGTTATAGGCAGCGCTGACACCGGCAGCCGCACCGCATGCCAGTAACAGGCGGCGGTGGGCGGAGCTCAGTTGTGCGAGCTGGCCAGCCAAGCTTCCCATCAAGGCGGCCAACTGGATCATTGAGCCTTCGCGGCCGATTGAGCTGCCGGAGATGATAGATGCCGCCGACGATGCGGCACGCAGCAGTGTGGCACGCAGCGACAAACGGCCGTTGCCCAGCGTGATACTTTCCATGTAGTCGGACGCATGCTGGGGTACTGGAGGCAGCTGCTGCAGTAGCCAGCCCGCCACAATGCCGCCAAGGATGGGCGTCAGCAGCCGTAACGCCGGGGAAAGCGCACCGGCCACCAGCACCGGGCTGCCGCTGCCACCAAACCACCAGTGGCTTGCCCCATCCAGCAGCAGGCGAAACCCGTGAGTGGCCAGGGCCCCTAGGCAACCGGTGATCGCCGCGGCCAGCAGCAGCGACAATCTACGCAAGGTGGCAGGATGCAGATACATGACGGCTTACTTGAGCTGCAGTGCTTTCTTGACGGCCAGCAGGCCATCGTCGCCCAGGGTGGTCTGTACCCCGCTCAGCCAGCTGACCAGCAACTGTGGTGATTGCTTCAGTGCGGCTCTGGCGGCCTCCTTGGGGTTCTGTTTCTTGTCCAGGATGTCGGTGATGATGCGGTTTTCCAGATCAACGTTGAATTTCATCTGGGCGAACAGCTTGCCGGCATTGGGACACTGGTTGGTAAACCCCTTGCGGGTGACAGTATGCACACTGGCGCTGCCATACTTTGGACCAAAGTAAGTGTCACCCCCCGCAAGATAATTGAGCTTGAACTTGGTGTTCATGGCATGCGGTTCCCAGGCCAGGAACACAACGAAGTCCTTGGCGGCCACCTTGCGGGTGACCTGGCTCAGCATGCCGGCCTCGCTGGACTCGATAAGCTGCCAGTCCCCCAGGCTGAAATCCTTGGCTTTTATCATGTTCTGGATATTGCGGTTGGCTGGGGCTCCTGCTTCGATGCCGTAAATCCGACGCCCAAACTTGTCAGCGTATTTTTGCAGGTCGGCGAAGCTCGTGACCCCTGCCGCTGCGACATACGCCGGGACCGCCAGGGTGAATTTGGCCTGGTCGAGATTGCTTTGCACGGACTCGATCGAGCCGTCCTTGATGAGGCCTTCGACCATCGGCTTCTGTGCGGGCATCCAGTTCCCGAGAAACACATCGGCCTGTCCCATCTGCAAGCCGCGATAGATGATGGGGACCGACAGCGTATCGACTTTCTGACGATAGCCCAGCGCATCCAGCACGAAGCCGGCCATCGCGTTGGTGGCGGAGATATCCGCCCAGCCAGGTTCTGGCATGCGGATGGTTACGCAAGACTCCGGATCAGTGGCACCGGCCGCATGACTAGCGGCCAGCGCGAATAAGGCAAATGACAGGGTGAACGTGAGTGGGTGACGCATGATTACCTGCTCCTTTGTGTCGGCGATGGGCTCAGCCACCGTGTCCATAAACCTTGGGGAAACGTGCCATGGCTTCCAGCGTGTCGAGTTCGATGTGGTTGCGCATGTATTTCTGGCTGGCGTCCTGAAATGGCTGGAAGTCCCAGGACTTGCGCTGCCCCATGGTCTGCGCGGCATAGTGAAACTGTCGGCGCTGCTGGCTGGCCAGTACATCCTGCTGCAGTAGCGGCAGATTCCAGCGCTCGGCAATTTCCTGCCGCAACGCATGTACCCTATCGGCCTGGGCAGGCTCCGCGGCCAGGTTGTTGCGCTCTTGCGGGTCCGCATGCAGGTCGTACAGTTGGTCGGGGTCGACTGGGCTGTGGACGAATTTGAAGTTGCTGCGGCGGATCATCAGTAAGGGGGCAAGCGCGCCTTCTCCCAGGTACTCGCCGATGACTTCATCGTGCCCGCCCTGTCCGGTGAGATGCGGCCACAGGCTGCGCCCATCGATGCTTTCCGGGTAGTCGGGGCTAGCACCGTCATGCGCCAGATCCACCAGGGTGGGCAGAATGTCGGCCAGCGACACTGCGGCGCCGATGCGGTCAGCGCGGAAGCGGGAGGGTGCATGCACGATCAGCGGCACACGGGCGGCGCCCTCGAAGTAATTCATCTTGTACCAGAGCCCGCGCTCTCCCAGCATGTCGCCGTGATCCGCCAGCAGCAGGATGATGGTGTTGTCTGCCTGGCCGGTTTGCTGCAAGGCATCCAGCACCGCGCCAACCTGGTCGTCCACGAAAGACACCGCGCCGTAATAGGCATGCCGGGCATTGCGTACCTGCGCCTCGGTAACCGGCGTGCGGTCCATATCGCTGACATGGCGCAGCCGCAGGCTGTGCGGATCGGCCGCCACCTCATCGGCGGAGACCTTGGGCATGTCGATATCCTGATGCTGATAGCGATCCCAGTAGTGCTGTGGAATCGCATACGGGTCGTGCGGGTGGGTTAGCGACACCACCATGCAGAACGGTCGCTCGTCATTGCCACGCGCGATGTCGAACAGCTTCTGCCGTGCAGCAAACACCACCTCCTCATCGAAATCGAGCTGGTTGGTACGCACGCAGACACCCGCATCGATTACCGAGCTCATATTGTGGTACCAGCTGGGGCGCTCGCCCGGCTGGGTCCAGTCCGGTGTCCAGCCAAAATCGGCTGGGTAGATATCGGTGGTGAGACGTTCTTCGAAACCATGCAGCTGATCGGCGCCGCAGAAGTGCATTTTGCCGGAGAGGATGGTGTGGTAGCCGGCATGGCGCAGGTAGTGGCCGAATGTCAGCACCTCTGATGGCAACTCCGACGCATTGTCGTAACCACGGATGCGCGAAGGCAATTTGCCGGACATGAACACGTAGCGTGCCGGGGCGCACAGCGGGCTATTGGTATACGCCGCATCGAATACCACGCCGCCATCCGCTAGCTTGTCGATGTGCGGTGTCTTGCAGACTGTATTGCCATAGGCGGCCAGCGCACCCGGCGTCAGCTGGTCAGCCATCAGGATTAGAATATTGGGTTTCTTGCTCATGACTCGCCCTCTAGTCATTGGTTTGGCTTATGTTCAAAAACAATGTAGCTTGTAAAAATAGGCGTGTGAACGCTGAAAATTGATATGCAGACATAAGAAATAGATATGGCAAATCCTTCCAGATTACCCGCCCTGCACGCCTTGGTCTGTTTTGAGGCTGCCGCGCGCCACCTCAACTTCACCGCTGCCGCAGCAGAGCTGGGCAGCACCCAGCCTGCTGTCAGCCTGCGGGTTGGGCAGCTGGAGAGCGAACTCGGCGTGCCCTTGTTCACACGGCGTCATCGCGGGGTAAGCCTGACGGTGGACGGCGCCCGGCTGTTCGAGGCGGTACGTCAGGGGTTGGGGGTGATAGGCGAAGTCACGGAGGAGATCCTGGCGCGCCGACGTCAGCCGCTGCTGACCCTGGCCACCGATTTCGGCTTCGCTACCTACTGGTTGATGCCGCGACTGAATGCGCTAAGGAAGGAAATGCCGGAACTGGAGGTCCGGATCATCACGTCGCAACAGGCAATCGACCTGCGCGACGAGGTCATCGATATCGCCATTGTGTTTGGCGAGGGGCACTGGCCCGGGTGCGTCGCCGAAAAGCTGCTGCCGGAGCGCGTGCTGCCCGTATGCAGCCCGGGATTTCTGGCCGCCACGGGATGGCAGAAGGAAACCGTACCCTGGGCCGACGTACCCCTGCTGCATCTGGAGCGCCCCGCTACGGCGCGCTGGATGGATTGGCCGGACTGGTTTCGGCAGGCACAGTTGCCAGAGCATCATGCCGGCCATGACCTGACGTTCAACAACTACCCGTTGGTCATTCAGGCGGCGATGGGTGGCCAGGGCATCGCCTTGGGATGGCTGCCCCTGGTGGCGGACTTGCTGGCGGGTGGGCAACTGCTCAGTCTGGCGGATGCGCCGGTTACGACTGAGCGCGGCTATTTTCTGGTACTGCGGGAAAGTACCCGCTTGACAGGTGCGATTGGACATTTTCGCCGATGGGCACATGGCTACTGCAGCAATGCGGTGTTGAGATGACTTACCGCGATCGTCGTGACGCTTCACGGCTCAGCTTGTTTTATACATGCAGTCCGGATCGCAACGCCTAGAAAGCACGACATGCAAGATGAGCAGCTGGGCTGAACTTGCCCAGCATGCGGAGGCGGTAGTGACCGAACTCGAGAATGCTGGTGAGCATGTCTACCGGCTTCCCATCAGTTGTGCTTCTGCAAGAAGCTCATTGGGGTTTTGCCCTCGCATATGCAGAGCTACACGAGCAAATTGGACTGTCCCGGGTGCAGTAGACAAACTCCCGCCTTACGCCGAGGCCTGCTCATAGGCCTCGGGACTGATGCCGCCCAAGTGACTGTGGCGGCGGGTTCAATTGTAAAAAGCTCCGATGTAATCGAATACATCTGACATGCCAAGTCGTAGGTTTTGCAAATCCGCTTGCGGATACGCTCCTACTTCAGACTGCTGCAGAAGGACTCTGCCACGGCGTCATCTCAGCAATTCCCACTTCGGCGCATGCTGGGCACAAGGTCGTGGAGAGGCAGAAACGGTGCCTGTCATCACTGCCATATTGCGACCCCTGAACCAAATGGACTAGCACGCGACCAATAGGGGCTGCCAGTTTTTATCTGATCGGTACAACTAAGCCCCTTACACTTTGTGTGTAGACAACAGAATGCTGGTTTCCGTGGCAGCAATTCCAGGTATCAGCCGGATGCGCCCAAGCACCCGGTCGAACTGTTCCAGCGTATCGGCGCGCAGTTCGGTAACGATGTCCCAGCGGCCGTTGGTGGAGTGCAGCGCGTAGACGTTGGGCTCCCCGCGCA
>CAMLGD010000038.1 GCA_946479405.1 uncultured Vogesella sp.
TCAGCTGGCCGCCCTGGGCCATGCCGGTGATCAGCACCGGCTTGAGGTTGGCGCGTGCGGCGTAAACGGCTGCGGTGTAACCGGCCGGGCCGGAACCCAGGATCAACAGCGGGCAGTGACGAGTTTGGCTCATGTTCGTTTTCCTGTGCGTCGGTGAATTGGCGCTATTTTAGCAATAATGTGGTGGGCAAGCTGATTAAGCGTTGCTAATGACGAGATAGTTTTGCACTAATGGGGGCGTGGCGATGGAAATCAATGGCAGCGCAGCAGAAGGGGTTAGGGCGGCGGCAGGTGTCTATGCGTTAAAGCAGGCGCAGCAAGCAGATGAAGCTGCGGTAATCGCGCTACTGCAAGGTGTGCCGGCGCAGGAGATTGTCATGCGGGAAAATCCGCCTAATCTGGGGCAGGGTATCGACGCCTGGGCATAGGTCCCGTTTAGGCGCTGGTGCGTACCGTGCTACTCGGACCGGCGTCCTGCAGTAGCGACTGGCTGCTTTGATACTGCGCCACGGCAGCTTGCTGGCTGTAGGCATTGAGTTCCGCGCGGCTGGTATCTTGCTGCTGGACCGGCGGAGTTGTGGCCTGACGATCGCCGGTCTGGGTGTCGCTACTGCGGTTGCCTTCACCGCTTGGTTTGTCATTGCTTTGCTGGCTGGACGAGGTGCTGCTCACCGTGCTGGCTTGAGTGGCGCTGCGGGCATTCACCAGTTGTGCTTGGAGGCTGTCTTCCAGTTGCCGGGGGCCCTGGCTGCTGGTGCCATTGCGAACGGCGGCAGCCGACTCGCTTTCACGCACGGCCTGAGCGGTTTGTACCGTGTCGTTCTGGCGTACATTGGCTTGCCGCGCCGATTCGGTGGCCGCCTGGTCGCTTTGCAAGCGTTGGCGCTCCTGTTGCTGTCGGTCCAGCTGGAGGCTGCGACCAACATCACTTGCACTGCTAGCGCTGTAATTGCTGTTAATGGCGGCCATCTTGATATTCCTCGGACGGTGTGGTCAGTTTGCGTAGCGTACACTGCGGTGCAGTCATTGGCGGCCTTGGCTGTCCGGCGGGCAGGGTGGGCAAGTGTACTATCCAAGCGCTCAGGCTCAGCCACAATAAGGCCAGCATGGCCTGCACATAGGGCAGGTGTGCGCAGAGCATGATGCTGATGCCAAACGAAAGCAGCATACTGCTCAGCGCAAGCCGCTTGGTGCTACGGCGCATGCCGTGATGCTCGCGCCAATCATGAATGACATGACCAAAGACAGGGTGCTGCAGCAGGCGCTGCTCCAACTGCGGATGACTGCGGGTAAAGCAGGCAGCGGCCATCAGGATGAACACGGTAGTCGGCAACAGCGGCGTTACTGCGCCGAGCAGTCCCAAGCCCAGGCTGAGGTAGCCCAGTACTGCCCAAGCGTGCTTGCGTAGCCGGCGTGCTGCCATTTATGAACCCTCCAAAACCCTATTCATTCAAGAGCACGCACCAGCGGTTGGCAAGTCAGTTTTCCTGTATGACCAGTGCCAGCATACGCTCGGCCAACTGGGCTACGCTGAGTTCGCCGTCGTTGCGATACCATTGCACGGTCCAGTGCAGACTACCCAGCAGGGTGCGGCGCAGCAGCCGGGTGTCCTGTTTGACCAGGCCCTCGCTGGCTGCCTGATCTAGGACTTGCTGCCACAGCGCTTCATAGCGGTCCCGCAGCACGATCAGCCCGGGTTTGGCTGCGGCGGAAACGCTGCGCCATTCGTACAGCATAACTTCTAGCGCTGCCTGGTTGTCACCCAGCAGCGAATGCAGATGAACATGAAACAAGGCGGCCAACTTGCTGCGGGTATCCTTGGCGCCAGCCAGCGCACTCGCCAGTTGCTCCGTGGTAGCCGTGATGCCCAGCGCCATCACGGCTACCAGAATCTCTTCCTTGGTGCGGAAGTGATAGAACAGGCTGCCCGATTGCAGGCCGACCGCATTGCCCAGGTCGCGCACGGTAGTGCGCTCATAGCCCTGGTCGCGAAACAGGCGGGCGGCGGCGCGCACCAGTTCCATGCGGCGGCTGTTTTCTTCCGGGGTGGCGGGCAGTTCGTTGCGCTTCATGATTTTATTCTTGCGATAAGGTTGCTGGTGGGGTCGTCTGCTGCAGCAGGCCGTCCGCCGCTTGCCAGACCTGTGCCGGATGCAGGTTTTCCAGGCAGAGCGTGTGCTTGTATGGACAGTTGCGCTCGAAGCATGGGCTGCAATCCATGTTCAGCGATACGATCACCGACTTGTTGCTCAGCGGCGGGGTGAAGTCGGGGCTGGACGAGCCGTAAATGCCGACCAGCGGCACATCCAGCGCCGCAGCTACATGCATCAGCCCCGAATCATTGCAGACTGCCAGCTTGGCCAGGCCGATCAGGTCGATGGCTTCTTCCAGGCCAGTCTTGCCGCAAAGGTTGGCCGCAGCACCTTGCGACAGGCTGGCGATTTCCTCGCCGATTTCCTTGTCCTTGCCGGAACCAAACAGGCAGACCTGATAGCCGGCAGCGCGATAGCGGCGTGCCAGCTCGGCAAAGTGACGTGCCGGCCAGCGTTTGGCCGGGCCGTACTCTGCGCCGGGGCACATGGCGATCAGCGGCTGCTGCAAGTCGATGCCGAGTTTGCGCGCGGTTTCCTGTTGCTGCTCTCGGCGCGAGGACAGGCTGGGGTGCGGAATCGGTCGCGGCACTGGCTGACCCGGTGCCTCGGCCAGTGCGCAGAAGCGCTCCACCATGGTGGGCAGCTCTTGTTCGTTCAAGTCGCGGGTGTCGTTGAGCAGGCCATAGCGTAGTTCACCGGTAAAGCCGGTACGCAGCGGGATGCCGCTCAGAAACGGGATAAGCGCTGCTTTCAGCGAGTTGGGTAGCACCACCACCTGGTCAAAACGCTCTGTGCGCAGCTGGCGGGCGACTTTCCAGCGCTCTTTCAGCCGCAGTTGGCCGTGACCAAACGGGTTGAGGTGGGCTTTGGCCACTTCCGGCATGCGCGAGAGCAGCGGCAGTGTCCAGGCCGGGGCAAATACGTGCAGCTCCAGGCCGGGGTGGCGTTCGTGCAGGCGGCGATAAAGTGGCTGCGCCATAACACTGTCACCAACCCAGGAGGGGCCGATCACCAGGATTTTCTTGATCATGTACAGAAGCAAAAAAGGTGCAGCAAGGCTACACCTTTGAGTCAGGCGATTGAGTGAATGGCTTAGTGGTGGCCATGCGGCAGCGGGCCGGTAAATTTGTACTGTGTGCCACAGTATGGGCACAGCGCCTCACCGCCATTCTTGAGGATGGGCAGGTACACGCGCGGGTGGGAGTTCCATTTCACCTGATCTGGCGTCGGGCAGTGCAGCGGCAGGTCCTTGGCGGTAACTTCGATGACGCGGGCGGTGTTTTCTTTCAGTTCAGCCATGCTTAGCTTGCTTTCGGTGTGGTCGATAATCGGCGGCCGGGGCCGCCGGGTGTCGTGATCAGCCGACGTAGGTCAGCCAGTTTTGTTTGCTGCTGTCGAGACCCTTTACGCAATCGAAGTAGCGCTTCTGGATTTCAGCGGTAATCGGGCCGCGTTTGCCTTCACCAATGCTACGGCGATCCAGTTCGCGAATCGGTGTCACTTCGGCGGCGGTGCCAGTGAAGAAGGCTTCGTCGGCGGTGTAGACTTCGTCACGGGTAATGCGCTTCTCGATCACTTGCAGACCCATTTCGCCGGCAATCTGCACCACGGTATCGCGGGTGATGCCTTCCAGTGCGGAGGTCAGGTCCGGGGTGTACAGCTTGCCCTTGCGGATAATGAAGATGTTCTCGCCAGAGCCTTCGGCTACGAAGCCATCTACGTCCAGCAGCAGCGCTTCGTCGTAACCGTCAGCCGTGGCTTCGTTGTTAGCCAGGATGGAGTTCATGTAATTGCCGTTGGCCTTGGCTTTGCACATGGTGATATTCACGTGGTGGCGAGTGAAGGAGCTGGTCTTCACGCGGATGCCTTGCTCCAGACCTTCTTCTCCCAGATAGGCGCCCCACGGCCAAGCGGCGACAATCACCTGCACGTCGTCCTGTTTGGGTGCCACGCCCAGCTTGCCGGAGCCGTAGAACGCCATCGGACGGAAGTAGCAGGACTGCAGCTTGTTGGCTTTCACCACGTCAAGGTGTGCCTGGTTGATCTGCTCTTTGCTGAACGGCAGGGCCATGCCCAGAATCTTGGCGGAGCGGAACAGGCGATCGGTATGGTCCTGCAGGCGGAAAATCGCCGGGCCGCTGGCGGTTTCGTAAGCTCGCACGCCTTCAAAGACGCCCATGCCGTAGTGCAGGGTGTGGGTCAGCACATGGGTAGTGGCGTTGCGCCATTCCACGAGTTCGCCGTTGTACCAGATGTATCCGTCGCGGTCTGCCATCGACATGGGTGAGTTCTCCGTCTTGTCCTGTTTTTCGAGTGTGCGGCGATTATACAGTCGCCATCCTGCAAAGTGTTATGGCTTTCATGGCGTGCTGGCAGCGGTGCCGAACACCGCCTGCCATAGCGCCTGCACATGCTGGTAGTGCTCCAGCGGTGTGTGACTGACCTTGCTGCTATCGTTGAGGCGGCTGGCGTGCTGCAGGCGACGATAGCTGCGGTAGGCGTCGCGCGCCTGGTTGGCTAGCTCGACGGGAATCAGTCCGGTTTCGGCGGCGGTGGCCAGTAGCGCGATATTGCCACTATTGGCCAGCAGGCCCGGCACCTGCCGGGCGTAGGCCAGGATCAGGTATTGCACGATGAACTCAACGTCCACGATGCCGCCGCGTGCGTGCTTGACGTCGTCTTCGCGCGGCGGATGGGTTTCCAGCATTTTGTTGCGCATGCCGACTACCTCTGCGGCCAACTTGGCCTGCTCGCGCGGCAAGCACAGCACTTCTTCGCGAATGGCGTCGAAGCGCGCGCCGATCTCGACATTGCCGCAGACAAAGCGGGCGCGGGTTAGTGCCTGATGTTCCCATAGCCAGGCGTCGTGATGCTGATAGTGGCGGAAGGCATCGGTCGTGCTGACCAGCAGCCCGCTGGAGCCATTGGGGCGCAGGCGCAGGTCGATGTCGTAAAGCACGCCGGCCGAGGTGGTGCTGGTGAGCCAGGTGGTCATCTTGCGCGCCAGTCGCGAGTACAGCTCGGCAGCGTCCGGATGTTCGTCGTCGTACAGGAAGATCACGTCAAGGTCGGAGGCATAGCCCAGCTCTTTGCCGCCCAGCTTGCCGTAGCCGATGATGGTGAACAGCGGCACCTCGCGATGACGCTTGGGGATGTCCTGCCAGGCGTGCTGCAGGGTGGCCGCCAACACCAGGTCCGCCAGCCGCGATAGCTCGTCCGACAGCGCCTCCAACGTCCACATGCCGGCCAAATCCTGCGCTACCAGACGGAAGGTCTGGGCATGCTGGAAGTGACGCAGGGTGTCCATCTTGGCCTCGACATCCCCCTGGCAGTCTTCCAGCTGCTGTTGCAGCTGTGCGGCCAACTGTGGCCAGTCTGGTGTGGCATACAGCACGCGGGCATCCAGCAGTTCGTCCAGCAGGATGGGGTGGCGGGTGAGGTAGCCGGACACCCAGGCACTGGCGGAGCACAACGATGCCAGCCGCTGCAGGGTCTGCGGGTATTCCTGAAGTAGCGACAGATAGGAGGAGCGGCGACTGATGGCCTCGATCAGTGTCAGTACGCGCGACAGTGTGGTATCCGGGTTTTCGAAGCCGGCGGCCACTTCGATCAGCGGCCCCATTAGCGCGTCCAGTTTCTTGCGGCCGCCATCCGGCAGTTGCTGGTAGCGCTGACTGGCTTTCAGACTACGCAGTTGCGCCTGGATTGCGCTGGCATCCTGATAGCCCAATGCGGCCAACTGGCTGTCGACATCGGTGTCGGCAATGTCGCGCCACAGACTTTCCAGCGGGTGCGCCGGCGCACCTTCGGTGGGCAGGAAGAACACCTGTTCAAAGTGGCGTGCCACCTTGCGACGATGCTGATTCAGCTCGTCCATAAACGCCTGCCAGTCGGCAAAGCCCATGCTGACCGCAATGCGACGCCGATTTTCGTCGTTGCCTGGCAAGTTCTGCGTCTGCTGATCATCCAGATATTGCAGTCGATGCTCCAGATTGCGCAGGAAGGTATAGGCCTGCAGCAGTTCGGTGACGGTGTCCGGCTCCAGTAGGCGCAGTTCGGCCAGCACGGCATAAGTGTCGCGGGTGCTTTTCAGTTGCAGGCGACGCTCGCGCCCGCCGCGGATCAGCTGAAATACCTGGGCGATGAATTCCACTTCGCGGATACCGCCCGGCCCCAGCTTGATGTTTTCCGCCATGTCGCGGCGCGCCACTTCGCGGCGAATTTGCGCGTGCAGGTCACGCATCGCGCCATAGGCGCCGTAATCCAGGTATTTGCGGTATACGAAGGGGCGGGTCAGCGGCTCCAGCTGGCTGGCGTCGCCGGCAATTACCCGCGCCTTGATCCAGGCATAGCGCTCCCACTCCCGCCCCTGGCTTAGCAGGTAGTGTTCCAGTGCCGCCAGGCTCATCACCAGCGGGCCGGAGTCGCCATACGGCCGCAGCCGCATGTCGACGCGGAACACCTGACCATCGAAGGTCAGGTCGTTGAGCGCGGCGATCAGCAGCTTGCCCAGGCGAGTAAAGTACTCGTGGTTTGCCAGCTTGCGGCTGCCATTGGTGTCGCCGCCTTCCGGGTACAGGAAGATCAGGTCGATGTCGGACGACACGTTCAGTTCGTGGCCGCCCAGTTTGCCCATGCCGACCACAATCATCTCTTGCACATCACCAGTATCCTCGCCGATCGGCTCGCCAAAATGCGCCAGCGTGCGCTTGGCAATCGGCAGGGTGATGTTGATGGCGAAGTCGGCCAGCAGGCTGATGGTGCGCACCACCTCGTCCAGATCGGCTAACCCGCCGACATCGCGGCTGATCAATCGCGCCATGACTGCGGTGCGCAATTTACGTAGCAGGGTTTGCAGCACTTCCATGCTGTCCACACTGTCCCAGTCGGCAAAGGCCTGCATTTCCGCCTGATCGAATGGCTGCTGCAGCCGTTCGGTAAGCAGGGCGAGCTGTTCCGGGTGTGCGGACAGCTGGCGATCTAGGTAGTAACTGAATGTTCTGGCTGCTGGGATGACGGCGGTGTTTGCTGGCATAATGCGCCTTCAACGCTATGACGAAATCGTGACTCACCATTCTACCCCTTCTACCGACCCGAACGCAGCGCGCGATGATCGCAGTCTGCGGGTGGTTTCTTTGCTACGGCGCGTACTGCGACTGAGCGGCTGGTTGTTGCTGCTGTTGACGCTGGCGCTGGCCGCCGCTTTTCTGCTGTTCCGTTTTCTGTTCTTACCCAATGTGGACCGCTTTCGCCCCGACATCGAGCGCTGGGCCAGCGACAGCATTGGCATGCCGGTCACGGTTGGCCGCATTGCCGGCCAGTGGCAGGTATGGGCGCCACAAATCACGCTGAGCCAGGTCGCCATCCGTCCACGCAGTGATGCGCCGCCGATGCTGCTACGCGAAGCGCAACTGGTGCCGGCCTGGAAAAGCTTGCTGTATCTGGAGCCGCGACTGGCGCGCATTACCCTGCGCGGCCTGGCGCTGGATCTGCAGCGCCTGCCGAATGGCCGCCTGCGACTGAACGGCGTGGCGCTGGACGAGGGCAAGGGTGATGGCGCTGCTGTCGACTGGCTGCTGCGGCAGGACGAAGTGGATGTCGTGCTGCAACGCTTTACCTGGCACGACCAGCTGCTGGGCCTGCCGCCCTTGTCGGCACGCGACATGCGCTTGCAGCTGTTCACTGGTCTGCTCAGCCATCGTCTGCAAGTGCAGGCCAAGCCGGAGAGCGCGCTGTTGTCCCGGCTGGATCTGGAAGGCAGTTGGCGTGGCGGGCGCATGCGCGATTGGCGCGAGTGGGCGGGCGAGGTGGCGCTGAAAGCCGATGCGCCGCAACTGGGTTGGTTGCAGCGTTACTGGCCAGATGCGCCATTCTCGGTAGGCGGCGCCGCGTCCTCGCAGTTGCGCATGGCATTTGCCGAAGGGCGCGTCACCACCCTGGCAGGTAAGTGGCAGGTGGAGAAGGTGGCGCTATCGCTGGCCGGCAAGGCGGTGCCGCTGCCCCATTTGGCGGGCGAGCTGGATTATCAGAGCGCGCAAGCGGGTAGTCACGCACTGCAGGCCAGCCACTTGGTGGTCAACACCCAGTACGGCAAGCTGCTGGCGGATGCTGCCATCAACGCGCAATGGCAGGAGCAGCAGGGCGGCAGCGTACGCATCAGCGGATTATCGCTGGCGCCGGTGTTGCCGCTGCTATCGCCGCATTGGCCTGCGCTGGCGAATAGCCAGCTGGCACAGGTGGATGGCCAGCTGCAGCAGCTGGAGCTCAGCTGGCACGGCCAACTGCAGCAGCTGCGTGATTATCAATTTGCTACCCGTTTTGCCGGTCTGACGCTGCAGTTGCATAACGGTGTTCGTCTGGATGGCGGAGTGGCTGGCCGTGTCAGTGCCTCGGCCAAAGGCGGCCAGTTGCAGCTGGATGGCAGCAAACTGCAGCTGGCCATTCCTGGTGAACTGCCGCAGCCAGTCGCCATGCAGCAGCTTGCGGCCAACCTTGAGTGGCAGCGCAGCGGCAGCGGCTGGCAGGTGGCGGTGCCGGCGGTAACCATCACGACGCCGGATCTGTCAGCCACCATCAATGGCAGCCTGCAGTTGCCGCAGGATGGCTCGGTGCGCAGCGATCTGAAACTGGCGGCTGACAGCATGCCGGCCAGCCGAGTGCCGGCGTATCTGCCGGCGCTGATTGGCGTCGACACCGTGAACTGGCTGCGCGCGGCATTGCAGGGTGGAGAGGCGCGTCAGGTGCGCGCCAGTCTGCAGGGCAATCTGGCGGCGTTTCCCTTTGCCGACGGCAAGCAGGGGCGGTTCGAAGTCGCAGCTGACATCCAGGATGGCAAATTACAGTTCGAGCCGGACTGGCCGGCCATCACCGCCATTCAGGGCCGGTTCAGCATGCGCAACGACGACATCCGCATCGATGCCGAGCGGGCACAAACCGCTGGCGTGGCACTGGATGCTGTCAGTGCCGAGCTACCGGATACTACACGTGGTGACCAGCGCCTGCTGATCAACGGTCGCGCCCAGGGCGAGCTTGCCAAAATGCTGGCCTACACCCGTGCCAGCCCGGTGGATGGCTGGCTGGGCGGTTTCCTGGCCACCATCGATAGTGCCGGCCGTGGCAGTCTGCAGCTGGGACTGAACATTCCGCTGTCGCACGTGGCCGATACCAAGGTGGATGGCGTCGTGACGCTTCCGGGTAACCGCCTGCAGCTGCGCAGCCTGCCGCTGCCGGTACTGCAGGATGTCGCCGGTGTGCTGCGCTTCAATGAGCGCGGCGTGTCCAGTCCCGGCATCGATTACAGCGCCTTTGGGGGGCGCAGCCGCCTCACCGCCACGCTGGATGTCGCCGGCAAATCCCATTTTGTCAGCAGCGGTGAGCTGGAACTGCCACAGGTCACCACGCAGTATGTACCCTTGCTCAGCCGCTATCTCAGCGGCAGCACACCATACCTGGCCCGCTTCACGGTCGGCAGCAACCTGGATGAACTGACTGTCGAGACCAACCTGCAAGGCATCAGCAGCACGGCGCCGGCGCCATTGACCAAGGCGGCACCGGACGGCTGGCCACTTACGCTGGCCCTGCGTCCGGCCGTGCGTGGCTGGCGGCTGGATTGGCGCCAGCAGGAGCGTGCCGCCGGCGTGGTAACGTTGGCCGCAGATGGCAGCTTGCAAGGCGTGGGGGTCGGTGTCGGTGGCGTCTCACCCGAACCACAGGACAATATCGATATCTATGGACATGTGCCGCAGCTGAAGCTGGAAGAATGGTTGGCCGCAGTCAGCGCTGCTGGCGGCAGTAGTGACACGGCGATGCCGCCGCTGCGGGTACGGCTGGATACCCCGCTGCTGCAGGCTGGTGGCAAACAGCTGCACGATGTGGTCGGGCAACTGGACTGGCAGGGCGGCGCCGCTGCGTTCGATCTGCAGCTGCAGGCGCGAGAGCTGCAAGGCAAGTTTAATTACCAGTCTGCCGGCAACGGCGTACTGCATGCCCGCATGCAGCGCCTGGCCTTGCCGCTGCCTGTGGCCGAGGGCGAACCGGGCGACGAGTCGCAGCAATCCATCCCGGCGCTGGATGTACAGGTGGATGCACTGCAGCTGTCCGGTCACGAACTTGGCGCCATGCGGCTGCAGGCGCATCATCAACCGCAACTCTGGCTGCTGGATGAAGTGGTATTGCAGTCGCCAGAAGCCGAATTACGCGTGAAAGGCGCCGCGCCGGAAGGTGTGGGCAGTGGTGGGCGTCGCACCGAGCTGGAATTCAGCCTGCAGGCCAACAATGCCGGTGCGTTGCTGGATCGCATAGGTCTGGCCGGCATGCTGAAGGGGGGCTCGGGCGAGATGTCTGGCAGTGTGCAATGGCTGGGACAGTTGGCCGCATTCGATCTGTCGCGCCTGAGTGGCACCGTGAAGCTGGACATGGGCAAGGGGCAGTTTGCACAGGTTGATCCCGGTGCCGGACGCCTGCTTGGTTTGCTCAGCCTGCAATCGCTGACCCGGCGCATTCGCCTGGATTTCACGGATGTGTTCAGTAGCGGCTTTGCCTTCGATAGCCTGCGTGGTACGGCCAACATAGATTCCGGTGTATTCCGCTCCAACGATGTGCGGATTCAGGGGCCGGCAGCCCGGGTGGCGATGAGTGGTGAAGCCGATCTGGCCAATAATCGTCAGCAAGTGCTGGTGCGGATTACGCCCACGCTGTCCGAAAGCGTGGCAGTTATCACTGGTGCCACCTTGCTCAATCCGGTAGCAGGTGCCGTGGCGTTTGCGGCGCAGAAACTGTTGCAGGATCCTGTCAGTCAGATACTGTCTTACGAATACGAAGTAACCGGCAGCCTGAACGAGCCACAAGTGCGCAAAGTAGGGCAGCAGGTGGAAAAACGACCCGAGACGAAGCCGTCTCCCTAGCTGGAACAATCCATGAAAAAAGCGTTCAAGGTCGCCGCAATACAGATGGTGTCCGGCACCGATCCGCAGCAGAACCTGCAACGTGCCGCAGCCTTGGTTGCCGAGGCTGCCGCGCAGGGCGCCAAACTGGTGGTGCTGCCAGAATATTTCTGTCTGATGGGCAGGCAGGATGGTGACAAGGTGGCGATTCGCGAAGCATTCGCGGAAGGGCCGCTGCAGCAGGGTCTGGCCGCCATGGCACGCGAACACGGCGTATGGCTGGTCGGTGGCACTGTACCGCTGGCTTGCCCACAGCCGGACAAGGTCTATAACACCTTGCTGCTGTTCGCGCCGGATGGCAGTGTGGCCGGTCGTTACGACAAGATTCACCTGTTCGGTTTTACCGGACAGGGCGAGCGTTACTGCGAATCCGACAGCATCGTAGCCGGCAGTCAGCCATTAAAGGTCCATACGCCACTGGCGGATATCGCCTTCGGCATCTGCTATGACCTGCGCTTCCCCGAGCTGTTTCGCCAGTTGGCGCCGTTTGACCTGCTGGTGCTGCCAGCGGCGTTTACCGCAACCACGGGCGAAGCGCACTGGGAAGTGCTACTACGCGCCCGCGCCATCGAGAACCAGTGCTATGTGCTGGCCTCGGCGCAGGGTGGCGAGCACGAGAACGGACGCAAGACCTATGGTCAGAGCATCATCATCGACCCGTGGGGCCGCATTGTGGCCGAACTGCCCAAGGGCGAGGGTGTGGTAATAGCCGAGATCGACCCCGACCTGATCCAGTCGGTGCGCGAACGCCTGCCGGCGCTGGCGCATCGCGTGTTTTCCTGAAAGAACAAGATATGAGCAACGCACAAGCCATTGCAGACAACCTGTTGCTGGCCCCGTATGGCGTGGACGAGCGTGTGATCGATGCCACGCTGGGGCGCATGCTGGCCCACCAGGTGGATTACGCCGATCTGTACTTCCAGTACACCCGCACCGAGGGCTGGAGTCTTGAGGAGGGTATCGTCAAGGCGGGGAGTTTCAGCATTGACCAAGGGGTGGGGGTGCGTGCTGTGTCCGGCGACAAGACCGCATTTGCCTATTCCGATGATATCAGCGCTTTTGCCTTGGGGCAGGCGGCCGACGCCGTACGCGCCATCGGTGCTGCCGGAGGTCATGGCAATGCCGGTGCGGTGCAGTCGCGCCAGGCGCAAGCCTTGTACCCGGCACTGGACCCGGTGGACAGCCTGCCGGCAGAAGCCAAGGTGGCATTGCTGGAAAAAGTGGAACGCCTGGCCCGTGCCAGCGATCCGCGAGTGATTCAGGTAATGGCCGGGCTGGTGGCCGAATACGACGTGGTGTACATCGCTCGCCACGACGGCGTGCGTGCCGGCGATGTGCGCCCGCTGGTGCGCATGTCGGTAACGGTGATTGCCGAGCAGGATGGTCGTCGTGAAATGGGTAGTAGTGGTGGTGGCGGTCGCTATGATCTCACCGGTTTCAGCGATGACTTCATCGCCCGCCATGTGGACAAGGCTGTACGCCAGGCACTGATCAACCTGGAGTCCCGCCCGGCGCCGGCCGGCGCCATGACCGTGGTGCTCGGTTCCGGCTGGCCCGGCGTGCTGCTGCACGAAGCCATCGGCCACGGTCTGGAAGGTGACTTCAACCGCAAGGGCACCTCGGCATTCAGTGGTCGCATCGGCCAGCGCGTGGCGGCGCCGGGGGTGACGGTCGTGGATGACGGCACCTTGCCGGGGCGGCGCGGCTCTCTGGCCATCGACGACGAAGGCAATCCCACGCACTGCACTACGCTGATCGAGGATGGCATCCTGAAAGGCTATATGCAGGATGCGATGAATGCGCGACTGATGGGTATGGCGCCTACCGGCAATGCCCGGCGCGAGTCCTATGCCCACCTGCCGATGCCGCGGATGACCAACACCTATATGTTGGCTGGTGACAAGTCGCCGGAAGAAATCATCGCATCGGTGAAAGACGGCATTTATGCGGCCAACTTTGGCGGCGGCCAAGTGGACATTACCAGCGGCAAGTTCGTGTTTTCTGCATCCGAAGCGTGGAAGATCGAGAACGGCAAGCTGGCGTATCCGGTCAAGGGAGCCACCCTGATCGGCAATGGTCCGGAGGTGTTAAATTACGTCGGCATGATCGGCAACGATCTGGCACTGGATGAGGGTGTGGGCGTGTGCGGCAAGGAAGGCCAGAGCGTGCCGGTAGGGGTAGGTCAGCCCACGTTGCGTATCGATGGAGGGCTGACCGTGGGCGGTACGGCAGTCTAGACGGCCGGGGCGGCGGCCCAGTCCGCAGCCAGCTGTTGCTGTACCAGTCGCAAATCCTGATGTTGCGCGGCCAGGCAAGTGGCTCGCTGGTAGTCCAGCATGTCTTGTTCGATGGCTTGCTGCACACGCAGCAGGCAATCGGCGGCGTGCTGGCTGGCAGCATACGGTTCCAGCTCAGCCAGTAATTGCAGCAGGCTGTCGCGTAATGGACGACGTTGGCCGCAACGCACGTCGATGAATTCGGCGACGCTGCCAAAGCGCGCAGCTTGGAATCGGTTGTAGGCATACACACTGTACAGTGCCTCTCGGCCGGGCAACATCGGCCGTGTGCTGACAAAATAGAGCGCCAGCGCCTGCACCACTGCTGCCAGTTCCGTTGCGCGTGTCACCTGGTACGGGGTATCGAAAATCCGGATTTCCACCGTGCCATATTCCGGTTTGGGGCGAATATCCCAGTACAAATCTTTCAGTGACTGAATCACGCCGCAACTGGCAAGCTGAGTGGCAAGAGATTGAAAGTCCTGCCAGGTTTTGATGTTGCCGGGCAGGTGGCCGCTGTTGGGAAATGCCAGCACTGTGTTGCTGCGCGAAGAGGCAAAGGCGGTCGCCTCACCCTGTACAAACGGTGACGCTGCTGACAGTGCGATCAGATGGGGGATGTAATAGCCTAGCGCGTGGCAAAGCCAGATTGCGGTATCTCCGTCTGGGCAGCCAATGTGAATATGCTGGCCAAACACAGTAAACTGCCGCGCCAGATAGCCATATTGCTCGGCAAATGCATGGTAGCGCGGCTTGTCGCTGATCTGGCGCTCGCGCCAGTCCTGAAACGGATGAGTGCCGCCGCCGCAGGGGATGGCATCACATGTTGCGGCCAACTGTTGCAAGCGTTGGGCGAGATGCTGCAGTTCTGCTGCCAGCGTCGCCGTGTCATGGTGGATGCTGCTGTTGATTTCCACCATCGAGCAGGTAACCTCTTGTTTGAAATGTGGAAAATCGCTATTTTCCCGCTTTGCCAGTAGTTCCGCGGCGCAGGGGCTGAGGTCAAACGTGTCGCGATCCAGCAGCTGAATTTCCAGTTCAACCCCCAGGGAGCCAAGCTCGGAGCGGGCGAATTCGTCTAGGCGCATGTCTTGTCTTCCCATTTATTGTTTTGCACAAAAACAAAACTCTCTAAACAGAGCTTATGACCGATACAAAAGTTCCAAATGCGCCGCTGGACGTGCTCAAGCAGTTCCGTGTGGTGTTCCGCGCAGCACAGCAGCATTCCGCCGATATCGAGAAGCTTTTGGGTATTTCCGGCGCACAGGCCTGGTTACTGGTTGAGCTGCGAGACAATGGCCCGCTCAAGGCCGGAGAACTGGCCGCCCGCATGTCCATCAAGCCTGCAACGCTCAGCAATATGCTGTTACGACTGGATGAATTGGGCTATCTGCAGCGCCAGCGAAATGCTCAGGACATGCGGGTGGTCGAGGTGGTATTGAGCGATGCGGGCAGGGAGCTGGTCAGCAAGGCTGACTATGCTCCGCGTGGGTGGCTGCCGGAGGCACTATCGCGCATGTCGCCGCAGCAACTGTCAGAGTTGTCGACAGGCCTTGCTACATTGCTGTCAGTTATGCAGGTGAGCCTGCAGACCGGCGGTAACAGTCCGCTGCCATTTACCGAATAGCGATCACTCAAGGCAGCATGCTCGTACTGTGAGCGCTGTGGCCAACATGGCGCGTGAAAAATCCAAGCTAGGAAGGGTTTTTGCACGGGTTTTAGTCATTAGATGCTAAAACAGAATGAGATGGCAGCATCCAAGAAGCTTGGCGATGCCCTCGTTTTCCCCGGCGCTACAAACCTGCCGGCATATCAGCCCCAAGCTGACCTGTAGCGGCGCCCTGGGTATGCCACGGTCTCTGTACCATCGGTCCCTATGCCGTCAGGCCGGGCGCTGATTGGCAGGAAATACAGTTTTCTGCTGGTCAAGTATCGCTCAATCATATTTTCGACTCTGTGTGGCACCGCAATGCTGCGACAGGCAGGATTAGACCATTCCCTTGGCAAAGCCACTTCTTAGTCAGCCACTGGCTATTTTTTTGAACTTTTGCTTTTTGTATAGTACAAACAGACTACAAACATCTGTGCCGATGCAGCCAGTGGCGTGAAGCCAGTTGCTGCAACGACGGAAATGCCGAGGAGGTATCAATGAAAATTGCCGTGGTGGGAGCGGGTATCGCGGGCTTGTCTGCCGCCTGGCTGCTAAGCCGCAGTGGCCATCAGGTCGTGGTGTACGAAGCCAATGACTACGCTGGCGGGCATAGCAATACCGTGGATGTGACCTTGCAAGGGGTGACCGCTCCGGTGGACACCGGCTTCCTGGTGCACAACGATCGCACCTACCCCAATCTCACCCGCCTGTTCCGCCTGCTTGGTGTGGCAGTGCATGAGACGGAGATGACTTTCTCGGTGGCGCTGGAGCAGCCACAACTGGAATGGGCCGGCACCAGCCTGGGTAGTCTGTTCGTGCAGCCCCGCAATCTGCTGCGTGGCCGCTTCTGGGGCATGTTGGGTGACATCCTGCGTCTGCACCGGCTGGCACCGCAGCTGCAGCTGGAGGCACACGTCAGCAGTGAAACCCTGGGCGAGATACTGGATCGCTACCAGTTTGGCCAGCCGCTGCGCGACTGGTATCTGTTGCCGATGGGAGCGGCAATCTGGTCTAGTTCCACCCGCAGCATGGCGCAGTTTCCGGCGGCAACCTTTTTTGATTTCTGCCTCAATCACGGCCTGATGCAGGTGCTTGACCGGCCGCAGTGGAAGACGGTGCTGGGCGGCTCGCGCGAGTACGTGCACCGCATGCTGACCAGTTGCGGCCAACTGCGGCTGCAGACGCCGGTAACGCAAGTGCGCCGTAGCGAACAAGGCGTGCATGTCCGCAGCCGCCACGGCGAGGAGCATTACCACCAGCTGGTACTGGCCTGTCACAGTAACCAGGCGCTGGCGCTGCTAAGCGATGCCGATGGCGCTGAGCGTAGCGTATTACAACGGCTGCCATACCAGCGCAACCGCGCGCTGCTGCACACCGATGCCAGCTTTCTGCCGCGCCGCCGCGCCGCCTGGGCAGCATGGAACTACCGCGTTGGCAGCCCGGGAGAAAGCGATCAGCCGGTGATGGTGAGCTATCTGCTGAACAAGCTGCAGCCGCTGCCGTTCAGTCAACCGGTAATCGTGACGCTGAACCCCTATCGCGAGCCGGAGCAGGTACTGGCCGAGTTCGATTATGCACACCCGGTGTTCGATACCGGGGCCATTGCCGCCCAGCGGGATCTGGCCATGATCCAGGGGCAGCGCCACACCTGGTTTGCCGGCGCCTGGACCGGTTACGGTTTTCACGAGGATGGCCTCAAGGCCGGCATGGCCGTGGCGCGCGGGCTGCAGGCGAATATCCCGTGGCAGCTGGATCTGCCCGTGCAGCAGCATGAAGTATTGCCGCCGCTGGCGGCACCGGAGGCCGTGTAATGGTGCCGCGGCTGTATGGCGGCCAGGTGTGGCACGGGCGCAGCCAGCCGGTGCGGCACCAGTTCAGCTACCGCCACGGCTGGGTGGCCATCAGCCTGCCACAGCACGACCAGCCGCGGTTGCGGCTGGCGCCGGGGGTGGGCTGGCAGCGCCGGCGCCACGGCCCGCGCGATGGCAGCGCACTGTGGCCGTGGCTGTGCCAGCGGCTGCAAGCGCAAGGTCTGCCGATACCTGCCCGCATCGAGCTGCACACCATGCCGGCGGTGCTGGGCTATGTGTTCAACCCGGTCAGCTTTTATCTGGTGCTGGACGACAGCGAGCAACTACGCGCGGTGTGGGTGGAAGTGAACAACACCTTTGGCGAGCACCACGATTACTGCCTGATCCCTCCCGATCTGCAGCCGATCCGGCCCCGTGACAGTTTGGTCGCCCCCAAGGCATTGCAGGTGTCGCCGTTTTTTCAGGTCGAGGGCGAATACCGCTTCCGCTTTCAACGCGATGCCACCTCCGGCCGTTTCAGCGTCGCCATCGATTACAGCCGCGATGGTCTGCGGCGCGACTTTGCCGCCCGGCAGCAAGGTTGGCCGCAAGCCGTCACCGCGACCAACGTCTGGCGCCTGGTGTTGTCCTGTGTCTCGCTGACCTTTGCCGTCTGGCTGCGCATTCACTGGCAAGCCTGGCGCCTGTGGCGCAAGGGGGTGCCATTCTTTGGTCGCGATGGCCGCATCAACAAACAGCCTCCAGCCGCGCCGGCCGCCGACAGTGACCAACACCAAGTGTTATCCAACGGAGAACCTACCCATGAATATCGCTTCCGACACCCTGCGGCGCGCTGACGCGCCACCCGCGGCGCGCCTGCAGTCTGCCGGCAAGCTGCCCTGGCTGGCGCGGCCGTTACTGGCCGGCATGGAAAAGTTGCTGTACGGCGAGCTGCTGTTGCACACACCGGATGGCAGTCAGCGGTTATTCAGTGGCCGCCATCATGGCAGCCGTGCCGAGCTGCAACTGCACGACTGGCGCGCGCTGCGTCGTATTGCTCTGTCCGGCGACATCGGCCTGGCGGAGGCGTGGCGCGATGGCCAGCTGGCGGCAAGCGACTGGCCGGCGCTGCTGAAGCTGGCACTGGAAAACGAGGCTGCGTTCGAGCGTGCCATTCACGGCAGCTGGCTGGGCACGCTGGGCTACCTGCTGCGCCACCTGTCGCGTGCCAATTCGCGCCGCGGCAGCCGCCGCAACATCCACGCCCACTACGACCTGGGCAATCACTTCTACCGGCTGTGGCTGGACCCGGGCATGAGCTACTCGTCCGGTATTTATGCCGGCAATGCCGCGCTGTCGCTGGAGGAAGCGCAGCAGGCCAAGTATCAGCGCATCCTGCAACGGCTGGCACCCAGCGCCGGACAGCGCGTGCTGGAGATCGGTTGCGGCTGGGGCGGTTTTGCCGAACAGGCGATCAAGCAGTGCGGCGTGCATGTCACCGGTCTCACTCTGTCCACCGAGCAGCTGCACTGGGGGCAGCAAAGGTTGGCCGCAGCCGGATTGGCAGAGCAGGCCGAGCTGCGGCTGCAGGATTACCGTGATGTCAGCGGCCAGTACGACTACATCGTGTCGATCGAGATGCTGGAAGCCGTGGGCGAGCGCTGGTGGCCAAGCTACTTCGCCAAGCTGCGCGATTGCCTGAAGCCGGGCGGCAAGGCGCTGGTACAGGTGATCACCATGGCCGACGAGCATTTCGCGCGCTATCGCAGCGGTACCGACTTTATCCAGCAATACATTTTCCCGGGCGGCATGCTGCCGTCGCCGTCTCGCTTGCAGCAGGAAATCCAGCGTGCCGGCCTGCACCTGGCCAACCGCTACAGCTTCGGCGCCGATTACGCGCTGACACTGCGTGACTGGCTGGCGCGCTTCGAGCAGGCGTTGCCGCAGATCCGACGCCAGGGTTTTGACGATGTCTTCATCCGCCTGTGGCAGTTCTATCTCTACTACTGCATCGCGGCATTCGAAGCGGGGAGAACCGATGTTTGCCAACTCGAAATCCAGCGTCGTGCCTAGCGCGCTGCGCTGCGGCGTGACCTTGTTGCTGCTGTCGGAGGTTGCCATGGCACTACCAGCAGAACTGAGCGGCTTGCAGCCACTGGGGGCCGGCAATCTGCGCTGGTTCGGCTTCAAGCTGTACGACGCCACGCTGTATACCCGGCAGGGGCAGGTGTTCGACTGGAGCCAGCCGTTTGCCCTGTCTTTGCGCTATGCGCGGGACATTCCCTCTGCCCGCATCGTCGATGCCAGCGTGGAGGAAATGCAGCGCTATGGCATGCCGGCAGAGCGCAAGAGCAGCTGGCGTGCGCTGATGCAGAACGCCTTTCCCGACGTGAAGCAGGGCGATGAAATCATTGGCGCTTATCAGGCCGGCATGGTGCGCTTCTGGCATAACGGCCGCCTCACCGCCACGGTGGACGACCCGCTGTTCGGCCGCATGTTCTTCCGCATCTGGCTGGATCCGGCATCGCGTGCGCCGGCCCTGCGCCAGCAGTTGCTGCGGAGCCCCGGTTGAAACCGCGGCAGCTGGCGCTGGCCGGTATGGGCGGTTTGCCGCTGGCGATGGTGGCGCTGCCGCTGTACGTCCATACCCCGGCGCTGTATGCGCGCGAATTCGGCGTCGCGCTGGGCAGTCTTGGCGGGCTGCTGTTTGTATGCCGGCTGCAGGATACGCTGCTCGACCCGCTGCTGGGTCGCTGGCAGGACCAGCTGGCAGCTGCGCAGCTGCGCGGTGTCAGCCTGCTGGCTGGCGTTGTCGGCCTTGCCGGTTATGGCTGGCTGCTGCACCCGCAGGCTGGCTGGCCGCTATTGCCGCAGCTGGCGTGTTCGCTGCTGCTGGTCTATCTGGCGCATGGCTGGCTCAACATCGCGCTGCTGCGCTATGGCGCGGCGCTGTGGCCTACGCCGGCCGGGCGCATGCGGGTGGCGGCCTGGCGGGAAGGCTGGGGCGTGCTGGGGGTGTTGCTGGCAGCGGCCTTGCCCGCCTGGTGGGCGGCCAGCAGCGGCGAGCTGGTTGCCATGCGCCAGTTCCTGTGGCTGCTGCTGCCGTGCAGCGTGCTGGCCATGCTGGCCACGTTGCTGGCGCCGGCGGTACCGGCAACGTTGGCCGCAGGGCGGCAGTCTGCCGGCTGGTGGCGCTCACCCAGCCTGCAACTGGCCGGCGCGGTGTTGCTGCTCAATGCGCTGGCCATGGCGCTGCCGGCCACACTGTTCCAGTTTTACGTGGCCGATGTGCTGCAGGCCAGCGCTGCCGCAGGCCCGCTGCTGTTGCTGTACTTCCTGGCCGCCATGCTGGCGATGCCGCTATGGGTGCGGCTGGCGGACCGGGTGGGCAAGGTGCGCGCCTGGCAGGCCGGCATGCTGCTGGCCTTGCTGGGGTTTGCCCCGGTGCTGTGGCTGGGGGCAGGGGGTGTCGCC
>CAMLGD010000039.1 GCA_946479405.1 uncultured Vogesella sp.
TGGAAAGCCAGATGGGACGCGAGCCGACGATAGAGGACATCGCCCACCTGACCGGCAAGACGGTGGAAGAAGTGCGCAAGGTCCTGAACCTGAACGAGCGCATGGCCTCACTGGATGCGCCACTGGATATCGATCCGATGCTGTCCATTGGCGAATCCATCCCCGACGAACAGCACGAAGAGCCGGACATCCAGCTGCACAACGCACAGATCGAGCACTTTGTGCATGAGTGGCTGGCTCAGCTCACCGACAAGCAACGCATGGTGATCGAGCGCCGCTACGGACTGAACGGCCATGAAGTCTGCACGCTGGAAGAACTGGCCAGCACCCTGAGTCTAACCCGCGAGCGGGTACGCCAGATCCAGATCGAAGGGCTGGAACACCTGCGCCGCATCCTGCGCCGCCGCGGCGTAACCAAGGACTTCCTCATCTAGCCCCAGCCACGCATCGCCCTACCGCCGCTAGCCTGCTAGCGGCGGTATTGTTTTTAGCGTTGCCGGTGCGGACGGAAGCGGCGGAGTTGCTGCCGCCATTGCTGTGCGGCACCATCCTGAGCTGGTGGGGCATACTGCCAGCGCTGCCACAGCAGCAACAGTGCAGTCAGCTGCTGATAATCCGCTGCGGCCAACCCTTGCGCCTTCTCCAGCAGCTGGCTGGCGGTATCACTATCGCGTACCGGGATACCGGCACGGCGCAAACGCTGCAGCAATAACTGCCAAGCCATCTGCGAGGGCGGCAGCACGCGGCGTCGCCGGCGCAACAGCCACCACACCAGTGGCAACATCACCAGCAGCATGCCGCTGGCCAACAACAGCAATACCGAGCTCACCGAGACAGCATCCAGTCCCAGGCGCTGAAACAGCGAGCGCTGCCGTTCTGCGTCATAGCCCACCACCCAGCGCTGCCAGCCAAAGTTGGCCGCTTGCCATTGTTGCGTTGTCCAGCGCAGCCAGGCAGGCGGGCGGCCGCCCAGCAAGGGCATGGCTGGCGCCACTGCCGGCAAAGCCTGTTCGATGCCATCGGCACTACGCTGCGGTGCCACCAGTGCGGTGGGATCCACCCGTTGCCAGCGGCCAGCCAACCAGACTTCACTCCAGGCATGGGCATCGGAGGAGCGCACTAGCCAGAACGCGCCGCCCGGATTGAACTCGCCACCCTGAAACCCCACCACCACCCGTGCCGGGATACCGGCGGCCCGCGCCAGTACGGTAAAGGCGGAAGCGAAATGCTCACAAAACCCCTGCCGGCTGCTAAACAGGAAGCCATCCACCACATCACCCTGCAACTGCGGCGGGTTCAGGGTGTAACGCAGGCCCTGTGCCTGCAGCCATTGTTTCAGCGCCGCCAGGCGCGCTTCCGGCAAGGGGAAGCCAGCCGCCAAGCGTTGTGCTGCAGACAGCGTGCGCGGATTACCTGCCGGCAGGCGCAGATACATCTGCTGCACTCGCGGCGACATCTCCTCCAGGTAATAATCGCTGGCCAGACTGCTAAGGCGGTAACGCAGGCGGCTATTGTTGGCACTGTCATTGCGACGCAGGCGCTGCTGCGACACCAGCCGCACCCCCTCGCCGACATCACTGGCCTGCTCCAGCTGCGGCAATAATCCCCGGTACGGTTCGGCCACCACGTCATAACGCAGCAGCGAATGGTCGCTCGGCAGCCGGCTAGGCGCCGAGTACGGCAGGAATCCTGCGCTCCAGCTCACCCCGTCGAATTGATCAAACACCATCACCCGCCAATACAGCTGCGCCGCCAGCGGCTGGCGGCCAAAGAATTGCGCGGTGAATGCCGGCTCGCGGGAAGGAATCATGCGGCCCACGCTGCCGGGGCTCATGCTGTCGGCCAGCCCGGTGGTGGCGCGCTTGTCTTCGGTAGGCATGCTCCACAGCGGCCCGGGCAGCCGTGGCATGACCACAAACAACACCAGCATCACCGGGAAGGACAGCAGCAGCATCCGCGCCGCCAGCCGCGGGCTGACGTGGGCGTCTTCGCCAGCCAGCAGCACCATGGCCCAGGTCAGTGCAAACAGGCTGAGCACCAGCCACGCCGCCGCCAGCGGCCCCTGCTCAAACAGCAGCGGCGTCGATGCCAGAAAGAAGCCGGCAGCCAGCAACACCCGCCAGCCGCGCAGATCGCGCGTTTCCAGCGCCTTGCCCGCCACCAGCAGCAGCAGGAAGGCCACCCCGCCTTCACGGCCAACCAGCGTGCGCAGCGTC
This sequence comes from uncultured Vogesella sp., assembly GCA_946479405.1. The sequence continues at coordinate 2,217 of CAMLGD010000039.1, forward strand.
AGCCACAGTGCCACGACCGGCAGCACCAGCCCCAGCAACAGCCACAGCCGGGATGGCAACTGGCGCTGCTGCCACACCAGCGTACCGCGCCAAGCCAGCAGCAAGGCAAACAGCAGAGGCACCCAGCCCGGCAGGTAGAAAAATAGCGGCAAGGCAGTCAAGGCCAGCGCAGCCAGTACAGCGAAAGCGGGCAATCGCAGCGAATCAGCTGGCATCGCGAACTCCAAACTGCGCCAGCGCCAGCAGGCCGGGCCTGATATCACCGTCCGGCAGCAACAGCTGCTGCTGCGGCAGGTTCAGCAACACCGTAGCGCCCTCCTGCTGCGCTTGCAGCAAGCGCCAGCACAAGCGGGACAGCCGCTCTTCCGCCGCCATGGCTGGCGGGTAATCGGACCAGTCCAGCAACAACTGCCGCCCCTGCGGCTCAAGAGACGCAAACTCACGTGCGGCCAACGTCTGGCTACGGGCGAACACCCGCCAGGCAATGCGCCGCATACCCTGTGCCGGCTGCCAGGCTGTCAGACCGGCAAATTCGTCACCATCACGGCGCTGCTGCAGGCTGTCATCTCCGCCCATCCCTGGCGCTGGTACGCGGCCATCCGGCAACGGCTGCGGATACACCCACACGCTGGCGGCCAACCTTACCGGCGCAAAAGCGCGGATCAAACCCAGCGGAGCCTCCGACCACACCCGCAGCGGCGGCATCGCCAGTTGGCCGCGGCACGGCGCCAGCAACGCCAGCAGCACCCGGCCATCGTCTTGCCAGCGCTCGCGCTCGCCGCCGTCTTGCCAGCCAAGGCGCAGTCGTCCCGGCTCCGCCTGTGGCCAGGCAAGATGCACCACGAAATCAGCGCTATCGCCGGCAAACACCGGGCCAGCGGCTTCGGCGCGCAAAGCCAGACCGGCCAGCTGCCGGTATGCCATGAACACCGACAGTAACAGCAAGGCGATGATCCAGAACGACAGCACATAGGCCAGACTGACGGCGTAATTGAGCGCTCCGATCCACACCAGCACCGCCACGCCAAACAGCAGCAGGCCAAAGCGGGTGGGCAGCAGATAGATGCGGTTCTGGCTGAGGGTGACCGACGGCGCGCGCGGCGCACGCCGGGCCATCCATTGATCCAGTGCCTTACGCCACTGCAACATGATCCAGCAGCCGCGTGGCCAGTTGCACACTATTGTTGCCGGGCAGGCGCGGCGTCAGCCGGTGCGCTACCACGGCCACGAATACCGCCTTGATGTCTTCCGGCAGCACGTGATCGCGCCCGTCCAGCATGGCCCAGGCCTTGGCTGCAGCCAACAGCCCGAGGCCGGCACGCGGACTGAGGCCATGCACGAACTGCTCGTTCTGCCGCGTGGCGTGCAACAGCGCCAGCACATAGCCGGCCAATGCCGGCGACACATGCAATGCCGCCACCTGTTGCTGCCGACGGCGCAACTCGTCCGCCGCCAACGCCGGCTGCAACTTGGGCAACAGCTGGCGCCGATCACCATCCTGCAGCAGTTTTAGCTCAGCCTCGGCCGGCGGGTAGCCTAGGGAAATACGCATCAGAAAACGGTCGAGCTGGGATTCCGGCAACGGAAAAGTACCCTGCTGCCCAAACGGGTTCTGGGTAGCAATCACAAAGAATGGTGACGGCAAGGCATGGGTGGTGCCATCCACCGACACCTGCTGCTCTTCCATCGCCTCCAGCAAGGCCGATTGCACCTTGGGCGAGGCACGGTTGATCTCGTCGGCCAGCAGCAGCTGGGAGAACACTGGACCAGGTCGGAACTCGAAGCGCCCATCAGCCGGCAGAAACACGCTGCTGCCCAACACATCGGCCGGCAGCAGGTCACTGGTGAACTGCACGCGACGATAGCTCAGACCCAGCACCGCTGCCAGGCTGTGCGCCAGCGTGGTCTTGCCGACGCCAGGCACGTCCTCGATCAGCAAGTGCCCCCCGGCCAGCAGGCAGGCCAGCGCCAGCCGGGTGGCCTGCGGCTTGCCCAAAATCAACGCATTCAGTTGACGACTCGCAAAAGTGACGGATTGCATTTGCCCTCGCTTACGCGCAGTATCTATTAAAAAATCATATATCCCGAATTGTCCCTGCAAAGCAATAGAGCCGGCAGCGCACCCTGTGTCCACCGCAAGCCCGTGACAGACTCGCCGCCGGAGACAAGGAAACGCTCGTGTTGACCTGGTTGAAATCCCATCTACCCGGCGGTGGCCTGACCGCCTTTATTTCGCACGCCGCCTGCCTGCAACACAATATGGGGGTGGGTCATCCGGAGTGCCCGGAACGCTTGATCGCCATTCGCGATCAGCTCAAGGCCTCGCAAATATTCGACAGCCTGCACGAAGTCGATGCCCCGCCGGTGAGCGAGCAGCAATTGGCCCGCGTCCACCCGCCACACTATGTCGAATACATCGAATCCTGCGCCCCATCGGTTGGCACCTTTCGCGTCGATCCGGACACCGCGATGAACACCGGCACCCTGCCGGCCGCCCTGCATGCCGCCGGCGCCGTGGTCAAGGCGGTGGACATGGTGATGAACCGCGAGGCACCGAATGCCTTCTGCGCCATTCGCCCACCCGGCCACCACGCCGAAAGCGCCAAGGCGATGGGTTTCTGCTTCTTCAACAATATCGCCGTGGGTGTGGCGCACGCACTGTCGCAATATCGGCTGGAACGCGTGGCGGTGATCGATTTTGACGTGCACCACGGCAATGGCACCGAAGAAATTTTCCGCGACGATCCGCGCGTGCTAATGGTGTCTACCTTCCAGCACCCGTTCTACCCCTACTGCGGTGACGTCCCACTGGGCAACAACATGCTGAACGTACCGCTGAAGGCAGGTAGCACCGGCCGTGAGTTCCGCGAAGCGGTGGAATATCAATGGTTGCCGCGCTTGCACGAATTCAAGCCGCAGATGATTTTTATCTCGGCGGGTTTTGATGCCCACCGGGAAGACGACATGGGCTCGCTGGGCCTAGTGGAAGCCGATTACGAGTGGGTGACGCGGCAGCTGATGATGGTGGCGGCCGAACATTGTGAGGGCCGCATCGTATCCGCACTGGAAGGCGGCTATGATCTGTCGTCGCTGGCGCGCAGCGTCACCGCTCATGTAAGGGTGCTGTCGGACGGCTAGAAGGGACGGCAGTAACAACAACGGCACCCGCTGGGTGCCGTTTTGCGTTCAACAATGCCGCAGCCAATCCGGATGGCGCCAATACAGCCAGCGCTGGCGCCAGGCAGGCAGGTGATCGATAAATACGCGCCCCGCCAGATGATCCAGCTCGTGCTGAATGGCGGCCGCCAGAAAGTCCGCCGCCCGCAGCTGCTGCCACTCGCCGTGGCTAGCCTGCAGCCGCAACTGGATACGGTTGGCGCGGCCAACCTTGGCCCGCACGCCGGGCACGGACAGGCAGCCCTCCCGGTTAACCTCATAGCCACTTGCCGTCAGCAACTGCGGGTTGATCAACACCAGCGGACTATCACGCGCGTCACTGACATCCACCACGGCCACCGCCAGCCGCTCGCCCAACTGCGGTGCGGACAGCCCTACCGCATTCGTCGTGGCATAGAGGGTATCCAGCAGATCAGCGATCAGCGGCTGAACAGTTTGTAGATCGGTAACCGGTAGTGCCGGCTGACGCAGACAGGCGTCACGCAACGACAGGATGGGGCGAATACTCATGACGAGAACCCGTGGCCCGATCACGCTGCATCGCCGGAACAGGCGCGCAGCGTGCGGGACAGTTCTCAGGGCTGGGGCTGGTCGCCGGAAGACGGCTTGCCGATCTTGTCTTCGTTGCCGGTCAGCAGATTGATCAGGTTCGATTTATGACGATGAATCACCAGAATGGCAATGATGATGCAGCTGCCGAAGTACACGCTTTGCGGCCCGACAATAAAGTAGGCATAAACCGGCACCAGCACGCAGGCCACGATGGCGGAGAGAGAGGAAATCTTCACCACGAAGGCCATGAACAGCCAGGTTGCCACCGCCGCCAGTGCCAGCCACAGGTTGAAGCCGAACAACACCCCCACCGCGGTAGCCACGCCCTTGCCACCCTTGAAGCCGAAAAACAGCGGCCACATGTGGCCGATCAGTACCGCCAGGCCGGCCATTGCCACGCCCTGCCCGCTCAGGCCGTAAGCCGGGCCGAAGGCCTGTACCAGCGCCACCGCCACCCAACCCTTGAGGCCATCGCCCAGCAGCGTCAACACTGCGGCCAACTTCTTGCCGCTGCGCAGCACATTGGTGGCGCCAGGGTTTTTCGAGCCGTAGGTACGCGGATCGGCCATGCCCATGAACTTGGACACGATCACCGCAAACGACAGGGAACCGAGCAGGTAAGCACCCAAAATGAAGGCAAATGCTGTTGTGGTCATGTCTTATCCACTAGAATGCAAGGCTTGGCATTTTACGGTATCGGGCACTAAACCCAAAGCCCGCGACGATGGACATCATTTACTTGCGCGAAGTGCGCGCCGAAACGGTGATTGGCGTGTACGACTGGGAGCGCACCGCGCCCCAAACCGTCCTGCTGGACATCGAATACGGCATTCCCAGTGAAGTCGCCTGTCACAGCGACAACATCGGCGACACCATTCACTACGGCGAAGTAGTCGAGCGGGTACGCAGCTCGCTGGCGGAGCAGCACTTCCTGCTGATCGAGGCACTGGCCGAGCACATTGCCCGCATCGTGCGCGAAGAGTTTGGCGCACCGTGGGTGAAAGTGGCGGTCACCAAGCTCAACATCCTGCCGGATGTGAAGCATGTTGGCGTGATGATCGAGCGCGGCCATCGTCAGCACTAAGCCCGCCTCGCTGCAAACAAAACGGCCCGCATCATGGCGGGCCATTTTGTTGGCTAGCTACCGCCAGAAGCGGCGCTACCAAGTCACCCGCAAGCGCAGCTCGGCCTTGCTCTTGGTGACCTTGAAAGACAGCCGGGTATGCCCATCAAGCTGCCAGCTCGGCCGCAAACCGAAACGTCCGCCGTCACCCGCATCCACCCGCTCCAGGCTGAATGCCCCGGCTTGCCACAGCGTGCTGCCTTGCTCATTTAGCCGTAACGGATCATTGCTGTGCGCCTCTGCCGGTATCGGCGTCGCGCACATCAATGCGGCTGGCGGACAAGTAGCTAACGCTGGCAACGCAACGGCAACAAGCAATGCGCCCCAACATGATGCATGTTTCATGATGATCGTCCCGCAGGATCGACAAACGACTGTCACTGATCTCAGCTTGGATCATCTGTAACTACATGCAAGTGCTGATTACAATTTAAACGCCATGCTTATTCCTGCTGGTTACGCATGAAGTCGGCGGTGTTGTAAAAAGCCTCCAACAGCTTAGCTTTCAGCCAGTCCTCGCACAGCAGTTCGTTTACCGCCTGAGTCATGCACTTCATCCACATGTCGCGCGCCTCGCCATCTACCGCAAACGGCATGTGACGCATGCGCAGCCGCGGATGGCCGAACTTCTCGATAAACAGCTGCGGCCCACCCAGCCAGCCGGACAGAAACATGTACAGTTTCTCGCGCGAACCCGCCAGATCCTCCGGATGCATATCGCGCAGTGGCTTCACCGCTGGATCGCTATCCATGATGTCGTAGAAGCGGTCGGTCAACCAGCGCACTACGCCGGCCCCGCCCAGCAATTCGTAAGGGGTCATTTCCTGCATCGTGTCATCCCCGTTTTCACCAGGGCGGCATGGTAACACGCAGTCACCGCCCTTCCCTGTCCATGATCAACCTTGCGTGCTTAAGCGCGCAGAAACGGGAAAGCCAGTGCCGGCGTCTGGCCGGATATCAATTCAGCCAAAGCCCGCCCCGAGCCCGGACCTTCGGTCCAGCCCAGCGTACCGTGGCCGGTGTTCAGCCACAGATTGTCGAACTTCAGCCGGCCGATCAGCGGCACATTGCCCGGCGTAGCCGGGCGCAGCCCGCTCCAGAAGCGCGCCGCCTGCCAGTCGCAGGCATCACCGAACAATTCACGGGCGCGGCGCAACAACGCGGCGCAACGCACCGGATTGAGATGGCTGGAATAGCCGGACAATTCGGCCGTACCGGCTATGCGCAGCTCGTTATCCAGCCGCGAGAACACCAGCTTGTGCGATTCATCGGTAATGCTGACCTGCGGCGCCAGCCGTACATCCCGCACCGGTACGGTAGCGGAATAGCCTTTCAGCGGGTATATCGGCAAACGCAACCCTAACGGTTGCAGCAGCAGCGGGCTGTAGCTGCCCAGCGCCAGCACAAAGGCGTCGGCAGCCAGGCTGCGATACGCACCATCCGCCCCGGTAATCGACACTTGGGCGATGCGCGCACCCGCCGGCTCCAGCGCATTGATGCGCGTCTGATAGTAAAACTCCACCCCGGCCGCGACGCAGGCATCGGCCAGCTGGCTGCTGAAGCGGTGCACATCGCCAGACTCATCGCTTTCGCACCAGCTGGCGGCCAACATGCGTGGCGCGATACCGGCCAACGCCGGCTCGCGCGCAACCGCCTCGCTGACGCTGATCAGTTCGCGATGAATCCCCTCTGCCGCCAGCAAGCGGCAGGCCTGCTCGGCATGGCGCACACCTTGACGATCGAACAGCAACGCCAAGATGCCCTGTTGCCGATGCGCGTAACTGGGTTGCACTGCCTGGCGTAACTGGGCAAAGGTCTGCTGACTGTAACGCCCCAGCGCCACCATGGCCTTGAGGTTGGCCGCATGCCGGCTGCTGCGGCATTGCCCGAGAAAGCCGGCGATCCAGCGCCATTGCTGCGGATCGAAACGCGGCCGAAACAGCAGCGGCGCATCGTCACACGGCAGCCACTTCAGCACCTGCCACGGTGTGGTCGGATGTGCCCAGGGTTCGGACTGACTTACCGATATCTGACCACCGTTGGCAAAGCTGGTTTCGCGCGCCGGCCCGCTACCACGCTCCACCACCACCACCTCGTGCCCGGCCTGCCGCAAGAACCAGGCGGTACTGATACCTACGATACCCGCCCCCAGAACTGCCACCCTCATCGCCATTCCCCAAAGAAAACGGCCCACACGGGGCCGTTTATTGTCAGACAGAACGATGGTAATGCTGCTGCCGCAGCATGCCAAGCCATCATTGCTTGGGCTTGGACAGTTCGTACACTGTTTTGCCTTTTAGCGTGAAGTAGTCGGAGGCAAAGTAGAAATTCTCGGAGTGGCCGACAAACAACAGTCCATGCGGCTTGATCAGCGGATGAAACTTCTTCAGTACCGCGAACTGGGTGTCACGATCGAAATAGATCATCACATTACGGCAGAAAATGGCATCGAACTGCTTGCGCAGCCCCCAGTTGCTGTCGATCAGATTCAGCCGTGAAAACTGGATCATGTCGCGCAGCATGCTTTTGGCCTGATAGTGACCATCAGCCAGCTTGTCGAAGTATTTTCCGGCATAGCCTGCAGGCAACTTGGCAATTTTGTCCTCGCTGTAAACCCCCTTGCGGCCAACCTCCAGCATGCTGGTATCCAGATCAGTGGCAATGATATGGATCGGCGGCTTGCTGCCCAGCGGAAATGCCTCCAGCGCACTCATCGCGATGGAGTATGGCTCCTCACCGGAAGAGGCTGCCGCACACCAGATCGCCACCTCGCCCTTGCCGGCAAGGGTTTTCAGGTGCGCGGACAGCATCTGGAAGTGATGCTCCTCGCGGAAGAAGAAGGTTAGATTGGTGGTCAGCGCGTTGACGAACTGCTCGAACTCGCGCTTGCCAGCCAGACTTTGCAGAAAATCGATATAGGCCGCAAATGTCGGCAGCTTCAGCTCACGGATGCGGCGTACCAGGCGACCATACACCATGTCTTTCTTGGTGGGATTCAGGGCTATGCCGGCCTCTTTGTGGATCAACTGGCGGATGCGCTCGAAATCCTGATCGCGAAAGTCGAACTCGCGCTTGAGCTCGAACTTTGGCAACACAATGGGCGGTATCTTGTTCTGCATGCCGTTCTCCGCAAAATAAAAAACCCGGGAGCAGGCCCGGGTTTCCGTGGTGCATAACGCGAATTATACCGAGAACGACGAACCGCAACCGCAGGTAGTTTCTGCGTTCGGATTGCGAATCACGAACTGGGAGCCTTCCAGGCTGTCCTGGTAGTCAATCTCGGCACCTACCAGATACTGGTAGCTCATCGGGTCAACCAGGAAGATCACGCCGCCCTTATCGATCGCGGTATCGTCTTCGTTGGCGATTTCGTCAAAGGTAAAACCGTACTGGAAGCCGGAGCAGCCGCCGCCGGTCACGAACACGCGCAGTTTCAGGTCAGGGTTGCCCTCTTCTGCCACCAGGTCGCGCACCTTGTCGCATGCAGCGTCGGTAAACATGATCGGGGACAGGGTTTCGGTTGCAGCAGTCATGTCTCAAGCCTTTCACAACGGGACAGGCCGCGCCGGCGGCCTTTCATCCTAGTATTTTAGTCGGATATTGGTCCGGTTGGCGAGTTTTCAAGCTCAGGGCAGCAACGGTACGATATCCAGACCGGCATTTTCCGGCTGCCCGAACATCAGGTTCATCACCTGCACCGCCTGGCCGGAAGCGCCTTTCACCAGATTGTCTTCCACCACCAGAATGATTAGCAGATCACCGTTATTGGGGCGATGCACGGCGATACGGGCGGTGTTGGCGCCACGCACCGAGCGCGTTTCCGGGCAGCTGCCAGCCGGCAACACATCCACAAACGGCTCTCCGGCAAAGCGCTGCTCAAACAACTGCTGATAGTCGACATCGCGGCCTGCCGGCTGGATACGCGCATAGATGGTGGAGTGGATACCGCGGATCATCGGCGTCAGGTGTGGCACGAAGGTCAGCTTTACCGGCGCACCGTGGATATCGGACAGGCCCTGCTCGATTTCCGGCGAATGGCGATGGCCTTTCACACCGTAGGCCTTGAAATTATCGCCAGCCTCGGCAAACAAGGTCCCCACCTCGGCCTTGCGCCCGGCACCGGACACGCCTGACTTGCAGTCGGCAATCAGTGTCTGGGTATCGATGTACTGCTTGCCACCGTCCAGCAGCGGCAGCAGCCCCAGCTGCACCGAAGTCGGGTAGCAGCCGGCCATACCGATCAGACGAGCCGCCTTGATCGCTTCGCGGTTTACTTCTGGCAGGCCATACACCGCCTCGGCCAGCAGGTCGGTGCAACTGTGTTCCATTGCATACCACTTGGCAAATACCGCCGGGTCTTTCAGGCGGAAATCGGCAGCCAGGTCGATCACCTTCACCCCGGCTTGCAGCAGCTCGCGCGCCTGCGCCATCGCCACACCATGCGGAGTGGCAAAGAACACCACGTCGCACTGCTTGAGATCAGTTTCATCCGGGGTGGTAAACGCGACGTCCACACGGCCACGCAGGCTGGGGAACATCTCGGCCACCTTCATGCCGGCTTCCTTGCGCGAGGTCACAGCCACAACCGCTGCCCCCGGATGGTTAGCCAACAGACGCAATAGCTCGACACCGGTATAACCGGTACCGCCGACGATGCCCACCTTAATCATGCGAGGCTCCTTGATGTAAAAAAATGTCGCAAAGGCGACATGTTAAGGAGTGCGGCAGTGCATTGCAACAAAGAAAAAAGCCACCGCGAACGGTGGCTTTTTCGGTCTCGCAACAAGCAGATTAACGCTTGGAGAATTGCTTGCGACGACGTGCTTTGCGCAGACCCACTTTTTTACGTTCCACTTCACGGGCATCGCGAGTAACGAAGCCAGCGGTGGACAGGGTCGGCTTCAGTTCGGCGCTGAAGTCGATCAGAGCACGAGTGATACCCAGACGGATAGCACCGGACTGACCGGTTTCACCACCACCGGATACGTTGACCATAATGTCAAACGACTCCAGGTGCTCGGTGATCTGCAGCGGTTGACGGATAACCATGCGACCGGTTTCGCGAGCGAAATACTGGTCAACCGGCTTGCCGTTAACGACGATCTGACCGGTGCCCTTTTGCATGAACACACGAGCTACGGAGCTCTTGCGACGGCCAGTGCCGTAGTAGTATTTACCGTTCATCTAAATGTTGCCTCTGAATCAGATTTCCAGCACTTTCGGCTGTTGTGCGGCGTGCGGGTGCTCGGTGCCAGCATAGACCTTGAGCTTCTTGATCATTGCGTAGCCCAGCGGACCTTTCGGCAGCATACCCTTAACGGCTTTTTCCAGAACGCGCTCCGGGAACTGGTTTTGCAGTTCGGTGAAGTTGCGTTCGTAGATACCGCCCGGGTAACCGGAGTGACGGTAGTATTTCTTATCCAGTGCCTTGTTACCGGTAACGCGCAGTTTGTCGGCGTTAACGACAACGATGTAATCACCGGTATCAACGTGCGGAGTGAACTCCGGCTTATGCTTGCCGCGCAGACGACGAGCGATTTCAGCAGCGAGACGGCCCAACACCTTGTCTTCGGCGTCGACCACGAACCACTCGCGCTTTACCTCATGCGGCTTGGCAGAAAAGGTCTTCATGGAACTCTTCCATCGTAATTCTTGAAAGTTCCGGATTCTATTACAGAGAGCTTACGCTGTCAAACCTAAGTGGCAGTTCAAAGCCTTGTCCGGCAAAGAAAAACCTGGCGCGCAACAAGCAGGCGAAAAAGCAAAAAAAGAGCGCAACCAGACAAACTGATTGCGCCAAGTTCCACCTGTTGAAGGAGGATGGAGGAGACAACACCAAAACGCACACCGTTAGTGCAACGCCCTGATGTGTTTTAATTATGGTGACGCCATGGCGGTTTGGCAAGATTTTTTTGTGCATCGCATCAAAAAATGTTGGCCGCAACCGACACACAACCAACATCCGTTTGAAAAAATGTCAGTTTACAGCTGCAAAGCGGCTTCCAGCGCGATTTCCATCATGTCGAGGAAGCTGTTCTGCCGTGCCTCCGCATCCAGCGCCTCCCCGGTCGGGATCACATCCGACACGGTAAGGATGCCTAGCGCCCGCGCGCCGTATTGCGCTGCAACACCATAAATACCGGCCACTTCCATCTCCACCGCGTTGACGTTCATGCCCTTTAGCACGCTCAGCAGCTGCGGCTGCACGCCATAGAACAGGTCGGTGGAAAACACATTGCCGACCAGCACCGGCGTACCCAGCCGCGCGGCAGCATCCACCGCTGTGCGCAGCAGCGTGAAATCGGCAATGGCGGCAAAGTCGTGATCCAGAAAGCGCATACGGTTGACCTTGCTGTCGGTACAGGCCCCCATGGCGATCACCACGTCGCGCAGCCCCAGCCGCGCAGCATCCACCGAACCACAGGAGCCGATGCGGATAATGGTGCCCACACCGTAGTCCTTGATCAGCTCGGTGGCGTAAATACTGGCCGACGGTATGCCCATGCCGTGCGCCATCACCGACAGCCGCCTGCCACGGTAATGACCGGTATAACCGAACACATTACGCACAGCGGTCACCTGAACCGCATCCTGCAGATAGGTATCCGCGATCAATTTGGCGCGCAGCGGGTCGCCCGGCATCAGTACGATGTCGGCGAAATCCCCCTTCCCGGCACCGATATGCGGTGTAGCCATAGCTTGTCTCCTGTCTTGCCCGACGGTGCGCCGATACACGGAAAGCCGCAGCAGGTGCGGCGCAGGTACGGTGCCCCCCCCCCCCGCCGCCGGAAGTCCCGGCCATGCAAACGTCCGTGTCCCTCCGTGTATTGGCATGGCAAAAAATGAATCAGTGCAGAAACGAGGTGCCGTAAGCCATCGCCGGCAACCCCAGCCAGCTGGCCACGCTCTGGCCGATATCGGCAAAGGTGGCACGCTCACCCAGACTGCCCGCTGCCACCTGCTTGCCGTAGCACAGCACCGGGATATGTTCGCGGGTGTGATCCGAGCCGGGCCAGCCGGGATCGCAGCCGTGGTCGGCGGTGAGGATCACGATGTCGTCGTCGCGCAGCCGGCCCAACAGCTCCGGCAAGCGCGCGTCGAACGCCTCCAGCGCACGGGCATAACCGGGTATATCGCGGCGATGCCCATAGCTGGAATCGAAATCGACAAAGTTGGTAAAGATGATACTGTTGCCGGGCGTGGCATCCATGGCGGCCAACGTTTGCTGCCACAGCTCGTCCAGCCCGGTGGCTTTCAATGCCTGGGTGATGCCGATATGGGCGTAGATGTCGGCGATCTTGCCGATGGACACCACCTCGCCGCCGGCCTCGGCCAGCTTCTGCAGCACGGTGGGCGCAGGCGGCGGCAGTGCCAGGTCCTTGCGGTTGCCGGTGCGCACGAAGTGGCCGGGCACATCACCAACAAACGGCCGCGCAATCACCCGGCCGATGTTGTATGGCGCCAGCAGGCGGCGCGTGATGTCGCACAGCGCATACAAGCGCTGCAGACCGAAAGTCTGCTCATGGCAAGCGATCTGGAACACCGAATCAGCCGAGGTATAGAAGATCGGCTTGCCGCTGGCCATGTGCTCCGCCCCCAGCCGGTCGATGATCTCGGTGCCGCTGGCGTGGCAGTTGCCCAGCCAACCGGGTAAATCGGCCGCCCGCACGATGGCGGCCAACAGTTCCGGCGGAAAGCTGTTTTCCTTGGCGCTGAAGTACCCCCACTCGAACAGCACCGGCACGCCGGCAATCTCCCAGTGCCCGGATGGCGTGTCCTTGCCGCTGGACAGCTCACGCGCATAGCCATAGGCGGCATGCGGTGCCGCACGCACCATGCCCTCAGGGAAGTAGCCGGACGACAGCTCGCAAGCATGCGCCAGGCCCAGCGCCGACAGATTGGGCAGCTGCAGTGGCCCGTTGCGGCCAACGTTGGCCGCGCCACTGGCGGCGGCGCGGGCGATGCGGCCCAGCGTATTGCTGCCGACATCGCCGAATCTGGCGGCATCGGCACTGGCACCGATGCCTAGCGAATCCAGCACCAGAATGATGACGCGTCGCGTGTGCATGTGTCTCCCCTCGTCACCGCCGCGCTGGCGGCCATGCGCTGATGATGATGGCCCGGCCGCCACACTTCAACCGGCACCACCGGCTGGCAGGCACGGCGCGTCGACAACCGTTGTACTTACGCCCGGAGCATGGCGCGCCGCCGTGGATTGCGCCGTCCGGATGGCAAGGCGGCATCGTCCACCGCAGCGCCATTGTCCGCCACGTAACAATGACCACACCGCGGGATGCGGCCAACGTATCGTAGCAGCTCAGTAGCCACGGCCAGGGGGTGCCGCCTGGCCAGCGATCACCGCCTGCAGATTGGCCAGCAGCCCGGAAGCGCCAAGACGGAAGTGCGTCGGCGTCAGCCATGCCTCACCCATCAGCTCTGCCGCCAATTGCAGATAGATGGCGGCATCCGCCAGCGTGCGCACACCGCCGGCAGCCTTGAAACCGGCGTCGCGACCGCTGTCGCGGATCGCCTGCAGCATGATGCGCGCCGCTGGCGGCGTGGCGTTCACCGCCACCTTGCCGGTGGAAGTCTTGAGAAAGTCGGCGCCGGCCGCCAGCGCAATGTCGCTGGCCTGGCGAATCAGCGCCGGTGCGGCCAACTCGCCGCTTTCGATGATCACCTTCAGGATTTTATCGCCACAGGCCGCTTTGCAGGCCGACACCAGCGCGGCGCCCACCCCTGCATCACCGGCCAGCAGCGCACGGTAAGGAAACACCACGTCCACCTCGTCGGCACCCGCGGCGATGGCGGCGCGGGTTTCTGCCTCCGCACTGGCCACATCGGCGTTGCCATGCGGAAAGTTGGCCACCGTGGCCACCCGCACCTGCGGCGTACCGGCCTCAGCCAGCGCCTGCCGCGCAACGGCGACAAAACGCGGATAGACGCACACCGCCGCCACCGTGCCGGCATCGCTGCCGGCCTGAGCACATAGCGCGCGCACCGCGTTATTACTGTCGCCGTCATTCAGACTGGTCAGGTCCATCAGCGACAGTGCCAGCCGCGCCGTATTAACCGCATCCTGCATGTCGGCTCTCCAAGCAAGGTTGGCCGCATGCGGCCAACGTTTCAGCCTGTTGCACAACTGCGTCGCCCCAGCCCGCCGCCCCCCCTTGGGGCGCGACAGGCAGACGCCGGACAGCCGCCTGGCTGTTGATGAAACAAAGTCCTTTTGCATGGCAAAAGGACTTTGTCTACACACTCGAGGGTGGCCGCCTGCAACCAACCTTGCCGTATTTATACCCGCCGCGCTTCCTGCACGCCGCGCACTTCCATCACATGCGCCAGCACGCGGCTGATGTCGCGCACGTGGCGCACTTCCACCGTGAAGCGCAGCTTGGCCTTCTGGTTGCGCGACAGGGTGTTGACGCCGATAACGTTGAGCTTCTCGCGCGAGAACACGTCGGAAATATCGCGCAACAGCCCCGGGCGATCGGCGGCGTGCACCTCCAGGTCGATCGGAAACACGCTGCTTTTCTGCTCGCCCCAGTCGGCGGCGATCAGCCGCTCCGGCGCATCGGCCGACAGCCGCTTGAGGGTGATGCAGTTATTGCGATGGATGGAGATGCCACGGCCGCGGGTGACGAAGCCCACCACGCCATCCGGCGGCGCCGGCTTGCAGCATTTGGCCAGGATGGTCATCAGATTGCCCACCCCCTCGATCAGCACGCCGCCGGCGTCGTGCCCACCCTTGCTGCGGCGGATCAGGTCTGCCGCAGTCAGTTCCACTACCGGCGGTGGGGCGAAACTCTCGATAGCGTTGGCTACCGCACGCAGCCCGACTTCGCCGTGGCCGATGGCGGCGTACAGTTCGTCCTGCCGGTCATAGCCCAGCTTTTCCGCCAGCACCGCCAAACTGGGCTGCACATGCGGATGACGCGCCAGCTCGCGCTCGAAAATCTGCCGCCCGGTTTCACGCACCGCGTCGGCATTCTGCTGGCGGATGTACTGGCGGATCTTGGCGATGGCGCGCGGGCTTTTCACCCAGCCTTCGTGCAGCCAGTTCACCGATGGGCCGCCATCCTTGGCGGTCAGCACTTCCACCCGCTGGCCGTTCTGCAGCGGGGTGGACAGCGGCACGATGCTGCCCTCCACCTTGGCGCCGCGGCAGCGGTGGCCGACGTCGGTATGCAGCGCATAGGCAAAGTCGATCGGCGTGGCACCGTGCGGCAAGGCCAGCACCCGGCCCTGCGGCGTCAACACATAAATGGTGTCGGAGAACAGCTCGGTCTTGAAGGCGTCGGCCAGGTCTTCCTTTTCCGAGCCGGACATATCCTCGCGCCAGTCCAGCAGCTGGCGCAGCCAGGAGATTTTCTCCTCGTACTGCGCATCGCCCTGCCCGCCTTCCTTGTAGCGCCAGTGTGCGGCCACGCCGAACTCGGCGTGTTCGTGCATCTCGAAGGTGCGGATCTGCACCTCCACACCGCGATCTTCCGGTCCGATCACTGCGGTGTGCAGGCTGCGATAATCGTTGGCCTTAGGGTTGCTGATGTAGTCGTCGAATTCGCCCGGGATCGGCTGCCACATGCTGTGGATCAGCCCCAGCACGGTGTAGCAGTCCTGCAGCTTGTCCACCAGGATGCGTACCGCGCGAATGTCGTACAGCTCGGAGAAATCGAGCTTTTTCTTCTTCATCTTCTTCCAGATGGAATAGATGTGCTTGGGGCGGCCGGCAACATCACCGCGGATGCCGGCTTTTTTCAGCTCGCCACGCAGGATGTCCAGCACACGCTCGATGTAATCGATGCGCTCCAGCCGGCGCTCGTCCAGCAGCTTGGCAATCTTCTTGTAGTTTTCCGGCTCGGTGTGGCGAAAGCCCAGGTCTTCCAGCTCCCACTTGATCTGCCACACCCCCAGACGGTTGGCCAGCGGCGCAAACAGGTCAAGCGTTTCCTGCGCGATCTGCCGCCGCACGCGCTCGTCCGGCACATTGGTGAGGAAGTGCATGGTCTGGGTACGCCAGGCCAGCTCGATCAGTACCACGCGGATGTCGGCCACCATCGCCAGCAGCATCTTGCGCATGGTTTCCGCCTGCTTGGCGCGGTCTTCCGGCGTGGCCAGCTTGTCGATGCGCGCCAGTTCGGTCAGCCGCTGCACGCGGTTGCCGCCTTCCACCAGCGTCAGCACGGTGCGGTTGAACGCCTTGGGCAGCCACTCCTGCCAATCCTTGCGGAATTCCGGCACGGCAAACAGCAAGGTGGCGGCGATGGCATCCGGCAGCAGGTTGAGATCGGCCACAATCGCCGCCGCCCCCACCGCGTGGCTGAAGATGTCTTCGCCGGTGTGCGGCAGGGTCTTGTCGCGGTACAGCTCACGCGCGGTATCGAAGGCGCGGGTGAGCAAGGCGCGCTCTTCGGTGCTGAGCGAGGCGCCCAGCTGCGCCAGCCAGTTGGCCGGATCAGCGGCATCGGCCAGGGTATCGGCCACGGAACGGACTACGGAAACCATGTATCAATCCAACCTTGCGGCCAACGCCGCTGCTAACTCATTCCGCCGGAACGGCACCATTCAGCGCCAGCTGTAGCAAGCGGCGCACCGGGGCCGGCACGCCGGCATCCAGCGCCGTGGTCAGCGGCAGCCACTGCCAGCCATTATCGGCGCAGACCTCACCCGCAAGCCGGGTTACGTCCACACATTGGGGTGTGATCGTCAATTTAAAATGGGTAAAAACATGTATCAGCGGCGGCCATGCCGGCGGTAGATCGCCATCGCCGTTGGCCGCCAGCCAGTCAGCAATCGCCAGCGTGGAATCGAACTGTGGCAGCGACAGCAGCCCACCCCAGATACCGGTCGGCGGACGGCGCTCCAGCAGCACCTCGCCATTGCGCAGCGCCAGCAGCATTACCGTTTCGCGCTCCGGCACCGCTTTCTTCGGCTTTTTCACCGGCAGTTCGGCGGTGCGCCCTTCACGCGCGGCGATGCAGCCATCCACCAGCGGGCACACAGTACAGGCCGGCTTGCTGCGGGTGCAGACCGTGGCACCCAGATCCATCAGCCCCTGGGTATACGCCACCATGTCGGCGGTATCAGCCGGCAGCAGCCGCTCGGCCAGCTGCCACATCTGCGCCTCCACCTGCTTGTCACCGGGAAAGCCGTCCACGCCAAAGCAGCGCGCCAGCACGCGCTTGACGTTGCCATCGAGAATGGTTTCGCGCTGGCCAAAACAGAAGGCAGCAATCGCTGCGGCGGTGGAGCGGCCGATGCCCGGCAACGTTTCGATGGCATGACGTGCGGACGGAAACTCGCCACCGAAATCGCCCATCACCTGCTGTGCTGCCTTGTGCAGATTGCGGGCACGGCTGTAGTAGCCGAGGCCGCTCCAGTACGCCAGCACATCATCCGCCGGCGCTGCGGCCAACGTTGCCAGATCGGGAAAGCGCTCGAGAAAGCGTGGGTAGTACCCCAGCACGGTACTGACCTGGGTCTGCTGCAGCATGATCTCCGACAGCCACACCCGGTACGGGTCGCTCACCTGCCACGGCAGACCATGCCGCCCGTGCACTTTTTGCCAGGCTACCAGCCGGGGGGCAAATTGCTGTTCCACTGCCAAGCACCACCGCCTGTTGAAATCGAACCGAGCATGGTAAACCAAAGGCCGGCAGCAACCAAGCGGGGGACGGGCGAATAGGCTAGAATGATGGATTGTTTTCAAAGGATTACCGCTTTATGTCCACCTTCCGTTCCCGCCAGCGCGCAGCAGTGCGCCGACAGCCCACCACGCCCACCGAGCGTAACGCGCCCCCCGCCGGGCACCAGACGCCTGCGGCAGGACAGGCTCCGGCCAAGCCGCGCTTCAGCGGCGAGCGTCGCGACGGCGGTGCCAAACGTGAAGGTGAACGCAACTTTGACAAGCCGCGCTTCGGTGGCGGCGAGCGTCGTGAAGGTGGTTTCAAGCGCGAAGGCGAACGCAACTTCGACAAGCCGCGTTTCGGCGGCGAAGACAAACCGCGCTTCGGTGGCGACGACAAACCGCGCTTCGGCGGCGGTGAGCGTCGTGAAGGCGGCTTCAAGCGCGAAGGCGAGTTCCAGCCGCGTGGCGAGCGCAACTTCG
>CAMLGD010000040.1 GCA_946479405.1 uncultured Vogesella sp.
GCCGGTCGTGAATCACCGGGCTGTCATAGATATTGGCCAGCCGCTTGGCGATGGCACGCGCGATCATCGCCGGGGTCAGCTCACCGGCAGCCGGCAGCAGCCAGTCGCCGTGCGGCAGCGCCCATTCGCCTTTCTCGGCGAACTTGCCCACCACGCGCGGGCGCACGTCGTCGCGCCAGTTGTACAGCTGTTCCTTCAGCTGGTACTCGATGATCTGGCGTTTTTCTTCCACCACCAGAATCTCGTCCAGGCCTTCGGCGAAGTGGCGCACGCCTTCCGGCTCCAGCGGCCACACCATGCCGACCTTGAAGATGCGCAGGCCGATGTCGGCAGCCAGCGCCTCGTCGATGCCCAGATCGTCCAGCGCCTGCATCACGTCCAGGTAGCTCTTGCCACAGGTGATGATGCCGAGGCGCGGCTTGGGCGAATCCAGGGTGATGTGGTTGAGCTTGTTGACGCGCGCATAGGCCAGCGCCGCGTATAGACGGTGGTGCAGCACGCGTTTTTCCTGCGCCAGCGGGGTGTCCGGCCAGCGGATGGACAGCCCGTCTTCCGGCAGCGGGAAATCGTCCGGAATCACCGGCTGCACCCGTTCCGGGCTGATATCCACCACCGCCGAGCTTTCGATGGTGTCGGTAATCGCCTTGATCGACACCCAGCAGCCGGAATAGCGGCTCATCGCCCAGCCGTGCAGGCCGAGGTCGATCACTTCCTGCACCCCGGACGGCGACAGCACCGGAATCATGCTGGCGGCCAGGATATGGTCGGACTGGTGCGGGAAGGTAGAGGATTTGGCGGCGTGGTCATCGCCGCAGATCAGCAGCACGCCGCCGTTTTTGCTGGTGCCGGCCACGTTGCCGTGCTTGATCACGTCGCCGGAACGGTCCACGCCCGGACCCTTGCCGTACCACATGGCGTACACGCCGTCGTACTTGGCGCCGTCGAACATGTTCACCTGCTGCGTGCCCCACACCGCGGTGGCGGCCAGGTCTTCATTCAGCCCCGGGTGGAACACCACGTTGTGCGCGGCGAGGTACTTTTCCGCCTTCTGCATGTTCTGGTCGACGTTGCCCAGCGGCGAGCCGCGGTAGCCGGTGACGTAGCCGGCAGTATTCAGGCCGGCGGCGCGGTCGCGTTCCTGCTGCATCATCGGCAGGCGCACCAGCGCCTGAATGCCGTTGAGCAACACTTCGCCGGTGGGGGCGGTGTACTTGTCTTCCAGTTCGACGTGGCGAATCGACATGGTTTCTCCTCCATGTTTGTGCTTGTGGCAACGGGTCGGGTGAGCCTTGTGAGCGGTCCCGATCTGGCTGGCTCTCTGTCTTTATAGGTGGCTGGACGTCTGTGCGTCGGCTGCTGCGGACATTAATTGACGTAAACGTAAACGTCAAAGTGTTTGTCGTTATTTTGCGGCGATGGCGCTGGCAAGTGCGGCAAATGTGCCATTGCAGCAAATGCGACCTGAACACTGCGTTCCGGATACAGCAATTGAGAGTGGCAACGGAGATGGTTACAGTGCAGTCTCGATCACTGCCGCCGCGCCACAAGCGCCGGCGGCCAACGTTGGCCACCACCATGTCAAACTCGCAAGAAACCAGCCGCGGCGTGCTGTACGCCATTGGCGCCTTTTTCATCTGGGGGCTGTTTCCGCTGTACTGGAAACCGCTGCACGACGTACCCGCACTGCAGATCCTGTGCCACCGCATCGTGTGGTCGGCGCTGTTCGTCGCCATCGTGCTGCTATGGCAGCGCAACTGGGCGTGGCTGGGTGCCGCCATCCGCGAGCCGCGCCGCGTCGGCATCTTCGCGCTGTCGTCGCTGCTGCTGTCCGGCAACTGGCTGATCTACATCTGGGCGGTGAATGCCGGCCACGTGGTGGAAGCCAGCCTCGGCTACTTCATCAATCCGCTGGTCAACGTCCTGCTGGGGCGGCTGTTCCTGGCCGAACGCCTGACCCGCACCCAGGCCGCCGCAGTGGCGCTGGCCACGCTGGGGGTAGGCTGGATCACCCTCAGTGCCGGTGCGCTGCCGTGGATCGCGCTGGGCCTGGCCGCCACCTTCGGCCTGTACGGCCTGCTGCGCAAGAAAGCGCCGCTGCCGTCGCTGGAAGGGCTGGCGCTGGAAACCTTCCTGCTGACCCCGGTGGCCGCCGCCGCGCTGCTGTGGTTCCAGTGGCAGGGCAGTGGCGCCTTTGGCCAACAGGGCTTCGTCATCGACGCACTGCTGGCCGGTGCCGGCGTGGTCACCGCCATCCCGCTGCTGCTGTTCGCCAGCGGCGCGCGACGGCTGAAGCTGGCCACCGTCGGCCTGATCCAGTATCTGGGGCCGTCGATCCAGCTCGGGCTGGGGGTGTGGCTGTTCGGCGAACCGTTCGGTCAGGCGCGCGCACTGGGCTTCGGCCTGATCTGGCTGGCGCTGGCACTGTATTCCGGCCACGGCCTGCTGAGCTACTGGAAGGAACGCCGCCTGCAACAGGCATAAACGCGGCCTTGCTCCAGCTGTGACAGTTCAGCGGCGGCAAGCGTTCAGCACGACACGCGATGCGGCCAACCTGGCAACGGGTTGGCCGCATTGCCATTGATACAGCACCATCACACAGTGTTCTGCCGCTGTAACTTGCCGCCAGCGCGAGCCGGCAGTAGCGTTACAGGCTGCAACGGAGAGCGACATGAGCATCGAATTCGATACCGACAAGCAGCGGCTGGACCGCGACATGGTGTACCGCTACCTGAGCGGCGAATCCTACTGGGCGCGCGGCCTGCCGCGCGACATCTTCGAGCGCTCGCTGGATGGTGCGCTGTGCATCGGCGGCTACGACGAGAATGGTCAGCAGGTAGCATTTGCCCGCGTAATCAGCGACTACGCCACCTTCGCCTACCTAGGCGATGTATTCGTGCTGGACAGCGTGCGCGGCCAGGGCGTGGGCAAGGCGCTGATGGACTATATCCAGGCCCACCCGCAGCTGCAGAACCTGCGCCGCTTCATGCTGGCCACCGCCGACGCCCATGGCCTGTACGCCCAGTACGGCTTTGCTGCGCTGAGCGCGCCGGAACGCATCATGGAAAAAGTGGAGCCGGACATCTACCAGCGCCTGGCCGCCGCAGGCAAACCGGCATGACACACAAGACCTTCTGGGACGACCCGTACCAGAGCGAACTCGCCACCCGTGTCACCACGGTGGACGGCAACCGCGTCACGCTGCAAGCCACCATCTTCTACGCCGAGAGCGGCGGCCAGGAGAGCGACAGCGGCAGCATCGGTGGCCAGCCGGTGCTGCAGGCGGAAAAGCACGGCCACGATATTGTCTACACCCTGGCCGACGGCCACGGCCTGCACCCCGGCGACGCGGTGCACGTGCGCATCGACTGGCCGCGGCGCTACCGGCTGATGCGGCTGCACTTTGCCGCCGAGCTGACGCTGGAAACCATCTACCGTGACTGCGACGGTGTACAGAAAATCGGTGCCCACATCGGCGAACACAAGGCGCGCATCGACTTTGTGCTGCCGCAGCCGATCACCCCGCAGCTGGCCGCCATTGCGGCCAAGGTACAGGCACTGATCGACACCGATGCCGCCATCGTCAGCGCCTTTGCCGATGTGGAGAATGAGCGCCGCTACTGGGAAGTACCCGGCTACTGCCGCGTCCCCTGCGGCGGTACCCACCTCAAGCGCACCGCCGAGGTTGGCCGCATCGCGCTGAAGCGCAAGAACGTGGGCAAGGGCAAGGAGCGGGTGGAGATTACCCTGCTGGACGAGGCGCAACATGACTGAAGCGGCACTACACGGCAGCTGCCTGTGCGGCGGCGTGCGTTACCAGGTAGACCAGCTGGACATGCCGATCCAGCATTGCCACTGCCACACCTGCCGCAAGGCGCATGCGGCTGCCTTTGCCAGTACCGCAGGCGTACTGCGCCAGCATTTTCGCTGGTTGCAGGGTCAGGAGCTGCTCAGCCGTTATGAATCATCGCCCGGCAAGCTGCGTTACTTCTGCCGGGTGTGCGGTAGCCAGCTGCTGGCGGAACGGCCGCTACAAGCACACGTAATCCTGCGCGTGGCCACGCTGGACGATGCTCCGGCACAAATGCCGAGCGCGCATATCTGGTGTAGTCATGATGTTGCCTGGCTGGCGTACGCCGACGTACCAACCTATTCCGAGTGGCAACCTTCAGCGAGTACAAAATAACCATGCTGTTCTACGATCTGGCCGCACTGGGCGCCGCCGGCTGCTGGGCGCTCAGCTCCATCATCGGTGCCACGCCGTCGCGGCAACTGGGCTCTTTCGGCTTTACCCGCATCCGCCTGAGCCTGCTCACCATATTGCTGGGGAGCATCGCACTGGCCAGTGGCGGCTGGCACACACTGACAGGCCGCCAGCTGGCGCTGCTGGCCGCCTCCGGCATCACCGGCATCTTTCTTGGCGACACGCTGATGTTCGCCGCCATGAACCGCATTGGCCCGCGCCGCACCGGCCTGCTGTTCGCCACCCATTCGGTGTTCTCGGTAAGCCTGGGCGTGCTGCTGCTCAGCGAACGACTGAGCCTGGCGGCGGCGGCCGGCAGCCTGCTGGTGTTCGCCGGCGTGCTGTGCGCCATCGCCTTCGGCCGCCGCGACAGCGAGCAGCACCACTGGGAAAACACCCATGGCCTCAAGCTGGGCGTGGCGCTGGCGTTGACTGCGGCGCTGTGCCAGGCGCTGGGCACCTTCCTCGCCAAACCGGTGATGGCCGCCGGCATCGACCCGATTGCCGCCAACGGTCTGCGCATCGCCGTCAGCTGCGGCGCGCACTGGCTGCTGTGGGCCAGCGGCAACCGCCATGCGCGGCTGCAAAGCCCGCTGGCGCCGCGGCTGTTCGGCCAGACCGTGCTCAACGGCCTGGTCGGCCAGGGTGTGGGCATGACGCTGGTGATGCTGGCGCTGAAAGGCGGCAACGTCGCCACCGTCGGCATGCTGTCGGCAATGACCCCGGTGCTGATCCTGCCGATGCTGTGGGCGGTAATGGGCCAGCGCCCACCGGCACTGGCCTGGCTGGGCGCCGCCGCCAGCGTGGCCGGCAGCATGCTGATCGTGCTGCGCTGAAACACGGACACAAACGCGTGCGGCCAACCTTGGGCAAAGGTTGGCCGCATTTTTTCTGCGCATCCACCGCCTGCGCGCCCGGCGGCTAGCCGTGTCGCCAGCATTGTGTCACCAACGGCAATAATCCCTTTCCTGCCGCACTGTTTATTCACCTGTCTGCCGGCAGCACAATGCCACATCCCCACTCATCGCCAGGATGCCCATCATGACCGACACCAGCCTGCCACCCGCCATCGAAGACGCCGCCTCCGGCCTGACTTACCGCGCCTTGCCGCGGCGCGGCACGCAGCCGGCCAAAGCGCTGCTGCTGCTGCTGCACGGCGTCGGCGGTAACGAGCTGCAGCTGCACGGCCTGGCGCCGCTGCTGGATGAACGGCTGCAAGTGGTGCTGCTGCGCGCGCCGCTGCTGTTCGGCCCGCAGCAGTATGGCTGGTTCCAGGTGAGCTTCGGCGCCAATGGCCCCAGCATCAATGCGCAACAGGCCGAGGCCAGCCGCCGGCAGCTGATCGCGTTGTGCGCCAGCCTGCAGCAGCAGTACGGCATCGATGCCGCGCATACCGTACTGGCCGGCTTCAGCCAGGGCGGCATCATGAGTGCCGGCGTGGCGCTGACCGCACCAGCGCAGGTAGCCGGCTTCGGCCTGCTCTCCGGGCGCATCCTGCCGGAAATTGCGGCCAACATCGGCGATAAGCCGGAATTGGCCAAGCTGTCGGCGTTCATCAGCCATGGCGATCACGACGACAAGCTGCCGTTCAGCTGGGCGGAGCGTGCCGACGCCTGGCTGAGCGAGCTGGGGGTACCGCACCAGCTGCAGCGCTACCCGGCCGGACACCAGCTCACCGCAGCGATGGCACAGGATTTCGCTGCCTGGCTGGCGGCGGGCAGCTGGCTGGCGGATTAACTCAGCAGGCTCATCAGCCAGTCCGGGTGCAGCTGCCAGCCATAGAAGCCGGCCAGGCCGAATACGCCGCCAAACAGGCCGAAGCCCCAGGCCACCAGCAGCGGCAGCCACATTTCCACCAGCGCCGCCACCGCGGCACAGGCGATGGCGATGGCAATCGCCGCATCGCTGAGGTCGAACTGGTCGTCGTGGACATTCAGCCGGTTGTATTCCGCCTCGCGCACCCTGGCCTTGGCGGCGGTGGCCGGGATCGCCTGCTGGTAGGCGGCGATTTTCTGCTGCAGCGTACCGTGCTGGCGGGCGAAGCGCGGCACCAGCGCCGGGTTGGCCGCAGCGGCAATATCCAACTGCTGCAATGTGCTCTCGGCCAGCGCTAGCTTGATGCTGCGACTCTGGTATTCCGACCACAGGTCGATGGCGTCCGACTTGGCCAGCTGCATCGCCTGCACCAGGTTGTCGTCCTTGATCTTGGCGATGCCCATGAACACCGACAGCAGCACCACCGTCATTGCCACCGCGGTATTGATGCGCCGCTGGCGGCCTTCCACACTCAGTTCCACTTCCATGCCACGCTCCACCCGATTTCACCAGCGGCCAGTATCGCACCGGCAGCGCAGAGCAACTGCAACGGCAGGTAGCAACGGGTAACCGTCTGCAATGCAAACGGCCAGGCATGAGCCTGGCCGTGATCGCGGAACAATGGGGGACTACTGGTTGGCGCGCACCCAGCGATGCCACTGCCCGAACAGCGCCGGATCCAGCGCGGCGATGGCGGAGCGCTTCCACACCGTATCGGACCAGTAATCGTCGGTATACAGACTGGCAATGCGGCCGCCGGCTTCTTCCAGGATCACCGCGCCGGCGGCGTAGTCCCACAAGCGCTGGCCGCCGTGCAGGTACAGGTCGTAGCGACCGGCGGCCAGGAAGCACCAGTCCAGGGTGCTGGAACCCATGCTGCGCTGGCTGCCGAACGGCGCCACGCTGCCCATGCGCGCTGCCAGCTTGCCGGAACGCAGGTATTTGATCTCCACCGCGGCGATGGCGTCGCCCATGCTGTTGGCCATCGATTTCAGCGGCAGGCGCTGGCCGTTGAGGTAGGCGCCCTGGCCGCGGCGGGCGTAGAAAACTTCATCCGATACCGGGTTGTAGATCACCCCCAGTTCGCTGCGGCCATTGACCATCAGCGCCACCGAAATGGCAAAGTACGGCAGGCCGTTGACGAAGTTGGTGGTGCCGTCGATCGGGTCCACCACCCACAGGCCGTGCGGGTTGGCCGCCCACAGCGCATCCTGTTCCTCGATGGTCATTTCTTCACCCAGCACCGGGTGCGGCAGGATGGTCGGCAACTGTTGCTGCAATGCCGACTGGCAGGCGAGATCCGCTTCGGTAAACAGCGAGCCGTCTTCCTTGCGCGTTTTGCCCACGCGCAGGAAGCGCGGCATCACCTCGCTGTGGGCTACCGCGCGTACGACCTTGATCACCTCATCGACTACCTGCAAAGCCTTCTCCCGCTGAGTGGTGTGATGCCGCGGCGGGTAGCCGCGGCAGCGCTGGCGGCCCGGATGCGGGCCCTGCTGCACGCCGTGGTTGTTGCAACTGCAGCAAAACAAGCAAAATACCGTCATCGACAGTTACGGGCAACACGCAATGCCAAGGTTTTTTATCGACGCTGTGTTGACCACGGCAGAACAGTACGCGCTGCCGGACACGGTGGTGCGCCATATCCAGGTGCTGCGTCTGCGCGAGGGCGACGCCATCACCCTGTTCAACGGCCGTGGCGGCGAATACCAGGCCACGCTCGGCAGCATCGGCAAGCGTGACGCCAGCTGCGCCATCACCCGCTTTGACGACACCAGCCGCGAATCGCCGGTGTGGCTGGGACTGGCGCAGGCCATCTCCAGCGGCGACCGCATGGAGTTCACGCTGCAGAAGGGCGTGGAGATGGGGGTGAATGCATTCCAGCCGCTGGCCACCGAACGCAGCATCGTCAAGCTGGCCGGCGATCGCGCCGACAAGCGCGTGCAGCGCTGGCAGGAAATCGTGATTGCCGCCTGCGAGCAGAGCGGCCGCAACAGCATTCCGCAGGTGCTGCCGATCCTGACGCTGAAGCAATGGTTGGCCGCACTGCCACCAGCCGATGCCCACCTGCTGCTGTCGCCGCTGGGCACTCGGCGGCTGGCCGATATCGCGCAGCAGCCGCAACAGGCGTGGCTGCTGGCCGGGCCGGAAGGCGGGTTGTCCGCCAGCGAGGAAACTGCCGCCATTGCCGCCGGTTGCACGCCGCTGAAGCTGGGGCCGCGCATCCTGCGCACCGAAACCGCGGCGCTGGCGGCGGTGGGCGCCATCCAGACGGTGTGGGGCGATTACAGCGTGTGAGCGCCCGGGAGCGGAAGTTCATCGCCCGCCGCGACCAAGCCCCATCAAAACATTTGTCATAAATGCTGTTTGTATAGAAAATACCGTTGTTTTCAACAGTAACCACTTGCAAACATGCGCTTACAAGGCAGGCTACACAACTGGCATGACGAACTGGGCATCGGCTTTGTCAGCCCGACGGACGGCAGCAAACCCGCCTATGTGCAACGGCGCGCCTTCAGCCGTCTGCAGCGCGCGCCACGCAATGGCGATTTGCTCAGCTACTGCGTGAGCCGCGATCCGCAAGGCCGCCTTACCGCGCTGGACATCCGCCAGCAGGAAGCCCGCGCCCCGCGCCGGGCACGGCCGTCAGCACGGCCACGCCGCCAGCACGGTATACCGCCGCTGGTGTTGCTGTTTGCCATGCTGCTGGGCGGCAGCATCGTGCTGGGATATCTGCCAGCCGGCGTGGCCGCGTGCTACCTGCTGCTGAGCCTGCTGACCTACGCCGTCTACGCCCACGACAAACGTGCCGCGCAGCAGCAGCGCTGGCGCATCCGCGAAAACACCCTGCACCTGCTGGCCGTGCTCGGCGGCTGGCCCGGCGCCTTGCTGGCGCAGCAGCGGCTACGGCACAAATCCAGCAAGCCGGACTTCCAGTGGCGCTACAAGGCCAGTGTTGCGGCCAACCTTGGCCTGCTGGCCTGGCTGCAATACAGCATCGGCGGTTGATCAGCCGCTAGCCCTCCATCCCGGCACGCAGCGACTGTTGCAGCAACGCCGTGCCGGCACCTACCTGCAGCCGCGCCCAGGCGCCATTGAGCAGACACCACTGCGGCGGCAGATGGCCGATATCCGCATCCAGCACCACCGGGCAGTCCAGCTCGGCCAGCGCCTGCTGCACCGCGTCCTGGTAACCCAAACCACCGTCTGCCGCCAGCTCCGGCCCGCTGCTGCGCCCCAACACCAGCCCGGCCAAACCATCCATCACCCCCGCCAGCCGCATGCCGCTCAGCGCCCGCAGCAACTCATACGGCGCCAGCTCGGCGTTTTCCAGATACAGGATCGTCGGCTGTTGCTTGAACGCGGTCAGATCGAAATACGGCGTACCCACCAGCCGTGACAGCACATCCAGACAGCCGCCAAGCAATCTGCCCTCGATAACGGCGCTGCCACCGCCCAACACGCGCACGTGGCTACTTTCCGTCACCCAGGGGTCGCCAAAGCGCCAGAAGCGCGTGGCGGCCCGCTGCAGCGGCGGCAAACCATGGCGCCAGCTGTGCCACAGTGCCTGCATTTCCTGCAGCCGTGCCGGCTCGCTCAGGTCAAACACATTGGGAGAATGCAGCGTGGCCCAGCCGGCACGCAGCGTCAGCGGCACCGCCAGGGTGGAAATATCGGAAAAACCGCACAGCCATTTCGGGGCCAGCGTCGCCAGACGGGGAAAGTCGATCCCCGCCAGCAATTGCAGCGCCAGCTCGCCACCCCACGGCGGCAGGATGGCGCGGATGGTCGGGTCGTACAGGAAGCGGTTCAGATCTGCCAGTCGCTCGGCGGCGCTGCCGCTGGCACCGTGCTGCTGCCGACGCAGGGTGGCGCCTTCCAGCACCTGGAAGCCGGCAGCACGCAGGGCCTGCAGCGAGGCATCCAGCCGGCCTTGCAGCACCTCCGGCACACCGGAGGACACCGCGCAGACGGCGACGCGGTCACCGGGCTGTAACGGGGCAGGAAAGCGTATCGACATGGCAGCCGCTGTGGATAAAGGTTGGCCGCACAGCCTAACGCAAGCCTGGCGGCCAAAAAAGCATCAGCCGTGCAGAGCAGCGCTTGGGTGACGGCCGGCTGTGGATAACTCTGACTGTGCAGTCAGCACGGCAAGCTAGCCGTCTTTTGTCTGCCTTGGTCGCTGTCGTTCAACGCGATGCTTGCTGTTTTGCCAGCCGCTGCAGCTCGATCAGCTTGGCGTATTTGCTGTAGCTGTTGAAGCAACCAATGCTGATGTGGACAAAACCGGGCAAACCATCGCGAAAACCCTGCCTTGCCAGGTAAAACTTGATGAAGCGCAGCAGCGGGCTGAACAGCAGCTTGCCGATACCCGCGGTTTTCCCGCGTTGATACAGCGTTTCTGCCTGCAGGCTGGTGTAGCGGTTCTGCTTGCTCAGATACAGCGCAATGTCTTCACCCGATTCGTGCATCAGGTCGCCGGCCACGGTGCCAACCGGCCCGCTGCTGTGCACAAATTCATGCACTACGTCGTCGGACCAACCGGCGCGGCGGCGATCAAACAGCCGCAAGCTGTAATCCGGATAGCCCTCACCAAAGCGCAAGAACCGGCCCATGAACTTGTTGCTGCGTGCAAAGCGCCAGGCACCATGGGTGGCCAGGCGGCGCTCATCTGCTAGCAAGTTATTGATTTCATTAGCCAGTTTTTCCGACAACCATTCATCGGCATCCAGACACAGCACCCAGTCGTGGCTGGCCTGTGCTACCGCAAATTGCTTCTGTGGCCCAAAGCCCAGCCAGTCCTGGTGGATAACTTTTGCCTTATAGGCAGAAGCTATTGCCAATGTCCTGTCGCTGCTTCCCGAATCCACCACCACGATCTCGTCGGCAAAAGCACAGCTTTGCAGACACTTCTCCAGTAGTGCCTCTGCATTTTTGGTGATGAGCACCAGGCTTAGCGGTTCAGACATATTTCTAATGGTGTCCAATTTTTAAAAAGATGAAGACAGATGAAGGCAGTGCCTATCTGTTGATAACCCTGTTTTTTCTTTTTTTTTCAGCAATTTACTACGAGTTGCAAGGTGTGTTCCGGCGCTGGGATGGCTGGTGCAGCAGTTGTGGATAGTTTTACGGTTTTTCTGCAGACCATAGTTGTCCACATGCTGACAACCAACTGTTCCACTCGGGCTGTGCAGCAATGTTTTTTACACGACACCCGTTTCCGTCATCCTGCTGTTCTTTGTTTTCCCATTTTTATATTGAAGATAAAGATAAAGACGCCAAAAAATGTGGATAACAGTCAAAAACCTTGACCTGACAGTAGCTTAGCTTGTTGATGAGCGGTGGGTTACTACTACCGGCAGTGTTCTGAGCAGTTGTGGGTAAATATGGCGTTTCTTATCCACAGCGCTTTATCCACAAACGGTGCGGGGCGATTTTACTTGGTTAACCACAGGCCCGCTCGTACAATCCGGCGCATGCAAAACCTCCTGTTATTGCGCACTTCCTCGATGGGAGACCTGATCCACACCTTTCCCGCACTGTCGGATCTGGCGCGTGCACGCCCGGATGTGGCAGTGAGCTGGCTGGCAGAAGAAGCCTTTGTGGATATCCCCGGCCTGCACCCGCAGGTCACGCGCACCATTCCGATTGCCTGGCGCCGCTGGCGCAAACACCTGCTGCAACGCGCTACCTGGTGCGAGATGGCTAGTCTGCGTCGTGCCCTCGGCAGCACGCGCTGGGATCTGGTACTGGATGCCCAGGGCCTGCTGAAGAGTGCGCTGCCAGGCAAACTGGCCAACGGCCCGCTGGCCGGCTACGACGCCGCCAGCATTCGCGAGCCGCTGGCCAGCCGCTTTTACGACCGCCGCTACCGGGTCGAGCGCCAGTTGTCCGCCATCGAACGCAATCGGCAGCTGTTTGCCGCCGCTTTTGGCTACCAGCCCAGCGGCTCGCCGGTATTCGGTATTCGTGCCGGTGCGCGGCCGGACTGGCTGCCGGCCACGTCATACTGGGTACTGCTGCATGCCACCAGCCGCGACAGCAAGCTGTGGCCGGAGGCGCACTGGGTGGCGCTGGCGCATGCGCTGCAGGCACAGGGACTGGCGACGGTGATTCCGTGGGGCAATGCCACAGAGCAGCAACGGGCGCAAAGGTTGGCCGCCGCCATCCCCGGTGCCGTGGTGGCGCCGAAAATGCGGCTGTCCGCCGCCGCTGCCATGCTCGGCCATGCGGCAGCCGTGGTGGGGGTGGATACCGGTCTCACTCATCTGGCCAATGCGCTGGATGTGCCACTGGTGGCGATCTACACCGATACCGATCCGGCGCTGACCGGGGTGGTGGAAACCGCACGTGCGGCCAACATCGGCCAGGCCGGGGTGATTCCGCCGGTGGATGCGGTGCTGGATCTGCTGGCGCGTTGCCGGAGCGCGGCATGATCGCGCGCGGCTTGTACAGCGCGCTGTGGCCGGTGTTGACCCCGCTGGTAAAGCGTTACCTGAAGAAACGTGCGCAAAAGGCGCCGGCCTATCTGCAGCATTGGGACGAACGCTTCGGCCAGGATCTGCCACGGCAGGATGGCCGCGAGGTGATCTGGCTGCACGCGGTGTCGGTGGGCGAAACCCGCGCCGCCTTGCCGCTGGTCAGGCTGCTGCGGCAGCAGTATCCGGCTGCGCGTTTCGTCATCACCCAGATGACGCCCACCGGCCGCGCCACCGCGCTGGAGCTGTACCCGGACGCCGAGATCCGTTACCTGCCGTATGACAGTGCCGGCAACATGCGCCGTTTCATCGCCGCGCTGCAGCCGAAGTTCGGCGTGCTGATGGAAACCGAGCTGTGGCCCAACCTGCTGCATGCCTGCCGTGCCGCCGGCGTGCCGCTGTTCCTGGTCAACGCGCGGCTGTCGGAAAAATCGCTGCGCGGCTATCGCCGCATCGGGCCGTTGATTCGCCCGGCCATGCGTGCGCTCACCGCGGTGGCGGCGCAGAGCGAGGCCGATGCCGCACGGTTGCGGCAGCTGGGTGCGGCCAACGTGCGGGTGTGCGGCAACAGCAAATATGACTTCACCCCGCCGGCGGACAAGCTGGCGCTGGGGCAGGCGTTCCGTCAGCGCATCGGCAGCCGCCCGGTGTGGGTGTGCGCCAGCACCCGCGATGGCGAAGAAGAACTGATCCTGCGTGCCTGGCAGGCGGCGCCGCGTGGCGATGTGCTGCTGCTGATCGTGCCGCGCCATCCGGAACGCTTCGACAGCGTGGCAACGTTGGCCGCGAGCCTGGGCTTTGCCGTGCAGCGCCGCAGCGACGAACAGCCGGTGGCGGCCAGCACCCAACTGTGGCTGGGCGACAGCATGGGCGAGCTGTTTGCCTACTACGCGGCGGCGGATGTGGCGTTTATCGGCGGCTCGCTGCTGGATTTCGGCTCGCAGAACCTGATCGAGCCGGCCAGTGTCGGCCTGCCGGTGCTGATCGGCCCGTCCACCTTCAATTTTGCCGAGGCTGCCAGTCTGGCATTGGCGGCCGGCGCGGCGCGCCAGCTTGCGGATGCCGACGCGCTGGTGGCGGCGGCGCTGCACCTGCTGCAAGATGAAACTGCCCGCCAGCAGATGCATGCCGCCGGCTTGGCATTCACCGCCCAGCATCGTGGCGCCAGCCAGCGCATACTGCAGCTGCTGCACGATCAGCTGCAGCAGCTGCCGGCCTAGTCACCGGCGGCAGCCGTAAAAAAAAACCGCCACAGCCGTGGCGGTTTTTTTGTGCTGACAAGCGTGGCGTCATGCCTGTTCCGGCGTGACTTCCTTGTAGATCAGCCGGCCATCGAACAGCACTTCACCCGCTTGCAGCTGGAACTGGGCATCGCTGTCGGGGGCGGCGCGGTCGAACAGCAGGGTGCGGCCATCGTGGCGCAGCCAGGCGTAGATCGGCAGGTTCTGGAAGCGGCCGACGATGTCGGCGGATTTTTCCACCGCCGCGCTGTCGGCCAGCAGGCGGCTGGTGAGCTGGCTGACGGCTTCCTTCACCTCGGCGCTATCCATCGCCTCTACCAGCCGGCGCGCGCGCTGCCATTCCGGCTGCTGGCGGAACAGCTTGAGCTGGCGCCGCGCGCCCCAGCGCAGCAGCCAGCGGTACAGGAATACCGGCAGCTGTACCGGGAATACCCGCTTGTAGGCGTCGATCACGCACTTCACCACGAAGCGGTGCTGGCAATGCGGGCACTCGCCGTCGGCCAGTACAAACACCTTGTCCTGCAGCAGCATCGCCACCCCTTGCATGGCGTTGGCCTTCACCAGCTGCTGGCAATGCGGGCAGGGCTTGGCAAAACGGCTGACGGTGGCGCCGTTGGGGTAGGTGATGGGAAAGAACCGGTCCAGCCGGTCGGGTTGCATCATCATTGCTGCAGATCTCGATAAAGCGGATTCAAGGCGGCGATTATAGCGTCAGTAATTGCAGCTGCTGGCGCAGTGTATGGCTGCCACCCGGGGGCAGCAGGCGCGCATCGCTGCCGGCGTTGGCCGCTTCCACGCACAGGAACTGCTGCCAGCCGTCGTCCGGCAGATCGGCCATGTTGGCCGCACCCTGCTGCCATGGCGTCCACACCACGGTGCTGGCGGAACCACTGCTGCTGATGGCAATGCGGCGCTGCCAGTGCGGATCGTGCAGTTGGCACGGGCCGGCATGCTGTACCACGGCATCGGTGGCGGCGCGGAATTGCCAGGCTTGCCGCGGCAACTCGGCGGCAAGGCCGCTGAGCTTGTCGTGGTAGGGCGCACCTTCCAGCCCGCTCAGGCTGGCGGCGCGCAGATCGCCCACTGCCAGATAGCTGTGCAGCGCGGCGCTGACGCTGACTGGTTCGCTGCCCAGGTTGCGGCTGGTCAGCGCGATATCCAGCCCCGGCCCCAGCTGCAGGGTGAGGCTGGCTTCCAGCTCGGCATGATGCGGAGCCGCCAGTTTCACGTGAAACCCGTCGTCGCTGCGCGCCACCGCGCTGACCGTCCACAGCGCGGTGCGCACCACGCCGTGTTGCGGCTGGCTCGGGTCGTGCGGGTGTGGACCGAACCACGGCCAGCACACGGGAATGCCGCCGCGGATCGCCTTGCCGGCTTCCAGCCGCACCAGCGGCGACAGGTACAGCAGCGGGTGGCCGCCTGTAGGCGTGAAATCCAGCAGCTGGCCGCCGTACAGGCTTAGCGTGGCGCTGAAGGCCGGATGCTGGAAGGCGAGGCCGGGCATGCCGGGCGCCAGTTCGATGGCGCGCACGCCGGCAGGAAGCAGGTCGGGGTGGACTGGGTGGGACATGATGGCATCCTTGCTGGCTCTTTTTGTCATGCGGTGCATCTGCATCTGGCGCGTCGCCATGAGGCGGGCTGCTAGATTCAGACCATTCTGCGACGCCATTGTTCTGTGGCCGCCGCCTGCACCTTTATCGGTTGCTGCCGGCTACAATGCAGCAGTTGCCGGCACATTGCCAGCGCCAGCTGCCTGCGGCCAGGCGGCAAGCCGCGGTGAACGATCTGCGGCGTGGCGGTGTGTATGACAAGCCGGGATACACAGTTACTCGCGGGACATGCCGCACCCCGTTGTTTTTGCCCTGGTCCGTCCGCGCGGGCGGGTACAAGTTCTAAGGAGCATCAATCGTGAATTCTCGCTGGATCGATCTGCCATCTGCCACTGGTGAAACCTTTTCCGGCTATCTGTCATTACCGCCGGCCGGCCATGGTCCCGGCATCGTGTTGCTGCAGGAAATCTGGGGGGTGAACGAGCACATCCGCAGCATGGCCGACCAGTACGCGCTGGATGGCTAC
This sequence comes from uncultured Vogesella sp., assembly GCA_946479405.1. The sequence goes on from CAMLGD010000040.1 coordinate 15,852, forward strand.
GTGGTGCTGACACCGGATGTGTTCTGGCGCCTGGCACCGCGGGTGGATCTGGCCTACGACGACGCCGGCACGCAGCAGGCCTATGGTTACTACCAGCAGGTGGATACCGCCTTGGCCGCCAGCGACGTGGCGGCGGCAGTGGCCGCCCTGCGCGCCATGCCGCAGGTCAGCGGCAAGGTGGCCACGCTGGGTTATTGCCTGGGCGGCCAGCTGGCGTTCCGCGCCGCGGCGCTGAGCCAGGCCGATGCCGCGGTGTGCTACTACGGCGGCGGTATCCATCGCAACCTGGAGCTGGCTGACAAGATCACCATGCCGATCCTGTTCCACTATGCCGGGCTGGATGCCCACATCACCCCGGACATGGTGGCGGAGGTGAAGCAGGCATTGGCCGGCAAGCCGGGGGCGGTGTTCCACGATTATCCAGGTGCCGATCACGGCTTCAACTGCTGGGGCCGCCCCAAGATGTACAACCAGCGTGCCGCCGCGCTGGCGCATGGCCGCAGCCTGCAGTTCCTAGCCGACGCGCTAGGCTGAGCGGTCGCCTGTACACCGTTGGCCGCCGTCGTGCGGCCAACCTGTTGCCATGCTTTCCCTTACAATGCCGGCATGAGCACGCCCAAAACCGCCTCCAAGCCGCACTACCTGCGCATCCGCGACTTCATTCTCGACGGCATCAAGAGCCGCAGCTTCGCCCCCGGCGCCAAGATTCCGCCCGAGGTGGAGCTGGCGAAACAATTCGGCGTGTCGCGCATGACGGTGAACAAGGCCATCCGCGATCTGGCCGAGGCCGGCGTGCTGCTGCGCTATGCCGGCGACGGCACCTACGTGGCTGAGCGCAAGGCGGAATCACCGCTGCTGGACGTCAACAATATCGCCGAGGAAATCGCCACCCGCGGCCACCAGTACCGTGCCGCGGTGCATTTTGTGCGCGAGGAAGCCGCCAGCGAGGAAGTGGCGCTGCGGCTGGGGCTGGCGGTGGCGGCGCCGGTGTTCCACTCGCTGATCGTGCATTTCGAGGACGACAGTGCCATCCAGGTCGAAGAGCGCTACGTCAGCCCGCAATGGGCGCCGGACTACCTGCAGCAGGATTTCAGCCGCGAAACCCCCAATGCCTACCTGATGCGCACCTGCCCGCTCTCCGACGTGGAACACACGGTAGAGGCGGTGTTGCCGGATGCCGAGGAATGCCACCTGCTGGGCGTGGAGCCCAGCGATCCGTGTCTGCGCGTGCTGCGCCGTACCTGGTCCGGCAAGCACCTGGTGAGTTTTGCCCGCCTGCTGCACCCGGGCGCCAAGTACAAGCTGCGCTCGCAGACGCGGGTACGCAAGCGCTGAACCGGTAGCGCTAAAGTAAATGTATATACATTTACGCAACAACGGATCACAGGCCACGCCAACGCGTGGCCTGTTGTTTTTTAAAGGTTTTTTTAGCAGTTTGCTGTGCCGTCGTGACCGTGGTGGTTGGTGGTCGGCAGAAAAAAATCCTTGACGCGGCGCTGGCGATCAACTAAATGTATATACAATTAATCGCGAAACACCGGACAGCACCATGAGCCAACGCACCGACACCCTGTGGATCAACGCCCGCCTCGCCACCTGCGACGCCGCCGTTGCCGCGCCCTATGGCGCGCTGGACGGCCACGCACTGTGGCTGCGTGACGGCATGATCCACGCCGTGCTGCCGCAGGACGCAGCGCTGCGTGCGTTCGGCGAAGGCGAAATCATCGATGCCAAGGGCGCCTGGATCACCCCCGGCTTCATCGACTGCCACACCCACCTGGTGTACGGCGGCAACCGTGCTGCGGAATGGGAAAAGCGCCTCACCGGTGTGCCCTACCAGCAGATTGCGGCCGAAGGCGGCGGCATCATCTCCACCGTGCGCGCCACCCGTGGCCTGGACGAAGACGAGCTGGCGCTGGTGAGCCTGCCGCGGCTGAAGGCGCTGATGAAGGAAGGTGTTACCACCATCGAGATGAAGTCCGGCTACGGCCTGACCCTGGCGGACGAACTCAAGCAGCTGCGCGCCGCGCGCCGGCTGCAAGCCGCGCTGCCGGTGGAAGTGTCCACCACGCTGCTGTCCGCCCACGCGCTGCCGCCGGAATTCGCCGGCGATGCCGATGGCTACATCCGCCACGTGTGCGAGGTAATCATCCCCGCCGCCGCGCAGGAAAGCCTGGCCGAGGCGGTGGACGTGTTCTGCGAAGGCGTGGGCTTCAGCCCGGCACAAACCCGCCAGGTATTCGAGACCGCCCGCGCCCACGGCCTGCAGGTAAAAGGCCACGTGGAGCAGCTGTCCAACCTGCACGGCGCCGAGCTGGTGGCCGAATTCGGCGGCTGGTCTGCCGACCATATCGAATTCCTGGACGACGCCGGTGTAGCTGCATTGGCCAAATCCGGCACCGTGGCGGTGCTGCTGCCGGGTGCTTATTACTTCCTGCGCGAAACGCAGAAACCGCCGGTGGACAAACTGCGCGCAGCTGGTGTGGCCATGGCGGTATCCACCGACCTGAACCCGGGCACCAGCCCGTTCGCCAGCATTCGTCTGGCCATGAACCAGGCTTGCGTACTGTTCGGCCTGACACCGGAAGAAGCGGTGCTGGGCACCACCCGCCACGCCGCACAGGCGCTGGGCCGCGGTAGCAGCCACGGCCGCCTGGCCGCCGGCTATGTAGCCGACCTGCTGCTGTGGGACATCGAACATCCTGCCGAGATCGTGTACGGCCTCGGCACCAATCCGCTGACCCGCCGCGTGTTCCGTGGCGTGGTGCAGCACGAGGGTTAAGCAATGACTATCGACATGAGCATGTGGACCGGGCGCGTGGACGCCGCCGAGGGCGACCTGGCCCGCCGCTGGCACCAGGCAGTGCAGCCGCTGGCTGCAGGCGTGGCACCGGGCATCGCCATTCTCGGCTTTGCCTGTGACGAAGGCGTGCGCCGCAACCAGGGCCGCACCGGCGCCGTGGCCGGCCCGCTGGCACTGCGCAAGGCACTGGCCAATCTGGCCTGGCACCCGACGCTGCCGCTGTACGACGCCGGCACCGTGGTGTGCGACGACGGCGACCTGGATGCCGCGCATCAACGGTTGGCCGCAAGCGTCACCGCCATCGTGCAAGCCGGCCACCTGCCGCTGGTACTGGGTGGCGGCCACGAAACCGCCTACGGCCACTGGCTGGGCCTGGCCAATGCCAGCCACGGCAAGCGCATCGGCATTGTGAACTTTGACGCCCACTTCGACCTGCGCAGCGCGGCGGAAGCCACCAGTGGCACGCCGTTCGCACAGATTGCTGCCGAATGCGCGCAGCGTGGCCAGAACTTCCGCTACCTGTGCCTGGGCGTGGCGGAAACCGCCAACACCCGCGCGCTGTTCGAATCTGCGGCCAAGCTTGGCGCCGAGTGGCGGCTGGACAGCGACATGACCGCCTGGCAGCTGGCCGATGCCCGCCACCAGCTGGCCGAGTTCGTCGACAGCGTGGACGCGGTGTACCTGACCATCGACCTGGACGTATTGCCGGCGGCGCAGATGCCGGCGGTATCGGCCCCGGCCGGCTACGGTGTGGACATCAGCGTGGTGGAAGCGCTGGTATCCCGCATCGCCAGGAGCGGCAAGCTGATCGGCGCCGACCTGGTGGAATTCAACCCGACATTCGATCAGGACAGCCACGGCGCCAAGGCGGCGGCGCGGCTGGCGTGGTCGATCACGCGCCAGCTGCGGCGCTGAACGGATACCGCGGCCGGACTGACAGCCGGCGGCGGCGAAAGCAGTGAACAACACCTGACAGAGCACAACCCATTTAGGAGCACTCCCATGACTGACCCACGTTTCGACGCTAGCCGCGTCATCCGCGCCCCGCACGGCACCGAACTGCACTGCAAGAACTGGATCGCCGAAGCGGCCTACCGCATGATCCAGAACAACCTCGACCCGGACGTGGCGGAAAACCCGCAAGGGCTGGTGGTGTACGGTGGCATCGGCCGTGCCGCGCGCAACTGGGAGTGCTACGACCAGATTCTGGCGTCGCTGAAAGACCTCAACGAAGACGAAACCCTGCTGGTGCAATCCGGCAAGCCGGTAGGCGTGTTCAAGACCCACGCCAACGCCCCGCGCGTGCTGCTGGCCAACTCCAACCTGGTGCCGAAGTGGGCCAACTGGGAAC
>CAMLGD010000041.1 GCA_946479405.1 uncultured Vogesella sp.
TCGGTGGAGCTGGCACTGGCGCACTTCCCGCGCCTGATCGGCCTGCGTGCCGGCAAGGTGATGTTCGACCTGCCGCGCAGCCAGGTCAGCCCGGCGCTGCTGGAGGCGCTATACGCCGGCGACACCCCGCCCGAACGGGATGACAATCCGGCTCCCCCGCTGCCCCGGGTGGCGCCATGCTGACCTCCGCCACCAACCCGCTGCGCGACCCGACGTTGGCCGCACGGCTGGGCTGGCTCATCGCCACGCCGCTGCTGCTGCTGGCAGCTATGGTCTATACCGGTTTCGACCCGCGTCTGCTGCTGGACGCCGCCACGCTGGCCACGCTGGGCAGCTTCGTCGGTCAGTTCTTTCCGCCCAGCCACGCGCCGGACTTTGTTGCCAGCCTGCTCGGCGAAACCATCACCACCCTGGCCGTCGCCAGCAGCGGCACCCTGCTGGCCATGCTGATCGGCCTGCCGGCAGCACTGCTCACCAGCCGGGCGCTGGATCGCGACACGCTGTGCGGCGACGCCCCCTCCCGCCCGTGGCGGACACTGCAGCACGGCCTGCGCGGCGTGATGGTAATCCTGCGCGGCGTACCCGATCTGGTGTGGGCGCTGCTGTTGGTGCGCGCCGCCGGCCTCGGCAGCCTGCCGGCGGTACTGGCGCTGGGACTGGCCTACGGCGGCATGCTGGGCAAGGTCTATGCCGAAATTCTGGAAGCGCAGCCGCGCGAACCCGCGGCCGCGCTGGCGGCCAGTGGCGCCGGCCGGCTGGCGCGCTTTGCTTATGCGCTGCTGCCACAGGCGGCACACGAGCTGATCAGCTACAGCGTGTATCGCTGGGAATGCGCGATCCGCGCCTCGGCGGTGATGGGCTTTGTCGGCGCCGGCGGTCTGGGGCTGCTGATGGACACCGCGGTGCGCATGCTCAACGGCGGCGAAGTCGGTGCCCTACTGCTGGTCTTTATGGCCCTGGTGGCGCTGACCGAAACCGTCAGCCGCCTCGCCCGGCTGGCGGTGGAGAGCCGCCGTGGCGGGCTGCTGCTGGCCGCCGGCTTTGTCCTGCTGCAGGCCGGCGCGCTGTACTGGCTGTGGCCACAATGGCAAGGCAACCCGTTCGATGTCGGCGGCGTGCTGCGCTTTGCCGCCGAACTGCTGCAGCCGAACCTGGCGCCGGCGTTTCTGCTCACCGTCGCCGGCGGCATGCTGGAAACCCTGGCGCAATCGGCGCTGGGCACCGCCTTTGCCTTTATCGGTGGCGCGCTGCTGGCCTTGCCGGCCAGCAATCGCGGCCCGCGCTGGCTGCGCACGCCGGTACGGCTGCTGCTGAACTTGCTGCGCGGTACGCCGGACTTGCTATGGGGCGCCATCGCGGTACTGGCGCTAAGCCTGGGGCCGGCTGCCGGCGTGCTGGCGCTGGCACTGCACACCAGCGGCGTGCTGGGGCGGCTGTTTGCCCAGACGCTGGAAAACCTGCCGCCGGAGCCGGAGGCCGCGCTGCTGCTCAGCGGTGCCCCCGCCCCCGCCCGCCTGGCCTACGGCCTGCTACCGCAGGCCTTGCCGCAGTGGATCGCCTACACCCTGTACCGCTGGGAAAACAATATCCGCATCGCGGCCATCCTCGGTCTGGTCGGCGCCGGCGGCCTCGGCCAGCAGCTGTATCTGGCGCTGTCGTTGTTCCAGCTGCACAACGCCGCCACCCTGATCGCCGCCATGCTGCTGCTGTCCTGGGGCGTGGAGGGCATCAGCCGCTGGCTGCGCCGGCGGCTGGAGTAATCTTTAGCGGCGGATTGAAGTCACTGCGGCCAACCTTGGGAAAGGTTGGCCGCAGGGTGTGCGAGCGGGGCTACCGGCCGCAGTCGTGCGCCAGCACGCGGTCCCTGCCGCGCTGGCTGCCGGCATGCGCGGCAGCCATGCGGTCCAGCCCTTGGCGTAGATCCAGCCGCAGGTCCTGCATGTCTTCCAGCCCGATTTGCAGGCGGATCGCCAGCCCGCCGGGATTCCACTCGGTAACGGTGCGGTATTCACGGCAATCGAACGGAATGATCAGGCTCTCGAAGCCGCCCCAGGAATAGCCCATGCCGAAGATGGCCATGTGATCCAGCATCGCCGTCAGCGCCTGCTTGTCGAAGTGCGGTTGTAGGATGACGGAGAAAAGCCCAGTCGAACCGCGGAAGTCGCGCTTCCAGATTTCATGCCCGGGGCAGGAAGGAAACGCCGGATGCAGCACCGTCATGACTTCCGGCTGCGCTTGCAGCCAGCGCGCCAGTTCCAGTCCGCGCTGCTCGGCTTCGCGCACACGCAGTTGCATCGAGCGCAGTCCGCGCAGGGCGAGAAAACAGTCTTCCGCGCCGGGCAGCATCGCCATGCTGTCATAGGTTTTACGCAGTGCCGGCCAGGTAGCGGGGTTTGCGCTGACCATGCCGAGCAGCAAATCGGAATGGCCGCCAAGATACTTGGTCCCCGCCTCGACGGAGAGATCGCAGCCATGCTCATGCGCCCGGAAATACAGTGGCGTGGCCCAGGTATTGTCGATGATGGTCTTGATGCCGTGCTGTCTGGCAATGGACGTGAGTAGCGGCACATCCTGCACTTCAAAGCTCAGCGAGCCGGGGGACTCCAGAAACAAGGTCGTGGTGTTGGGCTTGAAGCAGTCCTTGATGCCATCCGCCAGCAAAGGGTCGTAATACGTTACCTCGACCCCGAACTTGCCCAGCAAGTGCTGGCAGAATTCTCGCGTCGGGCGGTAAACGCTGTCTGGCATCAGCAGGTGGTCACCACTTTGCAGCGTGGTCAGCAAGGCCAGGGCAATGGCTCCCAGCCCCGACGGCGACAGCACCGTACCCGCGGCCCCGGCCAGTTCCGTCCAGGCGTTTTCCAGATTCGCTATCGTCGGCGTGCCCAGCGTGCCGTAGGCAAAGCGGGCACGGGATTGCTCCAGATCCGCGACGGTCTTGAACAGTACGGTTGAACCGCGATACACCGGCCCATTGACGAAGCCACATTGTTCGTCCGGATTGCGGCCCAGCTGGGTCAGTCTGGTACCGATACTGAATTGCGTTGTGTTGCTATGCATGTGCGCCTCTGACTGAAATGCGTTGAAAGCAACCGACTGTTCAAAGGTCCATGACCATTTCGTGCCAGGACATGCCACCATGATCCGAGTTGGATGGCCTGATGTAGCGATAGCCGAACTTCTGGTACAGCTCGACATGACGTTGCTTGCACATCAAGTGAATGCTCTGCTTATCCATGGCGTGCATCTTGTTTACAAACTCGTGCATCAGCAGCGAGGCGTAGCCTTTGCCCTGATGCTCGGGGGCCAGCACCACCGACATGATCACCACGTTGGCCGCATCGGGGTCGTGACCAACCAGCTGTTTGAACTCCTCGTCGGACATTTGTACCTGGTGGGCGCAGCCACTATTAATGAAACCAATGACCTCTCCCTCCAGCTCCATGATCAGGAAGCCCTGCGGGTACTGGGCAATGCGCAAGGCAATCTTCTCCAGGGTCGCGGCTTCGTCGCCTTCATAGACGGCAGTCTCGATCTGGTAGCAACGCGGTACATCCTGCGCGTGGGCGAAACGGAAAGTGGGAGTCGGCATGGCTGGCAGTTCTCTACTCGGTGACGATGCGGCCATTCTATGGCGCCATGTATCTGCATATACTGCATTGTTTACATCGCAGGATGCACGGTATGCATGATGCACTCAGGCGGCTGGATCTGAATCTGCTGCTGGTCTTTGATGCGCTGTATCGGCACGGCAGCGTAGCCGGGGCGGCCAACGAGTTGTCCATCAGCCCGTCGGCCTGCAGCCACGCCCTGGCGCGCTTGCGTGACAGTTTGTCTGACGAGCTGTTTGTACGCTTTGGCAACCGCATGCAAGCCACGGTACGGGCAGAACAGATTGCCCAGGTGGTGAGCAATGCGCTGGGAACGTTGTCCGCCTGCCTGCCCAGCGCGTCGGCATTCGATCCGGCAACCAGTACCCAGTCCTTTGTGTTTGCGGCGACGGATTACACTGCCTTTGCCTTGTTGCCGATGTTCATTGCCCGGCTGCAGCAGTTCGCCCCCGGCTTAAGCATCAAGGTGGTGTATTCCAACGGCCAGGACTCGCACGATGACCTCATCGCCGGAAAGATCGATTTTGCGCTGGGGTTCGCCGAAGAGTTCGGCTCCAGCAGGGATGGGGTAGAAGCCATCGAGTGCTTCACCGACGACTACGTCGTTGTGGTGCGCCAGGACCACCCGGCGATCCAGAGCGCCCCGAGCCTGGCGCAATATCTGGCCGCGCGACATATTGTGGTGACCCCATGGAACGAGCCACGGGGCGTCATCGACCGCACGCTGGAAAAGCTGGGCTTGCGCCGGAATATCGCCGTACAGCTGCCTAGCCTGATGGCCGCACCCTTTATCGTGGGAAGCTCCGACCTGCTCATCACCCTCCCGCACCGCGCCGCGCTGGCCTTGAGCGCGGCGGCGGCGGTCCGGCTGTTTCCGACCCCGTTTCCGGCGCCGCAGAATGTGCTCAAGGTGCTGCTCAATGCCAAGTATTCGAAAACCCCGGGCCACCGCTGGCTAAGGGAACAAATTCTGCAGGCTATCCGGGCACAGCAGCACCAGGCGCCAGCTGGCAGGGAGTAACGGACTGGCCCACCGCCCTCCCCGCCGGCCATCACGCTGTGATGAAGGCGGCCAGCTCCTGCCACATGAACAGCGGGTTGGAATACATCGGAAAGTGGCCACAATGCGGCACTTCGCTGAGTCTCACCCCGTGCCGCTCGATATGCGCCAGGTAGCTGAGGCCGGCATTCTGCGCGCCGTACATGAACATCTTGCGGCACGGCAGGGCCAGAAATTTTTCCATCAACCGGCCGTGGTCCGACAGTTCGACCATGGAGCTGAAAATGCCGCGCACCGCGCCGGCACGCACCTTGTGGCGCAGGCTGGCGGCGTACAGCGCGCTGGCGTAGGCCGGCGCGTGGCGGGTGCGTTCGATGAAGGCATCGAAAAACGCCTCGGCGTCGGCATGCGGGTAATCGACGATCTGGCGGCTCAGAAAGCAGTCTTCCGGCGCGATATTGCCTTCGATGTTGGTAAAGCTGAGCACGCGTTCACCCAGCTGGCTGGCCAGCAGCAAGGCGGTGAGGCCGCCCATGGAGTGGCCGACCAGATGGAAGCGATCCACCCGGTAGTGCGCCAGCACCCGTAGCGCGGTGTGCAGCAGCAGGCTGATCGATACCCTGCTCAGATCGGCACAAACCGTCTCGCCGCAGCCGGGTGCATCGTAGGCGATGAACGGATGGCCGTCGAAGGCGGCGTGCCGCACGATGTCGGCGTAATCCTCCTTGCTCGAACCGAAACCGTGCAGAAACAGGATCGGCGCCTTGTCGCCGCCACGGTGGATGGTGGCCAGCTCCAGTGCCACGCCATCGATGTCGAACGCCAGCCGCTGGCTGGCAAATTGTTGGCTTGTCATGCTGTGTTCCAATAAGCAGCTGCGCTTGCGGCCAACTTTGCGCTCAAGGTTGGCCGCAGCGCTGGGTTGCAGTTAACGGGCGGCCATCACCGCGGTGCAGAACTCGCCGATCGCCATGCACGCCTGCTGCAGCGCGGCGTCGTCCAGCGCGTAGGCAATGCGGATATACGGCGCCAGGCCAAAGGCGCTGCCCTGTACCACGGCGACGCCGGCTTCATTCAGCAGCGCCAGCGCCACGTCTTCATCGCTGACCAGCAATTTACCGGCCGGGCTGGTCTTGCCCAGCAGTTCCTCGCAGCAGGCAAACACGTAGAACGCGCCGCCGGGCTGGGCGCAGGACAGCCCCGGCGTGGCGTTGAGCTGCCGCAGCATGCGGTCGCGGCGGGTCTCGAACACCTCGCGCGAGCGGCTGATGAAATCCTGCGGCCCGCTCAGTGCGGCCAACGCCGCCTGCTGCGAGATGGCGCAGGCGCCGGAGGTCTGCTGCCCCTGCAGTTTTTCCATTGCCTGCAGCAGCCAGCGCGGGCCGGTGGCGTAGCCGATGCGCCAGCCGGTCATCGCGTAGGCCTTGGACACCCCGTTCATGGTCAGGGTGCGCGGCTGTAGTCGCGGTTCGACCTGCGCCAGGGTAAAGAACGGCTGGCCGTCGAACAGCAGGTGTTCGTAGATGTCGTCGGCCAGCACCAGCACGTGGGGGTGATCCTGCAGCACCTGCGCCAGCGCCTGCAGCTCGGCGCGGCTATACACCGCGCCGGTGGGATTGGACGGCGAGTTGAGGATCAGCCAGCGCGTCTGCGGGGTGATGACGGCAGCCAGCTTTTTTGCCGTCAGCTTGAAGCCGCTGTCGTGGCCGCAGGGCACCACCACCGGGCGCGCGCCGCACAGCTGCACGATTTCCGGGTAGCTCACCCAGTACGGCGCCGGCACGATCACCTCGTCGCCTTCGTTCAGGGTGGCGGCCAGTGCGTTGAAGATCACCTGCTTGCCACCGGAGCAGACAATGGTGTCCTGCCACTGTACGTCTAGCCCGTTTTCGCGGCGGAACTTGCCGGCCACCGCCTCACGCAGCGCGCGGCTGCCGGCCACCTGGGTGTAGCGGGTGTGGCCGCTGTTGATGGCGGCGATGGCGGCGGCACGGATGTGTTCCGGCGTGTCGAAGTCCGGTTCGCCGGCACACAGCGAGATGATGCTGACACCGGCGGCCCGCAGCGCGGCCACGCGGTCCATCACCTTGTAGGTAGCGGAAGGTTTGGCTGTGGCCAGGTGTTTGTTCAGGTATTGGGTGGTCATGGTCATGCCTTTTCGCGCCAGTGGTCGAGGCCCATCAGCTGCAGGGTGGTCGCGCCCTGGCTCAGCTGGCTCATCATCACGCTTTCCCTGGCGGCGCGCGCTTCGCCGGCCTGCAGCGTGCCGGCCACCGCGGCGGCGGGCACGATGATCACGCCGTCATCGTCGGCCACCACCAGATCCCCGGCGGCCACCGCCACGCCGCCAAAAACCATCGGCAGGCCGACGGCCGGCGCGCTGGCCTTCACCGTGCCGTGCACCGACACGCCGCGGGTAAACACCGGGAAGCGACGCTTGGCGATGGCGGCGACATCGCGCACGCCGCCGTTGATCACCAGCCCGACGATGCCGGCGGCCTCGGCGGCGACGGTCAGCACCTCGCCCCAGTAACCGGCGATGAAGTCGCCGGTATCCACCACCAGCACGCTGCCGTGCGGTGCGCGTTCTAGTGCGATGTGGATGGCCAGGTTGTCGCCGGGCGAGCACTGCAGCGGGTAGGCCGGTGCGGCAATGACGGCGCCGGGCCAGAGGCTGCGAATCTGCGGGTCTACCGCGCAAGGTTGGCCGCAGGCCTCGTACAGCGTGGCGCTGCCCAGCACGGCGCAGCGTGCGGCCAACGTTTGCTTCTGTTCAGCGGTGTTCATCACGCTTTCCTTTGCAGTGTGTGGTAACCCAGCGCGGCGCGCGCGGCGGCCAGGGTGCTGCCCTGCCCCAGCTGCTGGCGGATCGCGGCTTCCACCGTCTCGATCTGCTGCGCCAGCGCCGCCACCTCGGCAGCGCGCTCGCGCGGCACCACCACCACGCCGTTGGCGTCGGCCACCACGATGTCGCGGGCAGCGACGCGCGCCGTGCCGATCGACACCGTGCCGCCCACCACCTCCACCTGCACCCGGTCCTTACCGGTGCGCATGAAGCGGCCGCGCGTGAACAGCGGATAGCCTTCGCCCAGCGCCTTGTTGACGTCGCGGCACACGCCGTCGATCACGGTACCGGCGATGTGCTGCAGCCCGGCGTACTGGGTCATGATGTCGCCCCACACGGTGCAGTCGCGGCGGCCATCGTTGTCGATCACTACCACGTCGCCCGGCGCCACATCGTCGATGAAATCGCCGACGCTGCCGGCAGGGCTGCTGGCGGCCACGTACTTGACGGTAAACGCCGGCCCCACCACCACCTGGCGGTAGTTGTCCAGCGGCAGGATGCCCAGGCACTGCCCGGCCAGCCCCAGCTTGTCCATGGCATCGGACACGCCGGCGGTATCCAGCCCGGCAAACAGTGCTACCAGTTCACGATCTGCTGCGTTCATTTGCTGCCCTCCTGCTGGATGGCGGCAAACTGGCGGTCGTGCATCACCTCTGCCACCGAGCGGCCGCTGCGCACCGCCGCCACCATGCCGTGCTGGCGCTGCGCGATGCGCTCGGCCAGGTCCAGCACTGTCTCGATATGTGCCGCCGGCACAAACACCGTGCCGCAGCGGTCGGCCAGCACGTAGTCGCCTTCCGCTACTTGTACGCCGGCCATGCTTACCGGCTGGCCGGACGACAGCTGGATCACGCGGTTGCGCGCGCTGATCATGGTGACGCCGCGGCCGTACAGCGGGTAGCCGATGTCGGCGCTGCCGTCGATGTCGCGGCTGAGGCCGTCGATCACCGTGCCGCGCACACCCTTCACCTGCGCCGCATTGGCCAGGATGTCGCCCCAGCAGGAAATGCCGTCCACGCCGCCGGCGATCACCAGCACGCGCTCGGTGCTGTCGATGGCGGCGATCACCGGCGAGATCAGGTGCACCGTCGGCGCGGCATCGCTCTTGCGCCCCAGTTGCACGGTACTGGCGCGGCCAACCAGCTTGGGGCAGTCCCACAGCGGGCGCAGGCCATAGGTGGCGCCGGGCAGATTGAGGAAATCGAGCGCGTCGGACAGCGTGTTGCTGTCCTGCTGCTGCAAACGTTCAAGTAAAGAAGGCTGGCTCATCGGACTCTCCTGTTGGGGACTTGTGTGCCGCTACTTTCCACCCTACAGTTCGATAGGTAAATTCCGCATTTTGTAACGTTTACATACGCCAAACCTATCAAAAATCATGATCAACTTTCGTCTCATCCGCCACCTGTGGCTGTTCCTGGCCGTGGCCGAGGAACAGCACTTCGGCCGCGCCGCCAAGCGCCTGGGCATGTCGCAACCGCCACTGACCGAGCAGATCCAGATCCTGGAGCAGGCATTGAAGGTGAAGCTGTTCGAGCGTTCGCGCCGCGGCGCACAGCTGACGGCGGTGGGACAGGCGATCCTGCCGGCGATGAAGAAATTCGCCGAGCAGCTGGAAAGCCTGGAGCTGGCGGTACGCGAGGCGGCCGCCGGGCAGATCGGCACCATCACCATCGGCGCGATCACCTCGGCGATTCTGGACGTGCTGCCGGGCCTGATCGAACAGATCAAGCAACAGCACCCGGGGCTGACGGTGGCGGTAAAGGAAATCGACAGCTATGAGGCGCTGCCGGCGCTGCACAGCGGCGACATCGACCTGGCGTTTGCGCGGCTGGAAGGTGATCTGGGCGAGCACATCAGCGCGCTGCCGCTACGAGAAGACAAGTTGGCCGTGGCATTGCCGGCCACGCACCAGCTGTGCAACCGGGCGCAGCTGGCGCTGCACGATCTGGCCGGCGAAGATTTCATCATGTTCGCGCGCAAGGTCAGCCCGATCTCGTTCGACCGCCTGACCGCCGCCTGCCACAGCAGCGGCTTTTCCCCGCGCATCCTGCACGAGGTGCGCTCGGTGACGTCGCAGATCGCCTTTGTCGGCTGCCATCAGGGGGTGGCGCTGGTACCGGCATCGGTGCAGGGCATGGCGCCGGCCAGCGTGGTGATCCGGCCGCTGGCGGACGAGTTGCAGGTGGTCACCACCGCCATGGCGTGGAACACGCAGCGGCAGAACCACCTGCTTGCCGCGGTGCTGGAGACCGTGCGCAGCTACGCGCAAGCGGGGCATTGACGGCCGCTGCGGCCAACCTTTGGCGGGGTCTCAGCGCCGGCTGGCCAGCAGTACCCCGGCGATCACCAGCACGGTGCCGGCCAACTGCGCCAGCGACACCGGCTCGTCCAGCAGCCACCAGCCAAAGAAGATGGTCAGCACCGGCCCCAGCATGCCGATCAGCACCGAGCGCGCGGCGCCGATATGGCGGATGGCGGCCGACTGCCAGAACACCGGCAGAATGGTGGAAAACAGCGCCATGCCCAGGCCGTAGCCATACACCGGCAGCGGCAGGTCCAGCGCCTGCCACGGCCGGCTCAGCACAAAGTGCAGCAGGATGGCGGCGGTGGACACCAGGATCGCCAGCAGCGAAAAGCGCATCGCGCCCAGGCTGCGGATCGCCAGCTCCGAGCCGGCGCTGTACAGCGCATACAGCACCGCGCAGGCGAACACGAAACCGGCACCGATGAACACCCGCTGCACGTCGGCGCTGTGGCCCAGATCATGCACGAACGCCACCGCAATGCCGGCGTAGGACAGCACCGCCGCCAGCACGATACCGCGCTCGGCCTGCTTACCCATGCACAGGATGCCGATCAGGATGGTGAGCGTGGGATAGGTGAACAGGATCAGCCGCTCCAGCCCGGCGGAGATGTACTGCAGGCCGTAGAAATCCAGCATGCTGGAACCGTAATAGCCCGCCACCCCCAGCCCCAGCAACAAGCCGACATCGCGTCGCGTCAGGCGTGGCATGCCGCGCAGCACCGGCAGCGCCGCCAGCAGCACGAACGGCAGGCACAGTCCCATGCGCAGTGTCAGCAGGGTCACCGCATCCACCGCGGCAGCGGCGTAAGCCAGCTTGACGAAGATGGCCTTGAAGGAAAAACCGAAGGCGGCCAGAAAGGCAAACATGACGCCACGGCGGGCAGACGTGGACAGGGCGGTTTTCAATTGCGACTTTCAACAAGCAAGGTACGCCATGCTGCAGCCTGACGCGGCAACAGTGAAATACTTTTCACCTTGGGCTGTGATACGCGCAGGCTATCAATGCCGGCTCGCCAGCAGCCGCAGCCCGCGCGTGCAGCAACCCGGCCACTTCGCTGCGGCCAACCTTACATACCCGGCAGATGCCAGCGTGCCAGCGCCTGCTGCTTCAAGGCCGGCCACTGCTGCAGCCAGCAGCAGTGGTGATCGAAGGCCGGCAGCACGACCACCTGCGGTCGCCGCTCGGGCGGGAAACGCGCGGCATAGGCGGTTACCGGCCCGCTGCCCACCTGGCTATCCTGCCCGCCGACATAATGCCGCTGCGGCAGCCACTGCAAGCGTGGCCAATCGTCGGCCGGGTTGAGCGAGCCGCTCAGTGCGGAGAGGTGATTGTCCTGCGTCCAGGCCTGATGATCGAGGCTGGCGGCCACAGTAATCAAGCCGGCCACATCGCTGCGACGGGCCGCCAGCAGTGCCGCCAGCGTGCCGCCGCCGGAGTAGCCCACCAGCAGCAGGCGCTGCGCCCCAAAGCGCTGCTTGAGCTGATCCAGCGCCTGGTTGCTGGCCTGCACCACCTCCGGCGCAAAGCGCAGCCGCGTCCAGTACGCCTGCCGGCATGGTGCCTCATCCGCCGACTCATACTGACAAGGACGCGCCAGATAGGCAGCCGGCTGGCGATCCTGCAGCGCCAGTTGCAACGCCAGCGGGGTGATAGGGGTGGGATCGGCGGACGGCGTCTCGGACGACAGCCAGGCCAGGCCATCGCCTTCCAGGTATACGGTCAGCAAGTTGGCCGCAGCCGGTGCTGCCGGCAGATAGGCGCGCAGGCGGAAGCTGTCGCTGCGCAGGCTGGCGGCCTGCCAGCTGCGCGCCGCTGCCAGCGCATCGGCCGTGTGGCTGCGCTGCGCCAGATCCGGGATCTGCACGCAGCCGGTCAGCAGCGCCAGCAAGGTGGCGGCCAGCAGCCGGCTGACGGCGCGGCGCTTGCTCCTGTCGTGGGTGTGACTCATTCCACCTGCTCCACCCGGTCGACCCGCTCCAGCGGCAATGCCACCTGTTGCCATTCCTGTGGCGTCATCGCCAGCACCAGTGCCGCCACCGTGCGGTCGGTCAGCAGCGCCAGACAGCGTTGATACCAGTTGTCCGCCAGCAGCGGGTAAGGCTGCCCGTCCGCGCGCTCGCACGCCTGCGCGCTGACTAGGTAGCAGGCCAGCCCGCCGGCCGCCAGCTGCTCGCGCCGCTGCCGCGCGGCGAACAGTGCCCGCTTGCCACCGACGAACACCTCCAGCGGAATACGCCCGCCATGCGGAAACAGCCGCTGTATCAACCGCGGCATGGCCAGCAGCGAGCTTGCGCTGGCGCCCAGCGCCGGTGCGGCATTCACTTCGTTGATGATGGCGCCGTTGCTGTGCCACGGCTGGCTGATGTCGGGTGTAATCAGGTCGATGCCGGCCATCTCCAGCCCGAACAACGCCGCGGCCTGCACCGCCAGCGCCAGGTTGGCCGCATGGGCGACCGCCAGCATGTCCTCGTCGCGGCCACCGTCGGCGCTGGATTCGATGTCGCGCAGCGCCAGCCACAGCCCGGCGGGCGGCACCGCATCCAGCTGCCAGCCGGCGGCGTGCAGGCAGGCCTGACTGGCGGCATCGGTCCACAGCGGCGGCGGCCGGCGCCATGGCGGCAGCTGCAGCGCCTGCTGGTTGGCGGCGGCAATCAGGGCGCGGATGCTGCTACGGCCATCGCCCTGCACCGCCACCGGCAGGCGTTTGACGATGTACATCACCTCGCCTTTTACCACCAGCAGCCGGTGGCAGTGCCCCGCCACCTGCTGTTCCACCAGCAGCGGCAGGCCGAAGCGGCTGCCGTGGGCAAACGCCGCCAGCAGCGCCGCGTCATCGCGCAGATTGACGCTGACGCCTTCGCCGCGATCACGCGCCAGCGGCTTGATCACCAGCGGCCACCCCAGTTGCCGGGCAGCCGCCAGCGCCTCTTGCGGATTGCTGGCCGATAGGTGCCGCGCCGCCGGCAGGCCGGCAGCCTGCAACCATTGCGCGCTCAGCTGCTTGTTTCCCGCCACGCGAATACCGATGGAGGAATCACTGTCCAGCCGGCTGGTAAACGCGTGCCGCAGCTGCGCCCCCCAGCCCAGCTGGAACACGCCATTGCCCTCATGTCGCCACGGCACGTTGGCCGCAGCGGCGGCCTGCAGCAACACCATACTGGACGGCGCGGCTATGGCGTGCGGCAGCAGCTGCGGCAGCAAGTCATGGCTGAGGTAGTCAAAGAATGCCTGCAACGCAGCATCAGGCCACGGCTGGCATGCCAGTTGCAGCAGCCAGTGGCGACACGCGGCGCAGGCCAGCCGCAATGGCTGCTCCGCCACCAGCCCCGGCGCGGCAAACCGCAGCGTGCAGCGCCAGCCAGCCGCTGCGGCAGCACTGACGGTGATGAGCTCCGGATCGCGCAGCAGTGGAATGCCGGCACCACGCAACACGGCGCCGGTGGCGGCGGCAATGCGCACTGTCAGCCGGGCAGCCGCCGCCTCCGGGCTGGCGCCCACGCTGTCCGGCTCGCAAAACGGTTGCTCCAGCCAGGCTTGCAGCCAGCCATCCAGTGCCGTCCAATCCACCACGGCTGGCAGAGGTGGCAGCTCGACCGTCAATACCGTTGCCAGCTGCGCGGCAGTGGGCCGGCAGGTATCCGGAATAGCAAGCTGCGTCATGCGTGCTCCCCTTGCACAGCCAGATGCTGTCGCAGCAGCGGCAGCAGTTGGCCGCCATCGCCAGGCGTGGCGGCATCGGCCCGCTGGCTGGCAATATTGTCGTTGACCCACTGCAGGCGCGAGATCTTGTCCACCGGCAGACCACTGGCCAGCCAATCATCCCGCTGCAGCACCACCAGCAGCGCCTGCAACTGCGGCTGGCGCAGCAGCGCCTGCACCCGCGCAAAACTGCCATCCACTGCCAACGGTAGCGGCTGACCCTGCGGGTCAAGGCACAGCGCATCGCTGCAGATACAACAGGCCACGCCGCGGGCGGCCAACTCTGCCTGCCGCTGACGCGCCGCCGCCAGCGCCGCAGCATCGCCAACGAACACTTCCAGCGGCACGCGGCCACCGCCGGGCAGCAGCCGCTGCAGCATGGCCGGCAGGTAACGCTGGTACAGCGTGCTGCTGCCCAGTTGCGGTGCATGGTTGACTTCCAGCACCACTGCGCCGTTCTGCTGCCACGACACACTGATGTCGCGGGAGAGAATGTCTACCCCAGCCATGCTCAGTCCCAGGCGACGGGCGGCACGACACGCCAGTTCGATGTTGTCCGGGTGGGTCTGCGCAGTCAGATCGTCGTCCAGCGAGCCGTCGAGATTGGTCGGTACCGCGCGCAGCAAGATGCGGCTGCCGGCGGCGAGCACGCTCTGCCAGTCATGCCCCTGCTGCGCCAGGCAGGCCGTGGCCAGCGCGTCGTCGGGCAAGGGCGGCAGGCGCTGCCACAGCAGCTCACCCTGACGTCGCCGGTTTTCTGCGGCCAACAGCTGGCGGATGCTGTGCACACCATCTGCCAGCAAACCGGCAGGCAGACGCCGCATCACGAACAGTACCTCTCCGTCCACCAGCTGCACATGGTGGGTGTCGCCGGCGATCTGACGCTCGACCAGCACACCGGTCCCCAGCGCTGCGGCATGAGCATAGCCGGCACGTGCCGCGGTGGCGGATTCCACTGCCAGCGTCACCCCCTGCCCGCCCACGCTGCCAGCCGGCTTGATCACCACCGGGGCACCCAGCTCGGCCAACGCCTGCTCCGCCGCGGTCTCACTGTCGACCTGTCGCTGTGGCACTAGCGGCAGACCTGCGCTGGCCAGCCATTGCCGGGCCAGCGCCTTCTGCCCGCAAATCTGGATGCCGAGCATGGCATCGCGCTCCACCCCGGCAGCCTGCAGCACACGTGCCTGCGTGCCCCAGCCCAGCTGATAGATGCCGGCCCCCAGCGACAGCCACGGAACGTTGGCCGCATGTGCGCTCGCCAGCAGGCTGAAAGTGGTGTGATCCAGCGGATGACGGCGGCTCAGCGAGCCGATCAGCGTCGCCTCCAGCTGGCGGAGCAAGGCTTCCGGTTCGGCAAAATGCGCCGGTTTGGCGATAAATCCATCCAGCACGATGGCCGCGGCCTGGTAACAGCGGCGCAGATCATCCGCGGCCAGCTGCGGCAGCTGGACCACGGCGGCCTCCACTTGCCAACTGCCAGCCGGGCCCTGCTGCAGCCGCAGGAGGCGACCGGGCAAAAATACCGGCAGCCGGGCCAGTCGCTGCAGCTGTGCGGCCAACTGCAGCACACGCCAGCTCCATTGCACTGCCGCTGCGGCCAACGGTAGTTCCGCTGCCGCCTCGCATGCCTGCGGCCGCAGCTGGAAAGCGGTAGCCAGCCAGGCATCCACCGCCTGCCAGTCAAGGTTGGCCGCCAGCGCGGCGGGCTGCAGGCGCAAGCTTGCCAGTGGTTGCGACAAGCCATGACGATGGCCGGGGATGGGAGAGCAACTCAGTTCGACGATAGCGGGCATGAGAACAAGAAAAAATGGCAGCGGGTAGCCCGCTGCCATGATTGGTTACCGAACAAGGGACTTAGAACATCCAGCGCAGTTTGACCGACACCGTCTGGTTGAGGAAGTCCGTCTTGTACATCGCATCGTAACGGCCGGTCACTTCCACGCCGTTGGCCAGTTTATGGGTCAGACCAAAACCGCCGCGCACCTGCCACGGGCTGGTATCGGCGCCGTAGGTGACAAATGCCGCGCTCGGTGCGCCGGCGAAGGCGGACACGATGGACGATTTCTCGTTCAGGGTGTCGTAGCCCACACCCAGGTTGGCCTGCAGCTGGGTGCCGCTGTCCAGCGTCTTGTTCAGCTTGCCTTCCACCGCCAGCACCAGCGAATCCGCCTCGCGGCCCTGCACCTGCAGGTTCAGCGCGCCGGCGCCGGTTTCGCTATAGGCCTTGTCCTTGATCCAGGTGTAATCGGCACGCAGCGCCGGGGTGAAGCTGGTGCTGTCGTTCAGCGCGTAGCTGCGGCCCAGGCCGACACCGGCGTGGGCGGTCAGGCTTTTGTAGGCAGCCGAAGCCGTCGACTGGGTCAGCGCAATCTGGCGCTCGCCACGGGTATGGCCCTGACCGACATCGGCCTGGAAGTTCAGGTTGGTGCGCTCGTCCAGGCTGTAGCTGCCGTAGCCCACCAGCTGGTAGACATTCACTTCGCTGCTTTGCGGCGCCACGCTGGATTTGCTGTCGATATTGATATTGGCGTAGGCCAGTGCACCGCCCAGACGCAGCTTGGGCGTCAGCGCACCATCCGTGCCCAGGGTCAGGCCGTAGGTGTGCGCATCGTAGCCGGCCACACCATCACGGTCGTTTTGTTCGGTCCAGGAACCGAACGGTTTTACCCACACGTAGCGGTCGCTATACACCGCATCGCCTGCTGACAAACCGGTGCTGCCCTCGATGCGCGCCTGCACGATCTGGTTCACGCTGGCCAGGGCGTCCTGCGTGGCAGCCGTGGTCGCGCCGCCGTGCAGCGGCAAGGTCTGCGATACCGCGTCGGAGACTTCCTGCTCGGTAGCCAGCTGGCCCAGTGCATCCACCACTTCTTGCAGGCCGGCGGCGCCGGAATCCAGCACCTGTGCCGCGCCCAGGCCCGGGAAGTTGCTGTTGTCGCGGGCGGCCTGCTCGACAGTCAGTGCGCGCACGGCGTCGATGTACAACGCCTGGGTATTAGAGTTGTTATTCAGCGTTTCCACGCGCTGGGTAAAGTTGAACAGCGCGCTGTTGTCGGTGATCTGGGAGAAGGTACCGTTGATGCTGCCCGCCGTGGTGTGAATGATGCCGAACGAACTCATGCCGGAACTCAGGCTCAGACCGCTGCCGGCCTTCACATCGACATCCAGCGTGCCATCAAGGCTGGCCGTGGCAGCTTGCAGATAGCTGTAACTGCCTTCGCTACTGGTGGACACAATGGCAACCCGCAGGGTCGCGCCGGACTCTTGGGAGAAGTGGCCGCTCAGAACGGCAGAACCGGCAGTGCCGCTGTTACGCAGATCATCCTTGTCCGCATTATTCTTGAGCGTTACCACCCCACCGCTGTAGTTGGTGAGATTGGTGGCAACGATGGAACCTGCGATCTGGCCTTCGTTCCAGATATACACGTTCTGGCTAGGGCTGCCGGCGCGGTTGATGGCAAAGTTTTGCCCGACGATCACACCGGTACTGCCGTTGGTGATTGAGGTATCGTAACTTGGCGAAGTATCTTGCACATAAATCGCAGTGTTGCCGGTGATACGACCGCTGTTGTCAATGGAAGTTGAATACTCATTGCCAGTGCTTACCGTGACGGCCGTGCTACCGCTCACATCGATAGCACCATTGCTGCTCACTACCAGTGGGCAGCTGTTTACTGTCTCCGGGGTTGTCTGACCGGTGGTGATATCGTTAACACAAGTAGCCTGGGCCGCCGCAGCCGCCAGCGCAAAGCATGCCGCGGCGGTCGCCAGCACCAGCGGTTTGTGTTTGCTGCCAGGTTGGCCGCAATGCTGACGGGAGTCAGCAAGTGAAGTGAAGTGCGAACGTGTCATCATTATTCTCGTTTTGCTGTAAGTCGCGACAGTGTGATTACATAAGCAACAATTGAAAATACATTCCGCCCTGCGGCAGATAGTTATTTAAATACCTGTGGCATTATTCACTCAAAATATCGCGCGTATGCTTGCATAGCAAAGCCACTAGCAGTTAAGCGCCGACAGCAATGAAATAGCCAGGCTGCGCAAAACATCCATTTATTTATTAGAGAAGATTTAAAAAAAGCTCGCCATGCAAAAGCTCAGCGTTTCACATATGGATTTATTCCCCACCCGGGTCTGGAGCGTCGGCCTGCCGCACCTGAATGCGCAGTTGCCACAGTGGATCGCACAGATTGAAGCCTGGCGGCAGCAGACCCCCAAACCGGAAGGCCGCTCCAACCGCATGGGCTGGAACAGCGCCCAGACCCTGTTGCAGGAGCCGGCATTCCAGCCGCTGGCCGAGGCCGTGCAGGCGGTGTTCGATCACATCTTCGACGAGATGGGCGCCCCCCTGCACCGCTACCAGCTGAAAGCCTGGGCCAATGTGCATGATTTTGGTGGCTACAACACCTTTCACAACCATGCCGGCGCGCTGCTCAGTGCCTGCTTTTACCTGAAAGTCCCCGCCGGTAGCGGGCCGATTGTGCTACGCGATCCACGACCCGGTGCGCTGCTATCACCATGGCAAGGTACACTGCGCCCCAATGCCGGCAGCGAAATTGCCATCGCGCCGGAAGCCGGCCAGCTGGTGGTGTTTCCCAACTGGCTAGAACACGGTGTCGAGGCACATGCGGCCCACGACACGCGCATCTCCATCCCCATCAATGCCGTGCAGGCCAGCTGAGTGCTGCAGCAGCGACATTTGCCCTACTAGTCATGTGGACATAACGCTACAGAAAAATCACTTTTTACGCATTTTGCAAGGAAACAATTTGCAATAAATGCCCAAAGCATTGCCCTGAAGGGCAGTAGCCCGTTAGTACAATAAGAACGCCCTGGCACTACTTCTAGAGTGATGACTACTAGTCCCACTCACATGGAGTATCGATCATGGCTGCCGCATCCAATATCGCCCAAGGCAAAGTTGTCGCCCTTACCGGCAAGATCATCGCCATCATGCCCGATGGCACGCAGCACACCGTTCAGCTGGGCGAAATTGTTGCCAGCGGCACCCGCCTGATCATTCCCCAGGATGCCTATATCGAGATGCAATCTGCCAATGGCGACATTGTGCGTATTGCAGAAGCCCGCGATCTCACCATCACCGACGACGTCTTTGGCACCGCCCAGGCCAGTGCCACCGATGCCACCGACGCGGCACTGGCACCACTACAGCCGGAAGCCCAGCAAGTGCTGGCCCAGCTCAACAACGGGCTTGATCCGCTGACACAGCTGGAAGCCACCGCAGCCGGCCTCGGCGGGGCAGGCGGGGCGGAAGATGGTGGCAACAGCTACGTCATCCTTGGCCGCATCTCGGAAGGCATTACCACCACCACACTGGATCTGGGGCTGGATACCACTGCAGCCACGCCGACCGATGCCGGCACCAGCAACTTGAATCCGACCCCGACTATTGAAGTGGGCGCGGCAGGCACAGCCGTTGGCGATATCGTCATCAATGAAGGTGAAAACGCCGTCTTTGGCGTCAATATCACCAATGCCGCGGCAGGCAGCACCCTGGTGCTCACTTTTGCTGACGGCTCGGCACTGTCGCCAGCCGACTACAGCAGCGGCACATTCCAGTACAGCACCGATGGTGGCGCCACTTGGACCACGTACACCGGCAGCATTGCGATTGCCGCTGGCGATTCCCTGCTGCAGGTACGCACCACAACCGTTAGCGACAGTGTTGACGAGCTGAATGAAACCTTCGGCCTGTCTGCCACCCTGACCAGCAATGGCGTGAACTACAGCGATGGCGCGACCGCCACCATCGTCGATGACGACGTACCCACCATCCACTTCGTCAGCGAGGCCGAAACCGGCGACATCACCGTGCCGGAAGGCAACGATGCGGTGTTCACCCTCAACATCA
>CAMLGD010000042.1 GCA_946479405.1 uncultured Vogesella sp.
ACACCAAGATGACCCCATGAAAAACAACCTGGCCAAGATTCACATTGCCAAGAAAGAGCTGGGCATGGATGACGCCACCTACCGCGCCATGCTGCAGAACGTGGCTGGCGTGCAATCAGCCAAGGAGCTGAATGCGGCCGGCGCGGCCAAGGTGCTGGCACACCTGCAGCGCTGCGGCTGGAAGCCAAAGACGGCCGCCAAGGTTGGCCGCAAGCCAAAGCCGCCCGCCGGGCGCACAGCGGTAATGGGCAAGGTGGAAGCCTTGCTGGCCGAGGCTAAGCGCCCGTGGGAATACGCCCACGCCATGGCCCTGCGCATGTTCCAGGTGGAAAAGGTGGATTGGTTGGATGACCACCAGCTGCAGAAATTGATGGCCGCACTGATCTACGACGCCAAGCGCCACGAAAGGAACATGGGATGAAGTTCGACAATGTACAGCACCTGCTGCCGGAGTCGGCCCGCCTGTTCGTGCGCCTGATCGGCCTGCCCAAGGCCGTGCTTCTGATCAATACCTGGGGCGGCACCACCTTCCCGGTGAGCAAGAATCAAACACGGCTGGGGCAGATTCGCTACGAGTCACTGGCCGAAGTGGTGGGCATTGAGGCTGCGAGAATCCTGACACGCCATTTCGGCGGTGAAGTGCTGGCGGTGCCGCTGTGCAAGGCGGCCATCTTGGAGCTGCGCAACCGTGCTATCCGCAGTGAGTTCGACGACATCAGCCGCGAGCACTCGGCCATTCATGCGGCCGGGCAACTGGCACGCAAGTACCAGATGACCGAGCGCCATGTGTGGCGGGTATTGAAGCAAGCGGATATGTCTGTGGGGACAAAGCAGGAGGTGCTGTTTTGACTGTTGGTAAATTCAGTAAAATTCTGCATCGTCAATGATGATCTATCATTAATTTTCAGCCATTGATATTCATGTGGTTTTCAGCAACAAGTTCTCGGAGGTTTGTGAAATGGTTAACCAGCACAGAGTTGAGGCACTTGAGAGATATTGTGTGCAATGGAAAGCTATTTTGGAAAATTCAATAGAAGGCATAACTAATTTTTTGGAGCTGAAGAGTTCTGGATTTTCCAACGAAAGTGACGATGAAGTTGATTGTTTGCAGAAACAGATAGATGAGCTGGATGGGAGAGTTAAGACCTATCAAGCTATCCTCATCACGCAAGAGTCTTTGCTTGATAGGGCTAGGAACGGGGAAGATATCTAGACACTTGTGGTCTGATTGTTATGGCATGACAGCTTTTGAAGCTAGCGTACATGGCAATGGAGACAAAATATGAGGATTTGTTTTATGATTTTGGCATTGACGGGAGATGATGATGAAATATTGGTGGGTAATTCTGCTCTCCAGCTTGTTAGCTGGTTGCGGTGGCAAAGGACGCGTTGCAGAGCTTGAGCAACAAGTAGCGGATAAAGAGAAATTGATTCAGCAGGCTGATGGCAAGCTACGGCAAGCTGCCTTTACAACTCAGGACATTTCATTTGAAACAACGATGTTGGCGGAGATTCATGAGCCTGCTAATTGGGCCAGCTACGCAGATCGTAAGGACGTACTTGGCTATGATTTGGCCAAGGAAACCCTCATCGGTCAGAATATTATTGCTGCGCGCATTAGAAACTATCCTGGTGGCGACCTCAAGAAAGACATTCTGACCCCACTGTACTGGTTAGAAGATCGTTGGCCGGATCGCCTCAGTGCTGCAGGAGTAAAAATCAGCAATGGCTTATGGTGGTGCCATGATGTTGCGACAAATTCCCGCCTAGCGATGGAGGCCATTTCCCTGTCGCAATTAAAGGAAGCAGAAATCTTCAATCTGACTATGAAAATTTCCATCCAGAGATGCTCATTGGCCATGCAGAGCAATGCTCTGTAGGCATGCAGGGCGTCAAAGCAGATAGCTGGACAACCCACTGACACCCATCACAGCGCCCCAAGCGGGGCGCTTTTTTATTCTTGCGGCATCCCTTGTTAAGGAGCCGCCATGCCCTCCCGCAAAATCGAAGACCTCCACCCCGATCTGCAGCCGCTCTTCAGCGAGTTCCTGCGGCGCTGCCAGGCGGCGGGGCTGGACATCCTGGTCACCTGCACCTACCGCAGCAACGACGAACAGAACCGCCTCTATGCCCAGGGCCGCAATGGCGTGCCTGGCGCGCGCGTGACCAACGCCAAGGGCGGACAGTCGGCGCACAACTTCACCATTAAGGACAAGCCGGCCGCCCGTGCCTTTGACATCGTGCCGCTGGTAAACGGCAAGCCGATGTGGGACGACAAGCACCCGGCCTGGAAAGAAGCCGGCCGTATCGGCATGGAGCTGGGGCTGAACTGGTACGGCCGCCCGCAAGCGCCGTTCCGCGAGATGCCGCACTTCGAGCTGGCCAAGGGGTATCAGTGATGCGTCTGGCCGACCTGTTCACCAACCCGGCTACCGGCCGCCTGAGCCACAGCAAGCTGTGGGCCAATGTGGCCTGCGCCACCGCCACCGGCATGTTCGTTTACCAGGGCGTGGCCGGTCAGCTGGCCAGCGAGACCTGGCTTATTTACCTGGGCGTGGTAGGCGGCTATTCCGCCGCCCGCAGCTGGATCGCCACCAAGCGCGATAGTAAGGAGGCCACCGATGCTTAGGCTGCTGCTGAGTTGGCTGCCACTACTGCGCAGCTGGCCCATTTCCACCGGCCCAACCTCGGGCGGCTATCCGGTCACCCCGCAACGCCGCACAGGTGCGGCCGCCATCAAGCGCGCGGCCCGCCATGCCCGCAACCGTCAAAGGAGCCGCCGATGAACGCCCTGCCATGGTGGGTCAAGTCCTTGCTGATCACCGCACTGGTCGGCGGCGCGCTGTATGGCGCCGACCAGTTCGGCTACCAGCGTGCGGCCAACCTTTACACCGGCCAGTTGGCCACCGCCGATGCCGACCATAACCGGCAGCTGCTGCGCCTGACCGAGCAGCGGCTGAGCGAGGAGGCCCGCGCCCACGCTGCCTACCAGCGCCTGAACGAACAGGCGCAGCAGCTGGGCTGGGCACTCCTGCAGAGCAAGCAGCAACTGGATACCGCACAACGCCAACTCGCTGAAAGGATTCCCGATGTCACGCACGCTGATGGTCCCCGTTTTACTGGCCTTGGCCCTGACAGCCTGCGGCTCTACCGGCAGCTCCTCGGCTACCCCGCCAGCGGTGAAGCTGATCTGCCCACAGCCGACGCCGGAGCTGCTGCTGAAGCCGCAGCGGCCGCCGGCCCCGAAGCCGGGCTACCGCCGCCCGATCTCCTTGAACACGCCGCCGATTACGGCAAGTGGTGCCAGCAGCTGGACGCCCAGCTGAGCGCCCTGATCCAGGTTCATCAACTTGCACCCATGGGGGAATGACATGCCAACCGATAACGCAAACCGCCAGCCCACGCCGGCACAAGCTGCCTTGATCGCTGAACTCAAGGCTAACGGCCAGCGCATGGCGCTGTTGATCAACGAAGTGGCGGAGCGCGGTGGTGATGCCCGCAGCGCCCGCGAAGCCGGCGTGCGCCTGGAAGAGGCCATGATGTGGGCGGTGAAAGGGGTCATGGCGTGACCGATATTTTTGACCAGGCACAGGAGCTGGAGCAGGCCCAGCGCGAGGCGGCGATTGCCGCCGCGCGTGAGCACGTCGGCCACGGTGGTTCCTACAGCCACTGCGAGGAGTGCGGCGAGCCTATCCCGCACCAGCGCCAGCAAGCGGCGCCGGGCTGCACCCGCTGCATCGACTGCCAAAGCATGCACGAAAGGACCGGCCGATGACGCTATCGCTGGAGCTGTGGCAGGTGATCAGCTTGCTGCTGGCCATCCTTGGTGGCTTCTGGACCGTGGCCAAGATTCTGGCCGGCCAGGTTGGCCGCAACATCGACGAGAAGTTCAAGGCGGTATCCGACTCGCAGAAAACCACCGCCAGCACGCTGGAAGAGCAGCGCGCCAAGCTGATCGAGGTGGAGAAAGACCTGCTGAAGCTGATGGCGGCACTGCCGCTGGAGTACGTGCGGCGCGAGGACTTCATCCGCAACCAAACCACTATCGAAGCCAAGCTGGATGGTATGGCGCACAGCCTGCAGCAGCTGGCCATCACAGGTAAACCATGATGAACCATGCCATTGATCCCGCTAAATCCCGCCGCGAGGCGATGCGCTGGGCGCTCCTGCTGACCCTCAACAATAGCCGCCCGCTGGGCGCGCATGAGGCGCTGATCCTTTCCACCATCCAGGGCGTGTTCCCGGATGCCACCCAGCACGAGCTGCGCCGCGAACTGGACTACCTGGGCGACCGTTCCCTGGTCACGCTCAAGATCGACCCGTCCGGCCCGTGGTCTGCTGATCTGACCCGCCTGGGCGTGGACATCGTGGAGTACACCGTGGACTGCCAGCCGGGCATTGCCCGTCCGGCCAAGTACTACTGAGGTCGCCATGCCGCCGCGTTCCAAGATTGCCGCGCTGCCGCCCGAGGTCAAAGCCTGGCTGGACAGCGCCCTGGTGGAGGGCAACTTCTCCGACTACGAGGCGCTGGCCAGCGAGCTGGGCGCCAAGGGCTACGACATCAGCAAAAGCGCCATCCACCGCTATGGCCAGGGCTTCGAAGACCGCCTGGCCGCGCTGAAGATGGCCAGCCAGCAGGCCAAGGCGGTGGTGGAGGCCGCCCCGGATAACGAAGGCGCGGTCAACGAAGCGCTGATGCGCCTGGTGCAGGAAAAGCTGTTCCAGCTGCTGATGGCCGAAGAGGGCCAGATCGACCTGCCCAAGGTGGCCAAGGCCGTGGCCGAGCTGGGCAAGGCCAGCGTGGTGCAGAAGAAGTGGCAGGCCGAGGTGCGCGACAAGGCGCGTGCCGCCGCCGATGCCGCCGCCAGCCTGGTCAGCAAGGGCGGCCTGTCCGGCGACACCGTGCAGCAGATTCGCAAGATGATCCTGGGGATTGCCGAATGACGCTGCCGCTCAAGCTGCCCGACACCTCCGGCGCCGCCATCCCGGCGGTGCTGCTGCCGTACCAGCAGCGCTGGGTGGCCGACCCGTCGCCGCTCAAGGTCATTGAGAAGTCGCGCCGTACCGGTCTGACCTGGGGCGAGGCCGCCGACGATGTGCTGACCGCCGCCGCCGAGAAGCCGGCCGGCGGCCAGAACGTCTACTACATCGCCTACAACCAGGACATGACCGTGGAGTACATCGAAGCCTGCGCCATGTGGTGCAAGGCGTTCGACTATGCCGCCGGCCAGGTCGAGGAAGGCATCTGGGACGACGAGGCCGACCGCGACAAGAACATCAAGACCTACACCATCCGTTTCCCGTCCGGCCACCGCATCGTGGCGCTGTCGTCGCGGCCCTCCAACCTGCGCGGCCGCCAGGGCGTGATCGTGATCGACGAGGCGGCGTTCCACGAACAGCTGCAGGAGCTGCTGGACGCGGCGATGGCGATGCTGATCTGGGGCGGCAAGGTACGGGTGATCTCCACCCACTACGGCACCGACAATCCCTTCAACCAGCTGATCAAGGACATTCGCGGCGGCAAGCGCGCCGGCACCGTGCATCGGCTCACCTTTAAAGAAGCGGTGGCGGATGGCCTGTACCACCGCGTCTGCCTGCGCCTGGGCAAACCGTATCGCCAGGCGGAAGAGGATGCCTGGGTAGCCGGGGTGTACTCGTTCTATGGCAGCGGTGCCGGGCAGGAACTGGACTGCGTGCCGAGCAACTCGGCCGGTGCCTACTTCACCCGCGCGCTACTGGAGAGCCGTGCCAGTGAAAACACGCCAGTCCTGCGCATCGCCCGCGACGATGCCTTCACTCTGCTGCCGGATGCGGTACGCGAGGCCGACATCCGCGAGTGGTGCGAGACCCATTTAAAGCCGCTGCTGGACAAGCTACCGAAGAATGCCAAGTCGTACTTGGGCGAAGACTTCGCACGCAAGGGTGACCTGACGGTGATGACACCCGTGGTGCGGCTGGGCCTGCGCCGCCGGGTGCCGTTCCAGGTCGAGATCCGCAACATGCCGTTCGACCAGCAGCGCCAGATCCTGTTTTACATCCTGGACCACCTGCCGAACTTCCTCGGCGCGGCGCTGGATGCGCGCGGCAACGGCTCGTACCTGGCCGAGAAGGCGATGCAGAAGTACGGCGCCACCCGCATCCACTGCATCCAGGCCACCGAGGCGTTCTACCTGGACAACTTCCCCAAGCTGAAGACCGCGCTCGAGGACGGCACGTTGCTGGACCTGCCGGCCGACGAAGACGTGCTGACCGACTACCGCCAGGTGCAGCTGATTCGCGGCATCCCGCGTGTGCCGGAAACCCGTACCCAGGAAAAAGGCGAGGACAGCAGCAGCGGCAAGCGCCACGGCGACAGTGCCATTGCGCTGCTGATGGCTGATTACGCCAGCCGCAACGAAGCGGCGCCAATTGAATTCACGGCGGTGCCAAAGCGCCCGCAAAACGACACCGACGACCTGCCCACCTCCACCTGGGGCGCAGGTTGCTATTAGAGGGATTCCCCATGCTTGTGGATCACACCGGACAACCCATCACCAGCAAGAGCAGCGAACTGCAGGACGAACAGACCGCCAGCCTTGGCGGTATTACTTCGCGCTGGCCGGAACACCCCAGCCGTGGCCTGACACCGCAACGGCTGGTCGAGATCACCGATGCGGCCGAACGCGGCGACATCGCCGCACAGCACGAGCTGTTCGCCGACATGGAAGAGAAGGACGGCCACATCGCCAC
The DNA here is from genome assembly GCA_946479405.1 of uncultured Vogesella sp. The sequence goes on from CAMLGD010000042.1 coordinate 6,730, forward strand.
CGAGCTGGGTAAGCGCAAGCTGGCGTTGCTGGGGCTGGAGTGGCAACTGGAGCCGCCGCCGAACGCCAGCGCCGCCGAGCAGAAGCTGACCGAGGAAGTGGCCGAGTGGCTGAACAACCTGGACATGGAGGACATCCTGTTCGACATGGCCGACGCGCTGGGCCACGGCTTTGCTGCCCTCGAAATGCCATGGGACACCACCGGCAAGGTATGGCTACCGAAGAAGCTGGAGCATCGCCAACAAAACTGGTTCCAGTTCACTAAAGGAGAGCTACGCCTGCGTTCGGACAGCAGCTATGAGGGTGAAGCGCTGCGCCCCTTCAATTGGATTGTGCACAAACACAAGAGCCGCTCCGGTATTGCACCACGGGTAGGCCTGCACCGGGCACTGGTGTGGCCGTTCGTGTTCAAGAGCTACAGCGTGCGCGACCTGGCCGAGTTCCTGGAAATCTACGGCCTGCCGATGCGGCTGGGTAAATACCCGCCGGGCGCCACCGACAAGGAAAAAGCCACGCTGCTGCGGGCAGTGGCCAGCATCGGCCACAGCGCCGCCGGCATCATCCCGGAAGGCATGGAGATCGAATTCCAGAATGCGGCCAACGGTTCGCATGATCCGTTCGCCTGGATGGTGGACTGGTGCGAGCGCACCGAGTCGAAAATCATCCTTGGCGGCACGCTCACCACCCAGGCCGACGGCAAGAGTTCCACCAATGCGCTAGGCAAAGTACATGACGAGGTGCGCAAAGACCTGCGCAATGCCGACGCCAAGCAGCTGGCCCGCACGGTGACTGCGCAACTGGTGTGGCCGATGCTGCAGCTCAACAAGCCGGGCATGACGCCAGATCGTTGCCCCCGCTTCAGCTTCAACCTGACCGAGCCGGAAAGCCTGGAGCAGTTCGCCAACGCGCTGCCCAAGCTGGCGCAAAGCGGCATGCGCATCCCACTGGCCTGGGCACATGAGCGCCTGCAGATTCCGCTGGCCAAGAAGGATGAAGCCATCCTGCAGGCGCCGGCCAAGCCAGCCACCACGCCCCCGGTGGAGGCACTGCGCTACCGGGCGGCGCTGAAGGCCGCCAGCGGCGAGGTGCTGCCGGCGGACCAGCTGGCCATCAACGAGGCCGGCGGCAAGCTGGATGGCCAGGCGGTGGAGAATGCTGCCGCCAAGATGCTGGCCCCGGTGATCGAGGCGCTGAAGCAAGGCGCCAGCCCGGAGCAGGCGCAGGACATGCTGGCCGAACTGTTCGACGCCATGCCGGAGCAGGACATGACCGAGCTGCTGGCGCGCGCCATCTTTGTGGCCGACCTGTGGGGGCGCATCAATGCCTGATCTGGCTTACGCCTTCGGCCTGCCCCCGGAGCAGGCCGTGGCCTGGTTCGAATCCAAGGGCTATGCGCTGGGCTTCAAGTGGCAGGACGTGTGGGAGCAGGCGCACGCCCGCGCCTTTACCGTGGCCGGGGTGATGAAACTGGATGTGCTGCAGGACATCCGTGGCGCCCTGGACAAGGCGTTAAAAGACGGCAGCACCCTACGCGACTTTAACGCCAAGCTGATGCCGCTGCTGGAGGCCAAGGGCTGGCTGGGCAAAGGCTACCTGGTAGACCTGGACAGCGGCGAGATTCACGGCAAGCGGCTGAACGCACGCCGGCTGGAAACCATCTTCCGCACCAACATGCAGTCGGCCTACATGGCCGGCCGCTGGCAAGCACTGTGGGCCGACCGCGAGGCGCGGCCGATCTGGACCTATTCCACCGTGGGCGACAACCGCGTGCGTCCCAAGCACAAGGTGCTGCACGGCATCACGCTGGCAGCCACCGACCCGTTCTGGCGCTACTACTTCCCGCCCAACGGCTGGAAGTGCCGCTGCCGGGTACGGGCACTGACCCAGGCTCAGGTCAAGGCGCAGGGGCTGGAAGTGATCAGCAGCGAGGGGCATCTGCAGGAGGTGGAGCAAGCCTCCGCCCCGGACGGCGTGAAGCGCAAGGCCATGGCGTTCCAGACCCCGTCTGGCGCGCGCTTTGTCACCGATCCGGGTTTCGGCTTCAACCCCGGCCAGGCGGCCTACCAGCCGGAGCTGGACAACTACGCCGCCCCGGTGGCGCGGCAGTACGTGAAAGGCGTGCTGACCGGCCCCGAGTTCGGCCGCTGGTTCCAGCAGCTGGAGACGGGCGTGGCCGAGCGTCTGGCAGCGGGCGACAGCGTGGCCAGCATTCGCCAGGAACTGGCCGTGGGCCAGCGCTACCCGGTGGCCGTCCTGCACCAGGAAGACATGGCCCGCCTCGGCAGCCGCAGCCAGACCGTCTGGCTATCCGACGATACTCTGGCCAAGCAGTTTGCCCACCGCCAGGGACAGGACGTGGCGCTGGCCGACTACTGGCGCGTGCAACAGGTGCTGGAGCAGCCGGTGTTGATCCTGGCCGAGCGAGACCAGCACATGAAGTTCGTGCAGCTGCAGGGACGCGGGTGGGTGGCGGTGGTGAAGGTAACGCGGGATGGCAGCGAGAACTGGCTGCAGACGTTCCACCCGATCAATGAGCGCGAACTGGAGTGGCTGAAGCGAAGCGGCAAGGTCATCTGGGAGAAGAAGTAGCCTCGGGAGGGACTCCCTGTCCCCTCACGCGATCCGTCTTGCGACGTCCTACGGCCGGGAGGTTCACCGTGTTTCCGAGGCGTGTTCCAGTATAAGGGTATCCATGATCGAACTGAAACAGGAAGTGGCGCACGTACTGGCGGCGCTGGCCGAGCTGGACCGGCGCGGCGAACAGAAGGCGCCGCTGATGCAGGCGCTGGCCGGCACCATGCTGGACGAGGTGGAGCAGAACTTTGCCGCCCAGGGCCGCCCGGCCTGGGCGGGCTTTGCCCCGGCCACCCTCAAGCGCCGCCAGGGCGGCAAGCTGCTGCAGGACAGCGGCCGCCTGGCCAGCAGCATCACCCCATCCAGCAACAACGACACGGCCCAGGTGGGCACCAACGTGGTGTATGCGGCCATCCACCACTTCGGTGGCGAGATCAAGCGCGCCGCTCGCTCGCAGCGGGTGTACTTCAAGCAGAACAAGGCAGGCGAGGTGGGCACCCGCTTCGTGAAGAAGAGCCAGTCCAACTTCAGCCAGTGGGCCACCATTGGCGAACACACCCAGAAGATACCGGCGCGACCGTACCTGGTGCTGACTGATACCGGTATCCAGGAGATGGAAGAACAAACGGCCCGCTATTTCAGCGAGCCGTGGGATAGCTAAATGACGCTAGCTAAGGAAGATTCCTGGTGCGCTGGTGATTGCATCGAAGTCGATGTCATCTGAGGCTCTTGCCCCGCCTGCAATAGTATAGCCTCCTTTAATTCTGCCTCTTGCTGGTGGTGTGACAATATCGAACCGCACCCCAGAAAGGCGTGTGTGATTCTCCAAAAGCTCCAGTGATAGCCTATCTAGTTCTTTCTTGATGTTCTCAGGGTTGGATTTGACACCGAAACCATATAATTCCGAGTTAATTAAAACCCTTACAATTCCAGGGTTGTGATTTTTTAACTGTCTCCGACAAGCATCTTTTATCGTTGACTTGATGTTCTGTGTGCTGTCCATTAGTTCTTTTAAACGATAGCAAATTAGAATTGGTCGTTTCAGTCTCCTTACTAACATTTTTGACTCCTCCTCAAGTGGACTTAGCATGTGATGAACTGTGTTGTGCCATTCATTCCACGAGTCAAAGTTCATTAAGTACTTCCATAGCTCCTCAGAGTCAGTTCTCATCGGCTTCGGAAGTTGTATTTCCTCACCATCACATGGTGTTATTTTTATTCTAAAAGTACTTTTGTTTTTTCTTCTTATCCCATCTTTTATCATCTTGTCTATTGTTTTTGGGATTTCATTGATTCCATTTGTGCTTAACACTTCGATTTCTACTAACGCGCCAATATTGTATTTTGATATTTCTTGGAATATCTTGTCTAATGCAATGCTGTTAAATGTTCGTCTAAAAATTCGTACCTTTTCTTCATATTCTATTTTTGCTTTGCACTCCAAATAAACATTGTCATTAATTGCCATGTCTGGACTAGCTTGTTCTGATTCCTCTAGTAAGCGCACATTGCCAATTTGTGCTTGAGATGCTGCAACCAAAAATTCATAAAGTGAAGGCAGCCACTGTTCACTCATCAGTCTTGGCAAGCGTTCATCTATGTTTTTTATCTTGTCTTTTGCTATGGCAACATCTCTTAGAGAGATTAGTCGGTATATAAATTTGTCAGCGATAAAAAATTTATTCTCAGTTCTTTTTTTTAGAATTTCTTCGGTGCCAAATATTGCTTCAGCCATTGGGTGCATCCCATTTTTTGATGGAACTCCTTCTCGTAAAGCCCGAGCAATTCCCTTCATGGAAAGAATGTCAACGTCGGGATCAAGAACAAAGTCAACAAAATTGAGTTGCTGTTGATTTTCCAACCAATCTACTGGAAATAGGCTTTTGGCAAGTGGAAGTGCATCACTTAGCATTTCATGTGACACATCAATAAAAGAACCATTTATTATCATTTGCTTAATTCCTCTCTTAAACCTGAAATTGCGGTCATCAGCGTGCGTGTTGTTGCTTGCGAATAGCATAGCTTGGTCAAGGAGATGTTGGCCAGAACAAGGAAGGGCAGTAGCCGCGTGTATGAGTGAAATGTTGGCAAAGGAGTGCAGTGCCACACCAGTAAGTTGTTTGTATGTTCTAACGCCACTCTAACGGCCTCTGTCGCCCATCCCTACCCATCATCCCGTTGTCGCACGCTCAGCTAACACCTACTGACGTGCGACAACTGCTTTTCACCCCCCTGTGCCGCCGATCATGGCGGCATGAAAACGAAACCTCTCCCCCAAGTCGCCGCGCTGTCTTTCGAGATCGCGGTGGACGGCAAAGCGATGCGCCTGGTGCCGGCCGGCAGCTTCCGTGCCCGCGATGGCCGGCCGTTTGATGCGCCGCACTGGTTCACCGACGCCAATATCGCCGCGCAGGTAATTCGCCGTGCCCAGGAAGAGAAAGACGACCTGGTCATTGATTACGAGCATCAGACCCTGCATTGCGAAATCAATGGCCAACCGGCGCCGGCCGCCGGCTGGTTCAAAGAAATGGAGTGGCGCGACGGCCAGGGTCTTTATCTCCTGAATGTCCGCTGGACCAAAACCGCCCAGGCGCATATCGACGCCGACGAATACCGCTATTTATCCCCCGTTTTTACCTACGACCCGCAAACCGGCGAAGTGCTGCGCATTTTGATGGCGGCATTGACCAATAAAGCCGGCCTCGATGGCCTGGACGATTTGTCACGCCTAGCGGTGAACCGTTTTTCCCTGACCCCCAACCACGCCCAGGAGGACACCGTGGACCTGAAAGAACTTTGCAAGCTGCTGGGCTTGCCGGAAACCGCCACCGAGACGGAAGCCCAGGCGGCACTGACTGCGCTGAATGCCAAAGCCGGCCAGGTAGATGGCTTGAACCAGCAAGTGGCCGCATTGAAAGCCAGCAGTAACCCCGACCCGGCGCAGTTCGTACCGGTAGCGGCGCTGCGCGAAGTGCAGCAGCAGCTGGCCACGCTGCAGAACGGCCAGACCGAAGCGCTGGTGAATGCCCTGATTAAGGAAGGCATGGCCGCCTGCAAGATCACCCCGGCACTGGAGGGCTGGGCACGTGACCTGGGCAAACAGAACGTCGCCGCATTGCGCGCCTTCCTGGATACCGCCCCGTCGCTGGCCAGCCTCAAGGATGGCCAGACCAATGGCGATGCCCCGGCTACCGGCGAGCATGGTTTGAATACCGAGGAACTGGCGGTGTGCAAACAGCTGGGCATGACCCCGGAAGCCTTCGCCCTGGAAAAAAAGGCGAGCCAATAAACCCCGCGCCGCTGGAGGGTAAACCCTGCGAAGGCGGCGTAATACAGGAATGACGCAATGAAGATCATTACCAAGGCAGTGCTGGATGCGCTGTTTATTGGCTACCGCGCCGAATTCAAAAAAGGCTTGGGCGCGGTGGAAAGCCAATATGTACGCATTGCCACCAAGGTGCCGTCGGTTACCGGCGCCAACCTTTATCCCTGGCTGGGCCAATTCCCCAAGCTGCGCGAATGGATTGGTGATCGCCAGGTAAAACAAATGGCGGCCGATGGTTACACCATCACCAATAAAACCTTTGAAGGCACCGTCGGGGTTGGCCGCACGCAAATCGAAGATGACCAGGAAGGCATCTTCAAGCCGATGTTCGACGAGATGGGCCGCGCAACTCAGTCTCACCCGGACGAACTGGTGTTCCCGCTGCTGGCGGCCGGCACCACCACGCTGTGCTTCGACGGCCAGAACTTCTTCGATACCGATCACCCGGTGTACCCGAACGTGGACGGTAGCGGTGTGCCGACCACCGTTTCCAACTTCGACGATGCCGGCGTCGGCGCCGGCCCGAAGTGGTACCTGCTGTGTACCTCCCGTGCGCTGAAGCCGCTGATCTTCCAGGAGCGCACCCAGCCGGAGCTGACCGCGATGACCGGCACCAGCGACGAAGTGGTGTTCCGCAGCGACCAGTTTGAGTTCGGCGTGCGCTACCGCTGCAACGCCGGCTACGGCTTCTGGCAGTTTGCCTACTGCTCCAACCAGCCGCTGAACGAAGAAAACTTCCGCAAGGCGTTTGCGGCCATGGAGAAGTTCACCGCCGATGGCGGCCGCAAGCTGGGCATTACCCCGGACCTGCTGGTGGTGCCGACCGATCTGCGTGCCGCCGCTGAGACCCTGATCGAAGCCCAGATCAAGGATGGCGGCGCCACCAACACCAATTACAAGAAGGTGGGCCTGATGGTCTCGCCGTGGCTGTAAGGAGAGCGACGCATGAAGCTGCAAGTGAAATCCCTGCGTGAAGGTGGCTTCTGCCGCCTGGGCGTGAAGTGGCCCACCGAGGGCAAGGTGGTGGACCGTGACGAGTTCACCGACGAGGAGTGGGAGCGCCTGATGAAGGAGCCGCACCTCAAGGTGGGGCCGGCGCCGGAGGACGGCACCGGGCAGGCGGTCGAGGAAGAAACCGGCAGCAACCTGCCGCCGCTGGCCGAGACCGGTGAGGTAACGGGCGAAGGCAGCCAGGGCGATGCGGACAACAAAGCCGCCGCGACCACAACCAAGGGCAGCGGCGGTCGCAAGGCTGCCAATGCGGGGGCGTAAACCGTGAGCTATGCGACCCGCCAGGACATGGTGAATGCCATCGGTGAGCGTGAGCTGATCGAACTGACCGACCGCGAGCAGACCGGCGCCATTAACGATGCCGTGCTGGCCATCGCCCTGGCCACGGCCGAGGCAGAGGTGGACACCTATCTGGCGGGCCGCTACCCGCTGCCGTTTGCCAACCCGCCGCTAGTGCTGACCGCCTACACCTGCGACATCGCCCGCTACCACCTGGCACGCGATGGCGATGTGGTGGTGTCGGAGGAGATGCGCGAGCGCTACCGCGATGCCGGGCGTTACCTGGAGAAAGTGGCCAGCGGCAAGGTGTCGTTGGGTCGTGATGCCCAGGGCGAGGAAGTGGCCACCGACGACACCGTGGTGATGGAGTCCGGCGGCCGCGTATTCGGCAGGAGCCAGGCATGGTGACCGCAGCGCAGGTAACCGAGCCGCTGCTGACCCGTATCCAGGCCGCCATGGTGGCGCGCCTGGAGGCTGGCCTCGGCAAGGCCGTGCGCAGCTGCGACTACTACGCCGGGGAGATCGACGACCTGGAAAACGCCGTGAAGGCATTCCCCGCTGCCTATGTCGCCTTTGGCGGCATGAGCGACAGCAGCACCCGCCGCCTGGGCAAGCCGGACTGGAAAGAGAGCGGCAGCTTTGTGGTGGTGGTCGGGGATCGCCTGGTGCGCCGCTCGCAAGGGCTGCGGGTCGGCAACGGCAAGGTAACCGGCGATGTCGGCGTCAACCGCCTGGTGTGGGCGGTGCGCCGGCTGCTGGGTGGCCAGCGGCTGGGGCTGCCGATTGAGCGCCTGCAGCCGGGCAAGGTCAAGACACTGGCCAGCGGCAAGTTTGCCGCCGAGCACTGGTGCGTGATGTCGGTGGAGTTCAAGACCAGCTGGGACGAAGCGGCGCTGCCGGATGGCAGTTGGCCCGCCCCGGAAGGCCCGGAGCATCCCGACGCGCTGTTCCCGGTGCTGGGCGGCCAGACCGAAGCGCCGCTGCCATGGCTGACCGGCTTCAACGTCGAGCTGGTGCAGCCCGGCCAGGACAACCCGTCAATCCGTTTTGAAACCACCGTCACCGAGGAAAACCCATCGTGACCACGCTTACCGTAAAGGCATCTCCCGGCGGGCTGGTGCCCAAGGAGTTCAACCCGCGCGAGCACATCACCGACGCCGAGACGGTGGATGTGCCATCCACCCCTTACTACCGCAACTTGATCCGCGAAGGCAGCCTGGTGGAAGCCAAGGCCACCGCGCGCAAGCCTAAGCCGGAGGGCCAGGCATGAATATCACCTTCGACAAAATCCCGACCTCTATCCGCACGCCGGGCAAGTACATCGAGTTCTACACCCGCGCCGCGCTGAAGAGCCTGCCGGCCAACCGCCAGCGCACCGTGCTGCTGGCGCCCAAGCTGACCAATGTGGTGACAAACCCGGACAGCCTGGTGTTCGACGTCTACAGCGACGACGAAGCCGCCACCTACTGCGGCTATGGCTCGGTAGGCCACCTGATGGCCCGCGCCTTCATGCGTGCCAACCCTTATGGCGCGCTGTCCATGGTGCTGCTGGCCGACGATGCCGCCGGTTTGGCCGCCAGTGGCACGCTGACCCTGGCCAACAATGCCAGCACTAGTGGCACGCTGAACGTGAACATCGGCGCCGACACCCTGCGTCTGGCGGTAGATGCCGGCACTGCACCGGCAGCAGCGGCCGCCAAGGTAGTGGCAGCCGTGGTGGCACAACCGGCGCTGCCGGTGACCGCTGCGGCCGTGGGCGGCGTGGTGACTTTTACCGCCAAGCACAAGGCGGCCATCGGCAACGACATCAAGCTGGGCGCCAGCCTGACAGCGGAAGGCATGACTGCTGCGGTGGTGGCCATGGCCGGTGGCGCCAACGATGCCAGCCTGCAGTCGGCGCTGGACAGCATCCAGGCCGCCGGCCACGACCTGGTGGTGTGCCCGTTTGCCACCAGTGCTGCCGCGCTACAGCTGCGCGAACACCTGGAATTCGTCGGCGGCCCGCGCGAGAAGCGCTGGGCGCTGGGCACCGTGGCCCATACCGGCACCCTGGCCAGTGCCATGGCGCTGGCCGATGCAGTGAACAGCGAGTGGATCTCGCTGCCCTGGTATCGCGGCGCCAAGCGCCTGCCGGCCGAGATCGCCGCCGCCTACGCCGCCGTGATCGCCAGCGAGGAAGACCCGGCCCGGCCGCTGAACACCCTGCAGCTGGTGGGCATGGACGTGGTGGACGTCACGGCCCAAGCCTCCAACACCGAGGTGGAAAACGCGCTGTGGAACGGCATCACCCCGCTGACGGTGGGCGAAGGCAACCGAGTGGTGATCAGCCGCGCCATCACCACCTACACCAAGACGGTGGACGGTACCGCCGACCCGACCATGCTGGACATCACCACGCCGCGCTCGCTGATCTACGGCGCCAAGGCGGTGCTGCAGAAACTGAACCGCGAGTTCCCGCGCGAGAAGAAGAGCCAGCGCACCCAGGAAAAGGTGTGGTCGGCCTGCTTCGATGTGTGTCTCAGCCTGGAAGAGCTGGAGATTTACCAGAACGTGGAACAGCACAAGGCCGAGCTGTTGGTGCAGGGCGCGGAACAGGACGTGACCCGCTTCAATATCCGCATCCCGTCCTCGGTGGTGCCGGGCGCGCACATCTTCGCGGTGCGCATGGACCTGATCCTGGAATAAGGGGCTAACGATGACGAGCTACGTCAGCAATATCTTCCTGGACGTGGATGGCCAGGAAATCGAGGTGGTGTCGCTGAACACCACTACCCGCACCGGCCGCAAGCTGGTGAAGACCCTCAACCGTACCGGCCGTGCCAAGGGCTTCAGCAAGGGCATTGCCGAGTTCGACCTGAAAATCACCGTGGTGGTACCGGAAGGCGCCGAGCCGGACTGGGACAACATCACCGACAGCCGGCTGACCATCACCCCGGATATGCCGGGCAAGCAACGCACCACCTACCTGGGCTGCTTCAGCACCGAGGTGGGCGAGAGCTACAGCGTGGATAACGAGCTGCGCCGCGACATCAGCATGAACGCACTGCGCAAGGTGGAAGAGTGATGAAGACCGAACCGTTTGAACTGGAGTACGGCGTGCTGTACCAGGACAAGCTGCACTTCCACGGCGAAGTGCGGCTGAACAACCTGCAGGACGAAATGGACCTCGACCAGGGCGATGGCTTCCGCAAGGTGGACCTGCTGGCCAAGGCCGTGGTTTGCCTGGGCAACATCCCGGCCGAGGTACGAGACGGCGATTTTCTGGCAGTAGAGGTTGAGCCGGAAGACTACGCCCGCATTGCCGAGGCGCAGGAGCGGCTCAAAAAAAAGCGCAAGGCGCTGCGCACCGCCAGCGGGGCTTCCGCGCCCTCTGCGTAGCCCTGGCACCGCTCGGCCTGACCGCCACCCAGGTGGCGGCCATGGCCGAGCCGGAGATCACCGCCTGGCTGACCGCGCTGGGTGTCAAAACACCCGCTAAACCCGACGGGCAAACCGTTAGCGAAACCTTTATCTCCCGCCGTACACCGAAGGCGCCCGCATGAGCCGCAACCTCGACCTTTCCCTGACCCTTCGCGCCACCAACCAGCTCAGCCAGGTGGTGCGCAGCGCCTTCCGCACCGTGGAGCAGGAGTCGCGTAGCGGCGCCCGCGCAGTGGAGGACGCCTCGCGCCGCATGGGGGCATCGGCGCGCGCCCGCGAGGTGCTGGAGGTGCGCTCCAACGCCGCCATCCAGCGCGAGATCAAGCAGACCGAGGCCGCCTACAACCGGCTGGCGCGCGCCGGCTTTGCCTCCTCCAGCGAGCAGGGCCGTGCGCTGGATGCCATGCGCGGCAAGGTGGCGGCGCTACGCCGTGAGATGGAAGGTGCAGGCCGTGCCCAGCGCGCCATGCAGATGGGCGGCCGCGCGGTGAATACCTGGGCCACAGTTGGCGGTGCCATGGTTGGTGCCGGCTACGTAGCGGCTCAGCCGGTCAACCGGGTGATGGATTACGACACCCGCCTGCGCTACATGGCCAACACCGCCTATAGCGGCCAGAACCGCGCCGGCCGCCGCGCGGGCATGAAGGACATGGACGCGGCCATTCGCAAGGCGGTGCGTGAAGGCGGCGGCAACAAGGAAGCGGCGGCGGAAACGCTGGATGCCATGCTGGCGTCGGGCGCGATGTCGTCCGGTAGCGCCATCAAGCTGCTGCCCACACTGCAGAAGTACGCCACCGCCAGCGGTGCCGGTGCCCAGGACCTGGCCGCCATCGCCATCCGTGCCAAGCAGACCTTTGGCCTCAGCGACGCGCAGATTCCGCTCGCCCTGGACAAGGCAATCAAGGCTGGCAAGGCCGGTGGTTTCGAGCTGAAGGACATGGCCAAGTGGTTGCCGCAGCAAATGGCCGCTGCCAAGCAGGCCGGCCTGTCCGGCATGGGCGGGCTGGATACCTTGCTTGCGGCCAACCAGGCATCGGCCATCACCGCCGGCAGCAAGGACGAGGCCGGCAACAACCTGGTCAACCTGCTGGCCAAGATCAACAGCCAGGACACCGCAGGCGACGCCAAAAAGCTGGGCATCAACCTGACCGGCAGCCTGGCCAAGGCCAGGGAAAAAGGCATCAACGGCCTGGATGCCTTCGTTGGCATCGTGGACAAGGTGGTGGGCAAGGATGCCGCCTACCAGAAGCTGCAGAAGCAGCTGGAGAAGGCCAAGGGCGCCGAGCGCAAGGCGATGCTGGAATCCATCGGTGACCTGCTGCAAGGCAGCGCGGTGGGCAAGATGGTGCAGGACCGCCAGGCGCTGATGGCGCTGGTGGGGTACATGAACAACCGCGGCTACGTGAAAGACGTGCGCGGCCAGCTGCAGAACGCCAAGGGTACCGGCGAGGAAGACTACGCCTTCATTGCCGAAGGGGCCGGCGCCAAGGTGCAGAAAGCCCTCAACGAAAAGGACTTCGCCGAGGTCGATAGCTTCAGCAAGGCATCGGAGGCGGTGGGCGACGTGGCCGGCAAGCTGGCCGAGTACGCGCAAGCCTATCCAGGACTGACCCAGGCCATCGTCACCACCACCACGGCGATGAACGTGCTGGCCGCCGCCTCGGTCGCGGCCAGCGCCGGCAACCTGCTGACCGGCGGTGCCGGCGGCAAGATCGCGGGCGCAGCCGGCAAGGCCGGTACGCTGCTGCGTGGTGCTGGCTCTTTGCTGCTGCGTGCGGCCCCAGCGGGCATGGTGGCCGGCGCGGGCGTCGCCGGCTGGGAGTTCGGCA
>CAMLGD010000043.1 GCA_946479405.1 uncultured Vogesella sp.
TGCCGAACATCACGCCGATCTTCATGCGGATCTGGTTGATGAAGATCACCAGCGTATTGGTGCGTTTGATGTTGCCGGTGAGTTTGCGCAGGGCCTGGCTCATCAGACGGGCATGCAGGCCGACGTGGTTGTCGCCCATTTCGCCTTCGATTTCCGCCTTCGGTACCAGTGCGGCCACCGAGTCCACCACGATCACGTCCACACCGCCGGAGCGCACCAGCATGTCAGCGATTTCCAGTGCCTGTTCGCCGGTATCCGGCTGCGAGATCAGCAGCTGTTCTACCGATACGCCCAGTTTCTGCGCGTATTGCGGGTCCAGCGCGTTTTCCGCATCGATGTAGGCGCAGGTGCCGCCCAGTTTCTGCGCCTCGGCCACTACCTGCAGGCACAGCGTGGTTTTACCGGAGGATTCCGGGCCGTAGATTTCGACTACACGGCCGCGGGGCAGGCCGCCGACGCCCAGCGCCAGATCCAGGCCGAGCGAACCGGTGCTGATCACCTGCAGGTTCTCGGTGATCTGGTTGTCGCTCATGCGCATGATCGAGCCTTTACCAAACTGCTTCTCGATCTGTGCCAGGGCCGCGGCTAGGGCTTTGCTCTTGTCTTCGGCTGCCATGCTTGCTCCATTCAATTCTAACGGGGTGTATCAGGAAAGTTTTTTGATTATGTACGTTTTCATTTGGCGTGCCAAATAAAAATGCAAATCAACGATGTATGCGCGCCACATGCGCTGGCGGCGGAAGGTGAACCAATCGGCGGATTATCGCACAAAACAGCATGCGGCCAAGCCGGCCGCGCTGGAGACTGGCCGGTCTGGCAGGGGCTTTTGGGAACGGGGCCAGCTGTGCAAGAATGCCGATTATGCTGAACGAACGCACGCAACATCTGCTGAAAGTGCTGGTCGAGCGTTATATCGCCGACGGCCAACCCGTAGCCTCCAAGACGCTGGCGGCGGTGTCCGGTCTGGAATTGTCGTCGGCCTCCATCCGCAACATGCTGGTCGAGCTGGAAGACCTGGGCCTGATCGCCTCGCCGCACACCTCGGCCGGGCGCATCCCCACGCCGCGTGGTTACCGCCTGTTTGTCGATCGCTTGCTCACCGTACAGCAGTTGGCCGCACCGATGCTGGCCGAACTGAAGAGCGGCATCCAGCCGGACAGCCCGCAGCGGGTGGTGCAGGCGGCCTCGCAGATGCTGTCGGAGCTGACCCAGTTCGCCGGGGTGGTGATGACGCCGCAGCGCGCCGATGCCGCCTTCCGCCAGGTGGAGTTCCTGCGGCTGTCCGAGCGGCGCATCCTGCTGATTCTTGTGACGCTGGATGGCGACGTGCAGAACCACCTGTTCCATACTGCTCGCGACTATACGCCGGGTGAACTAGTGGAGGCGGCCAACTTCCTCAACCAGCATTACGCCGGCCAGCAGCTGGATAGCGTGGCCAACCGCGTGGAAACCGAGCTGCGCCAGCTGCAGGGCAATATTTCCGAGCTGATGGCAGCGGCGATCCAGTTTGGCCGCCAGGCCTTGCCCGGCGGCGACGATATCGTGATTCGCGGCGAAGGCCGCCTGCTGGCAGTCAGCGACTTCTCCAGCGACCTTTCCCGGCTGCGCGAGCTGTTCGACACCTTCCAGCGCAAGACCGAGCTGTTGCAGCTGCTGGAGCAAAGCCGGCGGGCGCCCGGGGTGAACCTGTTCATAGGTGAAGAGTCTGGCGTGATGCCGCTGGATGACTGCAGCGTGGTGATTGCCCCGTACCGCCTGAATGGCCAGGTGGTGGGCACGCTGGGCGTGGTCGGCCCCACCCGCATGGACTACGAGCGGGTGATCCCTATCGTCGACATCACCGCACGGCTGGTATCCAGCGCGCTCAATTTCAATGATCAGCCGTAAGCCGTCACGGCTTGCGGCCAACCTGCAGGAGCTTCCCATGCGTGCCTTGCGCCGACTGGCCCTCGTGGCCACCCTGGTCGTCATTTCTTCTGCCCAGGCCGATGTGGCGCTGCTGATGCGACCGGATGTGCAGCGTTTTATCGATGAACAGGTGGCAGCTGGCGAGCTGTCGCGCGCCGAGCTGGAGGCCGTGTTCGCCAATGTCGAAGCCAAGCCGAACATCATCGCGGTGATGGACAAACCCTCCACCGCGCGGCCGTGGTACCAGTTTCGCCCCAATTTCTACAGCGACAAGCTGATGCAGGACGGCGTGCTGTTCTGGCAGCAAAACGAGGCGGCGCTGCTGCGCGCGCAACAGCAATACCAGGTCGAGCCGGAGATCATCGTCGCCATCCTGGGCATCGAAACCCGTTATGGCCGCGTCACCGGCAACTACCGGCTGGCCGATGCGCTGAGCACGTTGGCCTTCGATTATCCACGCCGCGCGGACTTTTTCCGTGGCGAGCTGGCCGAGTTCTTCCGTCTGGCGCGCAGTGAAAACGTCAACGCGCTGTCGTTGAAGGGCAGCTACGCCGGGGCGATGGGCATGCCGCAGTTCATGCCGTCCAGCTTCCGCAAGTGGGCGGTAGATTTCGATGGCGATGGCCATCGCGATATCTGGAACAACCCCAGCGACGCCATCGGCAGTGTTGCCAATTACTTCCAGCTGCACGGCTGGCTGGGCGGCGACGATGTGGTGGTCCCGGCCGAGGTGACGCCGGGGGCGGCTATCGATGAGCTGGTGGCCGACAAGTTCAACCTGCATTACACCGTGGCCGAGCTGAAGGCGCGTGGCGTGACGCCAAGCGCCACGCTGCGCGACGATGTGCTGGCGGTGCTGGTGCCGCTGGAAGTGGCACCGGGCGACACTCGCTACTGGCTGGGGTTGAACAACTTCTACACCATCACCCGTTACAACAAGAGCACGCTGTACGCGATGGTGACGCACGAGCTGGCCGCCGAGATCCGCAACCGCTATCTGGCCGCGCGTTACACCCCGGCGCAGCCTGCGGCCAACTAGCTTGCCGGCGGCGGTGCCCGCTGTCGGATTCGCCGCAAAAACTGCTAGAATCGCCCGCTATGACTTATCAAGTTCTCGCCCGCAAGTGGCGTCCCAAGCGCTTTGCCGACCTGGTTGGCCAGGAGCACGTGGTACGCGCGCTGTCCAACGCCCTGCGTGAATCGCGCCTGCACCACGCCTATCTGCTGACCGGTACCCGCGGCGTGGGCAAGACCACCATTGCCCGCATCCTGGCCAAGAGCCTGAACTGCGAAACCGGCACCGGCGCCGAGCCGTGCGGCGAATGCCAGGCCTGCCGCCAGATCGATGCCGGCCGCTATGTCGACCTGCTGGAAATCGATGCCGCCTCCAACACCGGCATCGACAATATCCGCGAGGTGCTGGAAAACGCCCAGTACGCGCCGACCATGGGCCGCTTCAAGGTGTACATCATCGACGAAGTGCACATGCTGTCGAAGAGTGCCTTCAACGCCATGCTGAAGACGCTGGAAGAGCCGCCGGCGCACGTCAAGTTCATCCTCGCCACCACCGACCCGCAGAAAGTACCGGTCACGGTATTGTCGCGCTGCCTGCAGTTCAGCCTGCGCAACATGACGCCGCAGCAGGTGGCTGGCCACCTGGCGCATGTGCTGGATGTCGAGGGCGTAGTGTACGAAGCGCCGGCACTGGCGCTGCTGGGGCGCGCCGCCGCCGGCTCGATGCGCGACGCGCTGTCGCTGCTGGACCAGGCCATTGCCTATGGCGTGGGCGAAGTGCGCGAAGACGGTGTGCGCGCCATGCTGGGCGCGGTGGACAAGCGCTACCTGTTTACCCTGCTGGATGCGCTGGCCGATGCCGACGGCACACGGCTGATGGCGGAAGTGGAAACGTTGGCCGCACGCGGCATCGGCTTCGACAACGCGCTGGCTGAACTCTCCAGTCTGCTGCACCAGCTGGCGCTGGCGCAGAGCGTACCGGACGCCATTGCCAGCGACGAGCCGGAGCGCGACGCGCTGTTCGCGCTGGCACAGCGCATCGGCGCGGAAGACATCCAGCTGTACTACCAGATTGCGCTGCACGGCCGCCGCGACCTGGCGCTGGCGCCGGACGAACACGCCGGCTTCAGCATGACCATGCTGCGCATGCTGGCTTTCCATCCGCACCATGCCGGCGAAAGCGTGGCGCGGCCGTTGCCGTCTGCCCGCCCGGCCAGCGTGCCGCCGGCGCAAAGCACTCCGGCACCGGCGGCCCAGCCGGCGAGCGGCGCCGAGTCGCCGTTCAAGGCGCTGCTGGCGCAAATGAGCGGCAAGAGCGAACGCAGCGTGCCGCCGGCCGACAAGGCCCCAGCGGCTGAACCCGAACCCGAGCCCGCGCGGTCGGCGCCCAGCGCTGCGGCCAACGTAGCGCCACCGTTGTCGTCTGCGCCGCCGCCGGAAGCGCCGCCACCGTGGGAGGATGCGCCGGCTGTTGCCGCCGCGGCTCCTGTACCCCCAGTCGCCACGGTGCGGCCTGTGACTGTCGTTGCCGCCGCTTCGCCGCCGGTAGCCCGGCCGGAAGTGGCCGAGCCGGCCGCCGCGGAAGATGATGAGCGCGAGCCGGAAGCCGAGCTGCCCAGCTATCTGATGGATGAAGATGCCGAGCTGGCAGCCTATGTTCAAGGTGACGTCGCAGCGTCCAGCAGCTACGATACGCCCCGTTTCGATGGCGACTGGTCGGCGCTGATTACCGTGCTGAGTGCCAAGATGGGCACCGCGCGCATGCTGGCGCAGAACGCCGCGCTCAAGCAGTGGGACGGTCACACCTTCGAGCTGGCGGTGCCGGAAGCCTTCCGCAACCTTACCGGGCTGGATTACCAGAACAAGCTCAAGGCAGTGTTGTCCGCGCATCTGGGCATGGAGGTGCAGCTGCGCGTCAGTGTCGAGACGCTGGACATGGAAACCCCGGCGATGCGCGATGCCCGTTCGCGCCGAGAACAGTTGGCCGTCGCCCGCCAACACATGGAAAACGATCCTTTGGTACAGCAGCTGGTGCGCGAGATGGGCGCCATGTTGCTGGCCGAAACCATACAACCCGTTCAGGAGTAGCACACGATGTTTGGCAAAGCCGGTATCGCGGGCCTGATGAAGCAGGCTCAGCAAATGCAGGACAACATGAAAAAGGCGCAGGAAGAACTGGCGCATGTCGACGTGGAAGGCCAGGCCGGCAACGGTCTGGTGAAAGTCACCATGAGCTGCGCGCACGTGATTCGTCGCATCAACATCAGCGACAGCCTGCTGGAAGACGCCAAGGAAGACAAAGACATGCTGGAAGACCTGATCGCCGCCGCGTTCAACGACGCCGCGCGCAAGGTCGACGAGACCACCCAGCAGCGCATGTCCGGCTTTACCGCCGGCATGAATCTGCCGGCCGGCATGAAGCTGCCGTTCTAAGCCGCTTCTGCTTTCCGCTGCACACGGCAGACACGGCGCCAGCCGCTGTCGCCGTGTGCTTTGTTTTGGCCGCGCGTTGCGCGCGGCAGCTGGCAGCAAGCTGATGATATTGCCGGCCTGCCGCTACCAGTGGTGGCCGTGAGCCGGCTGCCGTGTCTTGTGTGTCCGTGGCTGACAATCAATATGTCCATGAAAAACCCTCCCTCGCTCGACCAGCTGATTGCCGCACTCAAGGTGTTACCGGGTGTCGGCCCCAAGTCGGCGCAGCGCATGGCGTTTCATCTGCTGCAGAAAGACCGTGGTGGCGCCGACAAGCTGGCGCGGGCACTGGACAAGGCGTTGCTGAACCTGCGCCACTGCGAGCGCTGTAACACCTTCAGCGAGGTGCCGCTGTGCAATGTCTGCGCCGATGCCGAGCGCAAGCAGACGCTGTTGTGCGTGGTGGAGATGCCGGCCGACCTGCTGATGCTGGAGCAGTCGCGTAGCTACGACGGCCTGTATTTCGTGCTGATGGGGCGGCTGTCGCCGATGGATGGCGTCGGCCCGCAGGATCTGGAACTGGAAAAGCTGATGGCGCGCGCCACCGACGGTCAGGTGGAGGAGGTGATCATCGCCACCAATTTCACCGCCGAAGGTGAGGTCACCGCGCACCTGATCGGCGAGATGCTCAAGGCGCAGGGGCTGCGGGTGACGCGCATCGCGCGCGGCATGCCGGTGGGCGGCGAGCTGGAGCATGTCGACCCGGGCACGCTGGCGCAGGCGATGTACGAGCGCCGCAATCTGGCGTGATGCGGCCAACGTTGGCCGCACGAAAAAGCCGCACCCTCAGGTGCGGCTTTTTGCTTGTCGGCTGCCGGACTAGCTCAGCAGCTTGTGCAGTGTCTTCTCGTACACCTTCGCCAGCGGCTCGATATCGTCCACGCACACGCACTCGTTCAGCTTGTGGATGCTGGCATTGATCGGTCCGAACTCCACCAGCTCGCGGGCGATGCGCTTGATGAAGCGGCCGTCCGAGGTGCCACCGGTGGTGGACAGCGCGGTTTCCACGCCAGTGACTTCGTGAATGGCGCTGCCGATGGCGTCGGTCAGTGCCCCCGGCTGGGTGATGAACGGGTTGCCGGACAGCTGCCAGTGCAGTTCGTAGGCCAGGCCGTGGCGGTCCAGAATCTGGTGTACGCGATCCTTCAGCGTTTCCGCCGTGTGCTCGGTGGAGAAGCGGAAGTTGAACTTGATGTCGCAGTGCCCCGGAATCACGTTGGTGGCGCCGGTGCCGGCATGGATGTTGGACACCTGCCAGCTGGTGGGCGGGAAGTACTCGTTGCCGTGGTCCCACACCTCGGCGGCCAGTTCGGCCAGCGCCGGTGCCACCAGATGGATCGGGTTCTTGGCCAGCTGCGGGTAGGCGATGTGCCCCTGGATGCCGTGCACGATCAGGTGGCCGGACAGCGAGCCGCGGCGACCGTTCTTGATGGTATCGCCGAACAACTGGTCCGAGGTTGGCTCGCCAACGATGCAGTAGTCGATCACCTGGCCACGTGCTTCCAGCGCATCCACCACGCGCACGCTGCCATCGGTGGCCACGCCCTCCTCGTCGGAGGTAATCAGGAAGGCGATGGTGCCGGCGTGGTTCGGCCGGGCGGCGACAAAGCGCTCGGTGGCGGTGATGAAGGCGGCCAGCGAGGCTTTCATGTCGGCCGCGCCACGGCCGAACAGGTGGCCGTTGCGGATGGTGGGCTGGAACGGGTGGCTCTGCCATTGGTCCACCGGACCGGTGGGCACCACGTCGGTATGGCCGGCAAAGCATAGCAGCGGGCCGCTGTGGCCGCGGTGCGCCCAGAAGTTGCTGACGTCACCGAACGGCATGCGCTCGATGGTGAAGCCCATGTCTTCCAGTCGGGCGATCATCAGCTCCTGGCAGCCCTCGTCGCGCGGGGTGATGGAGTCCAGCTGCATCAGTTGCTGGGTCAGTTCGAGAGTGCTGCTCATTTGCCGAACGCCTCCTGCCATTGCTCGGCCTTGAAGCCGACGCTGAGCTTGCCGGCGTTGTCCAGCACCGGGCGCTTGATGATGGATGGCTTGGCCTGCAGCAGGGCAATGGCGCCATCAATGTTGGCCGCTTGTGCCTTTTCTTCGTCGCTGAGCGCGCGCCAGGTGGTGCCGGCGCGGTTGATCAGCTTGTCCAGACCGATCTCGCTGATCCAGCGGCTGAGCAGGGCGGCATCGACGCCCTGTTTCTTGAAGTCGTGAAAGTTGAAGTCCAGTTGCTGCGCCGTCAGCCACAGGCGGGCTTTCTTGACCGTATCGCAATTGGGAATGCCGTACAGGGTAATCATGTGTGTTATGCGCCTATTGACGGTGGCTGTGGTGGGCCGGGGGCGGGGCGCCCCCGACAGGGTCAATGCAATGCCGCCATTGTCCCTGAATCTGCCGCCATGCCGCAATGCGCCGGCTGCTGCCGTGACAAGGTGCCCTAGTGCTCCAGCGTAAAGCCGGAGAAACTGGCCTGCGGGTCTGCGCTGCTCTTGTTGCCGCTTTCGTGGTTGATCAGCCAGTACAGGTTGGTCGGCGAGTCTGCGTTCTGCAGCGCGGTATCCAGGCTGATGTAGCCATCCTTGTACAGGCGGAACAGCGATTGTTCGAAAGTCTGCGAGCCGTCGCTCATGCTGGCTTCGATCGCCTCCTTGATCTTGCCGATCTCACCGTTGCGGATCAGCTCGGCAATGTGCGGCGAATTGATCAGCAGCTCCAGTGCCGGGCGGCGCTTGCCGTCCACGGTCTGCACCAGCCGCTGCGACACGATGGCCTTGAGCGTTTCCGCCAGGTCCATCAGCAGCGCGTTGCGGTTTTCCAGCGGGAAGAAGCTGATGATGCGGTTGAGGGTGTGGTAGCTGTTGTTGCCGTGCAGGGTGGAGATGCACAGGTGGCCGGATTGCGCATAGTTGATGGCGTAGGTCAGGGTCTCGGCATCGCGGATTTCGCCGATCAGCAGCACGTCCGGCGCTTCGCGCATGGCGTTTTTCAGTGCATTGGCGTAGCTCAGGGTGTCGATGCCGATTTCGCGCTGGTTGACGATGCTTTTCTTGTGGTCGAACACGAACTCGATCGGGTCTTCCACGGTCAGGATGTGCCCACTCTGGCTGCGGTTGCGCTGCTCCAGCAGCGCCGCCACGGTCGAGCTCTTGCCGGAGCCGGTGGCCCCTACCACGAAGACCAGACCGCGCTTGAGTTGTACCAGGTCCTGCAGAGTGGTGGGCA
The DNA here is from genome assembly GCA_946479405.1 of uncultured Vogesella sp. The sequence continues at coordinate 8,611 of CAMLGD010000043.1, forward strand.
GGTTGAGGTGTTCCAGGCTGGGAATCACCGGTGCAATGAAGCGGATCACCACGGCGACATCGCCGCGCTGGCGGAAGATGTTGACGCGGAAGTTGCCCAGTTCTTCTACCTGGCGGCCAAAGTTCATCTCCAGCCCGGTTTCGAACTCGGTGATCTCGGCTTCGTCCATCATGCTGTAGGCCAGGCGCTTGACGTGCTCGCCGCTGAGCGGCTTGTCGTTGACCGGCAGGATGGTGCCTTCGATCTTGATCTGTGCGGCCATGCCGGCGGTGAAAAACAGATCGCTGGCCTTTTTGTCCGCCATCAGTTTGAAGAAGGGGTGCATCAACATGGTCGCGATTCCGACTTTGAAAAGGTAGTGCTAAGTCTAGTCTGAACCGCTGACAGGTTGAAATGCTTTATGAATGGCGGGGCAAAAGAAAACGGCCGGGCAAGCCCGGCCGTTTATCTGCGCTGGCCTTAGGCCGGCATGCTGTAGCCCTTGATGTCGGCAGCCTGCACCAGGGTGTTCAGGTACTCGTGCATCGCCTGGCGGGCAGCCATTTCGTTCAGATATTGCTGCAGACGCGGTTTCACGTCGTCCAGGCCGATCTGGCCGCCTTCGCTGCGCTCGGTCACCTGGATGATGTGGTAGCCGAACTGGGTTTCCACCAGGTTCGGGGTGATGTTGCCGGCGTCGGTGCCGAAAACTGCCTGTTCGAATTCCGGCACCATCTGGCCGCGGCCGAACTGGCCCAGTGCGCCGCCTTGCTGGCTGGACGGGCAGGAGGAGTGTTCGCGCGCCAGATCGGCAAAACGACCCGGGTTGGCTTGCACTTCGGCCAGTACGCCTTCGGCTTTGGCGCGGGTCAGCGATTTGGCCAGCTCGTCGCCGCCTTCGGTCTTGAACAGGATATGGCTGGCTGCCGCGCTGTCACCCTGGCGGAAGTATTCCGGATGTGCGTTGTAGTAGGCCTCGCAGGCGGCTTCGTCCACCGGTGCGAATTGCAGTTCCTTGTCCAGCAGCGCACCGATGGCTTCGCCTTCGTTGGCATTGTCGAAACCGGAGGCGCGGGCCTTGGCCAGCAGCAGTTGATGCAGTACCAGTTGCTGCACGGCGGCATCGCGCGGGCTCGGGGTCTGCTCGTGGTTCGGCAGCTCGGCTTGCACCATGGCTTCGGTAATTTCGATACCGTTGACGGTAATGGTCATGAATTTTTCCTGTCTATAAAGGGTTGCATCTTGCGTACTGGTGCAAGCGGGAATGTGCCGACGAGCAAGTGGGGTCGCGATCGTAAAAATCAACTGCTGCGGCGCGTTTTATGCGAATGGCTTGGCAGGGGGTTTTGCCGTGAGCGGCGGTTCCTGTTACCGTGCGCCAGCCGGCGCGCCTTGGGCGGGTGCGGCCAACCTTGCCATGCAGTGGCAAGATTGTCACGAACTTGCGCTAGCTTCCGTGATTGTCCGCCGTTGGCGGATAACGGCGCCTAGCGCCCGCTGCTGGAGCTGCCATGCTGCCGATCCGTACGCCGCGCCTGTTGCTGCGCGAATTCACGCTGGAAGACACCGCCGTGGTATTGGGCGTGCTCAACGATGCGGATTTTATCCGTTTTGTCACCGACCGCGGTGTGCGTACCCATGGCCAGGCGCTGGACTACCTGCGCGCGGGGCCACTGGCCAGCTACCAGCGCCACGGTCATGGCCTGTGGTGCGTGGAGCGGCTGGAAGATGGCCTGGCGCTGGGCATGTGTGGGTTGATCCACCGTGATGGCATGCCGGGCGTCGACCTGGGTTATGCCTTGCTGCCGCACGCGCGTGGCTGCGGCTATGCACGCGAAGCGGCGCAGGCCAGTCTGGATTACGGCCGCACGGTGCTGCGGCTGCCGCGCATCGTTGCCTATATCGACCCGGCCAACCAGGCCTCGGCCACGGTGCTGGAAGCAGTCGGCATGCAGTGCCGCGGTCTGGTGCCGTTTCCGGGTGCTGCCGGCGATACCGCGCTGTACGAATGAACCGACGTTGCCAACGCAGGGTCGGATATCACTGGGGGCAAGTGAGTAAAAACTCTATATTTTACGGTTTGCCGTATAATGCCGCCCAGTCTTACGGAGAGTGTTTTAGATGAAATGTGTTGATGATTTCCGCCTGCGCCTGGGCGAGCACGAACTGGTGCCGATCATGCAGGGCGGTATGGGTGTGGATATTTCCACTGCCTCGCTGGCGCTGGAAGTGGCCCGCCTGGGTGGTATCGGTCATATCTCGGATGCGATGGTGCCCACCGTGGCCGACCGCCGCTTCAATACCAAGTACGTAAAGAACAAGCTCAAACAGTACAAGTTCAACGTGGCAAACACCGACAAGTCGGTGGTGAAGTTCGATCTGCAGGAACTGGCCGACGCCACTCGCATGCACGTGCGCAGTGCAATGGACGCCAAGCAGGGTAATGGTCTGATTTTCATCAACTGCATGGAAAAACTGACCATGAACGCGCCGAAGGAGACGCTGAAAGTGCGCATGCACGCGGCGCTGGATGCCGGCATCGACGGCATCACCCTGGCCGCCGGTCTGCACCTGGGCTCGTTTGCACTGCTGGAGGACCACCCGCGCTTCCGCGAAGCCAAGCTGGGTATCATCGTGTCGTCGGTGCGTGCGCTGCAGCTGTTCCTGAAGAAGACTGCCCGCACCAAGCGGCTGCCGGACTACGTGGTGGTCGAAGGCCCGCTGGCCGGTGGTCACCTCGGCTTCGGCATGGACTGGGACCAGTACAACCTGGCCGACATCCTGGTGGAAATCCGCGACTGGCTGAAGGCCGAAAACCTGGATATCCCGCTGATCGCCGCCGGTGGCGTGTTTACCGGCAGCGATGCGGTGCGCTTCCTGGAAATGGGTGCCAGCGGCGTGCAGGTTGCCACCCGCTTTACCGTGACCCGCGAATGTGGCCTGCCGGACAAGGTGAAGCAGGAATACTTCAAGGCCACCGAAGACGACATCGAAGTGAACCAGCTGTCGCCTACCGGCTACCCGATGCGCATGATCAAGCAGTGCCCGGCCATCGGTGACGGCATTCGCCCGAACTGCGAAGCCTATGGCTACCTGCTGGATGCCAGCGGCAGCTGCCAGTACATCGAGGCCTACAACCGCGAAGTGGCGGCCCATCCGGACGAGCGTCGCATCAAGGTGTGGGACAAGACCTGTCTGTGCACCCACATGCGCAACTTCGATTGCTGGACCTGCGGCCAGTTCACCTACCGGCTGAAGGACACCACCTGGCGCAAGGAAGACGGCAGCTACCAGCTGCTGACGGCCGAGCAGGTGTTCCACGACTACCAGTTCAGCAAAGACGACCAGGTGGCACTGCCGCCGCGCGAGCAGTAAGCCCGCCTGCTGCTCGTCAGCGCCGCTCCGGCTCCCGGGGCGGCGTTTTTGTTTATGCCATCACAGTTGCGGCCAACGTTGGCCGCAATGCTAGAATCGCCGCGATTATCAATAAAACATGCCGGGCGGTGATGACGCCTACCCGGCGGGAGCCCCCGCATGAGTCCGATGTTGTCGCTGTTCGTCAGCAAGTTCCTGTTCGTGGCCGCGGCCTTGCTGCCCATCATCAACCCGCCGGGGCTGGTGCCGTTTTTCATCTCGATGACCTCGCACAACAGCCAGGCGCAGCGCGCGTTCCTGGCGCGGCGCATTGCCATCTACTGCTTCCTGCTGCTGCTGGGCAGCATGTATGTCGGCGGCTTTGTGCTGAGTTTCTTTGGCGTGTCGCTGCCGGTGGTGCAGATTTCCGGTGGCTTGCTGATTACCATTGCGGCCTGGCGCATGCTCAATGACAACCCGGCGGAAAACACCCCCGGTGTGGATGAGCTGGAAAACCGCGAAACGCTGAAGCAGCGCGCGTTTTACCCGCTGACCTTCCCGATGACGGTGGGGCCGGGCTCGATCTCGGTGGCTATCACCGTGGGCGCCTCGCTGACCAGCAGCGGCAAGGCGCTGGTGAAATTCACTGTGGCACCGCTGGCGGCGGTGGCGGCGGTATCGGTGACCTGTTTGCTGATCTGGTGGTGCCTGCTGCACGCCGACAAGTTCCTGCGCTACCTGGGGCAGACCGGGGCGGTGGTGTTTCTGCGTCTGACCGCCTTCATCCTGCTGTGTCTGGGGGTGCAGATCATCTGGGAAGGTTTCAGCGGGCTGCTGGAGCCGATGCTGCAAGGCATAGGCAAGTAAGCTGCCGCCATCATGCACAAGGCCCCGCGTTGCGGGGCCTTGTCATTTGCGTTGCGCTCAGCGGCGGCCAAGCCACAGCTGCCGCAGCTTCATTGCCAGGATGATGGACGCCAGCAGCGTGGTGATCAGGTTGGCCGCAATCACCGGCACCGAGCCGATATGCCAGCCATACAGCAGCCACAGCAGGGTGCCGCTAACGAACATCAGGTACATCGCCAGCGAAATGCTGCGCGTATCGCGGCTTTTCAGCGTGTGCAGGACCTGGGGCAGAAAGCTGCCGGTGGTGAGCAGGGCGGCAACATAACCCAGTTGTTCAGGATTCATGGCGTGTAGCGGTAATGGTTGGGCAACACCGGTATTGTGCCAGAACTGTGACCGCCACAAGACCGGCGGATGAATATTTTTGCTGCAGTGCAGCATTTGTGTTGCGCCAAAGCCGCTGCCAGCGGCCGGCAATGCCGTTACAATGGCGCCTTTTTGCCGAAAGGATGCTCATGCTGACACTTGGCTTTCTGTGTCTGTTTGCCTTTCTGGCCGGCCTGATCGATGCCGCGGTAGGTGGCGGCGGCCTGATCCAGATCCCTGCCTTGCTCAATGCCTTGCCGCAGGTATCGGTGGCCACCCTGTTTGGCACCAACAAGATGTCGTCGGCGGTGGGCACCGTGTTTGCCGCCCGTTCCTACCTGCAACGGGTGCGCCTGCCGTGGCAGCTGGTGTTGCCAGCCGCCGGCGCTGCCTTCGTGATGTCGTTTGCCGGCGCCGCCGCGGTGAGCCTGATTCCCGCCAGTGTGATGCGGCCACTGGTGCTGGTGCTGCTGATCGGCATGGCAATCTACACCCTGCACAAGAAAGACTTGGGCAAGCTGCACAAGCCGGTGAGCATCGGCCGCCGCGAAATGCTGGTCGGCCTCGCCATCGGCGGCGGCATCGGTTTCTACGACGGCCTGTTCGGGCCGGGCACCGGCAGCTTCCTGATGTTCCTGTTTGTGCGCTTTTTTGCCTTTGATTTCCTGCATGCGTCGGCGGCGGCCAAGGTGGTGAACCTGGCCACCAACGTGGCGGCGCTGTGCTTTTTCATTCCCAGCGGCAATGTGCTGTTTGCCTATGCGCTGCCGATGGCGGCCTGCAATGTGGTCGGTGCGCTGACCGGTTCGTGGCTTGCCATGCGCAAGGGTGCCGGCTTTGTGCGTGGCCTGTTCCTGGTGCTGGTGACGGTACTGATCTGCAAGCTGGCATGGGATATGTTGCGCTGACAGCTTTTTGAAAGTTTGAGCTGCGATACTGCTGGCAGTATGGCGGTACGCCTGATTTGACGAGGAGGGTAGTAGACAATGTTTGAAATGCTCGGTGAAAGCACATTCTGGGTCTCGGTACTGCAGATCATCATGATCGACATCCTGCTGGGCGGCGACAACGCGGTGGTGATCGCGCTGGCCTGCCGCAGCCTGCCGGAAGAGCAACGCAAGAAAGGCATTTTCTGGGGCGTGGTCGGCGCCATCGGTCTGCGCGTGGCGCTGATCGCGTTTGCGCTGCAGATTCTGGACATTCCGTTCCTGAAGCTGGCTGGCGGCCTGCTGCTGCTGTGGATCGGCATGCAGCTGCTGGTGGGCGAGGACGATGACGGCCACGACGTACAGGGCAGCACGCACCTGTGGGGCGCGGTGAAGACCATCATCGTTGCCGATGCGGTGATGAGCTTCGATAACGTGATCGCGGTGGCCGGTGCCTCGCATGGCAGTCTGGCACTGGTGGTGTTCGGCATCGTCATCAGCATCCCCATCATCGTGTGGGGCAGCCAGCTGGTGCTGAAGCTGATGGATCGCTTCCCGATCGTGATCACCCTCGGCGGCGGCCTGCTGGGCTGGATCGGCGGCTCGATGCTGCTGTCCGACAAGGGCGTGCTGGACTACACCGGCATGCTGCCGGGCTGGTCGCACCAGGTGGCGGGCGCCATCGGTGCCGCGCTGGTGGTGCTGACCGGTTCCATGCTGGCCAAGCGCAAGGCGCTGGCCTCGGTACGCGCCGAATAAGCCGCATTGCGGTGCAAGTCAAACCCCGGCCAGGTGCCGGGGTTTTTTCATGGAGCGTCGGGCGCCGTGGCCAGCTGCTGCAGGCAGCCGGGACACAGGCAGTCTGTCGCGGTGCCGGCGGCGGGCAGTAGCGGTGGCAGGTCGGCGCACCAGCAGCCACCGCGCTGACCGCCGCTGCCGCAGTGGAAAGGTTGGCCGCAACGGCTGCACTGCAAGTCGCGCACGGTGCCGGGCTGCGACAATGTGGCGATGCGGGTCAGCGCCGCCTGTTTTTGCGCATCGTCGGCCTGCGACCAGCCGGCGATCTCGTCCAGCGTGCGCAGGCAGCCGGTGCAGTAGCGGCCGCTGCCATCCAGCTGGCAGACGCCGATGCAGGGCGAGGCAACGCTCATGCCAGCTGTACCTCGACCACGATCAGGCGGCAGGGCGCGCTGGCCAACAGCTGCAGCGTGCCGCCGTGCGGCAGCCACAGCGCATCGCGGTACGCCAGTTGTTGTGTGTCGTGGCCATCGCTGGCCAGTAGCGCGTTGCCGTCGGCCAGCAGCAGCAGCGTTGGGCCGCTGCTCGCCAGCTCGGTGGGCTCTTTTACCTGCAGATAGCGGGCCTGATGGCTGGCATACCCACGGCGCGTCATCACGTTGAAATCCTGCACCTTGCCATTGCTGCGCGTACTGCTGATGTGGCGACCGCCATCGAACGCCAGCAGCTCGCCGCCGGGCCGCAGCGTTGCCACGGCTTGCTCGTTTTCATGCAGGCAGAGGCCGTGGCCGGACAGCAGGCCCAGGGTGCGGTCGATGCCGCTGAAGTCGGAGAACGGACCGTCGCTGTCGACATCGGCAATGCTGACGCGCAGCGAGAAGGTGTCCAGGTTGGCCGCAGCTGGGTGAATCAGCAGCTGGCGGGTAATGCCGCCACCGTTTTTCCACGGCGTGGCCGGCAGCGAATCGAAGCGGATGAGTTGCATGCGTTTGTCTCGGTAGCAAAGAGGGGGATAGCATGATCCAGACAGAATTTGCCCGGAGCCTATCATGTTTGATCCCGTTTTGACTGTCGCCAGCGCCGACGATGCTGCGCTGTTGGCCGGACTGCACTGGCGCAGCTGGCGAGTGGCGTATCGCGGCCTGCTGCCGGAGCGCTACCTGGACGAGCAGGCCAGCGGCGAGATGGTGGAAAAATGGCAGCAGCGCATGCATGCCGCGGCCGGAGAATACCGGGTATGCATTGTCCGTGTGGGCGAAGTGGCGGCGGGCTTTGTCTGCCTGCAACCAGGCTTTGCGCCGGCGCAGGGCGTGTATCTGGACAATCTGCATGTGCTGCCGGTGTGGCAGGGGCATGGTCTGGGCAAGCAGCTATTGGCCTGGGCGGCGGCGGAAGTTGCCGCCGGCTGGCCGGGGCAGGCGTTGCTGCTGCACGTGCTGGATGGCAACTTGCCGGCGCGGGCGATTTATCGGCGTCTGGGTGGAATTGAAACAAAGCTGCCGGATGAGCGCATGGCCGACGATGTCATGGTGCCAGTCAGCCAGGTGACGTGGCAGGATGTGCCGGCTTTACTGGCCCGTTTGCAATCATAGCGCCAACGGGTCAAGACCCTTGCCGCAGCGCGGTCGTGGGCGGCGTGATAGACTTGCGCCATCCGGTTTTCATCACCTTGCAGGTTGGCCGTGCGCCGCTTGCTACCCGTGCATTTAATGGAGCCCCGCATGTCCTCTTCGATTTTCGCCGCCGTCGAAATGGCCCCGCGCGACCCGATTCTGGGTCTGAACGAAGCCTTCAACGCTGATACCCGTAGCAACAAAGTGAACCTGGGCGTTGGCGTTTATTACGATGATAACGGCAAGATCCCGCTGCTGGCCGCTGTCAAGGCCGCCGAGAAAGCCCGTCTGGAAGCCATGCCGCCGCGCGGCTACCAGCCGATCGAAGGCCCGGCCAGCTACAACCAGGCCGTACAGAACCTGCTGCTGGGCGCTGACAGCGAACTGATCGCCGCCGGCCGCGTGGTAACTGCGCAGGCACTGGGCGGTACTGGTGCGCTGAAGATTGGTGGCGACTTCCTCAAGCGCCTGAACCCGACTGCCAAGGTGTACATCAGCGATCCGTCCTGGGAAAACCACCGCGCACTGTTCGAAGCCGCTGGCTTCGAAGTGGAAAACTACCCGTACTACGATGCGGCTACCCGTGGCGTGAACTTTGCCGGCATGAAGTCCTTCCTGCTGGGCCTGGACGCCGGTTCCGTGATCATCCTGCACGCCTGCTGCCACAACCCGACCGGTGCCGACCTGTCCGACGCGCAGTGGGCTGAGGTAGTGGAAATCTGCCGCGAGCGTGGCCTGGTGCCGTTCCTCGACATGGCTTACCAGGGCTTTGCCGAAGGCATCGCCCCGGATGCGGTGGCAGTGGACCTGTTTGCCGCTTCCGGCTTGCAGTTCTTTGTGTCCAGCTCCTTCTCCAAGAGCTTCTCGCTGTACGGCGAGCGCGTGGGCGCGCTGTCCATCGTGACCGCGAGCAAGGAAGAAGCCGCGCGCGTGCTGTCGCAGCTGAAGCGTGTGATCCGCACCAACTATTCCAACCCGCCGATCCACGGCGGCGCGGTAGTGGCTGCAGTGCTGGGCAGCAGCGAGCTGCGCCAGATGTGGGAAGACGAGCTGGCCGGCATGCGTGACCGCATCCGTGCCATGCGCAGTGGTCTGGTTGACGCCATCAAGGCTCAGAACGTGGCACAGGATTTCAGCTTCGTGATCCAGCAGCGCGGTATGTTCTCCTACACTGGCCTGACCGCGGCTCAGGTAGAGCGCCTGAAGGAAGAGTTCGGCATCTACGCCGTATCTACCGGCCGCATCTGCCTGGCCGCGCTGAACAGCAAGAACATCGGCGCCGTGGCCGAGGCGATTGCCCAGGTGGTAAAGGGCTAAGCCTTGCCTGCCCCATGCTGGTCATGGGGCGCAAAAAAAAGCCGCTGCGTTTGCAGCGGCTTTTTTCATGCCGGGTTCCGGTGCGGGTTTAGTCGTCATCGCCCCTGCGATCATGGTCACCCCAGCCACCGCGGTTATCCCAACCGTCGCGGTCGCCCCAGTGGCCATGCTTGCGATGGTGCTTGTAGAAGTGTTTGTCGGGTTTGACCATGTAGTAGTACGGGCGTGGCTGTACCGGCACCGCGTAGTACACCGGCTGCGGGCGTGGCTGGCGAATGATCACCCGCTCGCGCTGCTGCTGGGTCAGGATCACCCCGGTGGCACCGCCAATGGCGCTGCCGATGATGGCGCCGTCGCGACCGCCCACACTCTGACCGATCGCTGCGCCGGCAGCCCCGCCAATGGCGCCGCCCAGCACACTGTCCAAATGGTCTGCCATGGCTGCAGAGGCCGACAGCGCCAGGGCCGCCGTAGTGATGATAGTGGCGATTCGCATGATGTACTCCTCAGATGTATCGGGATGTTTGCAGTCTAGCAATAGCCGTGCGGCGCTATTCGGTGGTCGTGTAGCCACTGTTTGACCGTTTGTGACCGTTGCTGATCAGCGCCGGCAAGCGGTCAAGCGCTTAATGAATCTTCATCGTTGTGCATGCGCTAACCAGGGCGCCGCCAGTGTTTTGTCGTCGGCACGGTGGCCAGTTTGGCCGGTCAAGGTTGGCCGCATATGGCGGTGGGCGGGTGGAGAGTAGCAGGGAGGGGTATTGCGTACCCGCATCATGGAGCGCCGTTGGCTGTGCCTGCGCGGCTAACCGCTGTGTGGCGGCGCCAGAAACCATTCGCCCCGCACAGGGCGGGGCGAGAGGCAGGGTGGTTTAGCCCATCTTGTGCTGGCAGGGCGTCTGTTCCAGCAGGGTCAGCACCTCCATGACTTCCGACGATGCGCGCTCCATATCGTGCAGCGCGCGGGTAGCGCGGTTGAAGTCGGCGTCGTGGAAGGCCTGCAGCGCCTGGCGGCCAAGCTCGTGTACTTTCTCGTGCGGAGCCTCCAGCTGGGCATACTGCGCGCTGCCGCGGCACTCCTGGTAACCGCGACCCTCGTAGTACCACTTGCCCAGCCGGCAGTGGCGGTGACTGCTTACTTGCTCCGCCTGCAGCTGGTGGTAACCGATAAACGCCTTATAGATATCCAGCTTGAACACGATGTGATCCAGCTTCACCACTTCCATGAAGCTGATGTTGCTGCCGTTGGCAATCACATTGGCCATCGCCTCGCTGTCATCCACCAGCTTGCGGATGGCATCGGCCACGCTCTGGCCGGTATGGCG
>CAMLGD010000044.1 GCA_946479405.1 uncultured Vogesella sp.
CGATCACGTACAGGTAGCGGCCGGAGCTGGACAGGCGCGAGATGTGCACCGCGTAACCGGTCTTGACGATGTTGATGATCTGCTTGCTGTCGCCATCGATCAGCGCCACTTCGCCGCTGTCACGCAGCGTTACCGAGAACAGGTTGTCCAGGTTGTAGTTGTTCATCTTGCGCGTCGGGCGCTTGTCCACCGGGATCAGCACCTTGCGCGAGTTTTCGATGTCGGCCAGCGAGTATTCCGGTGGCGTCGGCGGCTCTTGCTGGATGTAGCGCGCCATCAGGTCCACGTCCTGCTCGCTCATCTCGCCCGAGGTCTGCCAGTTGGGCATACCGGCCGGGCTGCCGTAGGCGATGAAGATCTTCAGGTAATCGGTACCCTTGCCCAGGGTGATGTCCGGCGTCAGCGGCTTGCCGGTGGCACCCTTGCGCAGCACGCCATGACAGCCGGCGCAGCGCTCGAAATAGATCTGCTTGGCACGGGCGAACTCCGCCTTGGTCATCGGCGGCGCTTTGGGGTTGATGTTCTGGTGCATCTCCTCGCCGGCCAGCGGCGAGCCGCCGGCCTGATAGGCAACTTCCGGCTGGGTAACCGGTTTGTTTGCAGCGTCGGCCCAAGCCAACGATGCGGCCAACGGCAGACTTGCCAGCAACACGCCCTGTGCGAGCGCGCTCATCCTCGGGAATTTCATGATGTTCTCCACCACGCTATGAAGGAATCGATGCGCGCATCTTCCGCCTGTGGTCAGGACGGCAGCATTGATTCGAATCAACGCTTTCCGGACACGTCGACAGGGTTATTTTCTTCCAGCTCCAGGCCCCAGTCGCCGTGCAGATACCAGTCGTCGCCCAGCACTTCGGATGGGTGCTGGGTGCGACCGGAACCGTTGCCGCACTGCAACGATCCGGCCGGACAGTATTTGTCGCAGCCCCAGCACAGACGCTCCGGGTGGGCCGGGTGGATGGGGAATTTCTTGGCCATGGCGGCCTCCTTGTCTGGCGGCCAAGGTTGGCCGCATGCCTTGTGCCGCGGATGCGGCCAACCTTGGCGCCATCACGCGCCAGGTGGTACATCCGCAGCGTGGACGATGTTTGCAGTCGCCGCTTCCGCCCGGCGAAAGGGACAAGGGCGTGGCGCCCCCCGCCCTACACCGGACTCCAGCGTCAGGCGGTCAGCCCCGCATACAGGCTGGTCAACACCTGCGGCAGCCGCCGCGCATCGTGCACCACGGTGTAACCGCGGCGGCCGAACAGGTGCGGCAGGTAATCGCCGGCTTCCTTGTCCACCGTGACGCAGAACGGGATCAGCCCGGCCTGCTTGGCTTCCAGCACCGCGCGGCGGGTGTCTTCCACGCCGTAGCGGCCTTCGTAGTGATCGAGGTCGTTGGGCTTGCCGTCGGACACGATCAGCAACAGCCGGCGCTGCGCCGGCTGTTCCAGCAGGATGCGCGTGGACTGGCGGATGGCGGCGCCCATGCGCGTGTAGTAGCCGGGGCGGATCGCCAGGATGCGGCCGCGCGCGGCGTCGTCGTAGCGCTCGGCGAAATCCTTCAGCAGCAGGTAGCGCACCTCGCTGCGGCGGATGCTGGAAAAACCGTACAGACCAAAACTGTCGCCGCAGGCGGCCAGCGCCTCGGCAAACAGCAGCAGGCTGTCGCGGATGACGTGGATCACCTGCCCGGCCTCGCCCAGCCAGCTTTCGGTGGATAGCGACAGGTCGGCCAGCAGCAGGCAGGCCATGCTGCGCCCGCCCGGCGGCCACGCCTGGTACAGGGCGGGTTCGGCCACGGCCACGCCGCTCTTCTGCTCGGCCAGGAAGCGGATCAGCCGGTCGAGGTCGATGTCCGGACCGCTGGCTTCGCCGCTCTTGCGCGTGCGTTCCGGCGACAGCGCCTGGAACTGGCGGCGCAGGCGCCGCGCCAGCGGCTGCAGGTTTTCCGGCAGGCCGGCCGGCTGGGCATCACGCGGCAGCATCGGTTGCAGCCGGCAGTGATCGGCCACCAGCCGCTGCCGCTTCCAGTCCCATTCCGGCAGCAGGATGCCGCCACCGAGCGGGGTGTCGTCGTAGGCCGCGGCCGGCAGGTCGAGGTCGAACTTGAGGCGGCTGGAGCGAGTGTGGCCGTCTCGCGCCACGGTGAGACGGTCCATGTCTTCGGCAGCAGCGCCGTCGTCGGATTCGTCGTCGTCCTGGTGGCGGTTCACCTTCACGTAGTCGTCCCAGGTGAAGATGCTTTCGGCGCGGAACTGCAGCAGCATGCCGCTCTTGCGCTCGTCCGGCGTTTCGCGGCGCGCACGGTAGCGGCGGCGCTGCTTGCCGTCACGGCTGTCGCCGTGCGAGCTGTCCGGGGTCTGGCCATCGTCGGCGTTGGCCGCTACGGCGGTAGGCGGTGCCGGGTGCAGCCACAGCAGCACCGGCTGCGGCGGGGTGCGCGCTGCCGGCAGGCTGATATCGGCCTCCGGCTGTTGCAATGCCAGGCGGATGGCGGCTTCCTGCGCGGCGGCGGCCGGCTCGCGCGGGCTGTCGCGCAGCGGCAGCAGCGCCGCCACCAGCCGCTGGTACAGCGTGGCGAGGCCCGGCATGGCAGCCAGGGCGGCGGCAGTGGCGCGGCGGTTGCGCGTCAGCCAGTCGCCGGCCGGTAGCGGCTGCGCCGCCAGCGCCATCAGCCAGAAGTACAAGTCGCGGTTGCGCGCGGCATCCGGGTACAGGTCGATTTTTTCCGGCAGGTACAGCGACTGGCCGTCGCGCCAGGCCAGCTCCACCTGGGTGTTGCTGCCGGCGATGCGTTCCAGCAGCCGGCGGCGCGCACCGTGGGCAGTGCCGACCGCGCTCTTGATGGTGAGCGCCGGCTCGCCGCCCATGGCGCGAAAGAACAGCGGCGCCTGTTTTTCGATATCGACCAGCGCGACGGCGGCCTGCGGGTAGCCGCGATAAGCGGCGCGGCGGATGAGTTTGTCCCACCAGCCGCCGACGATGTCTTCCATATTGGCGCTTCCCTTCTAGCGTGGCCGCCACAGGCCGGGCAGCGGGTAGCGGCACGGCAAACCGGCCATGGCCCGTGCCAGCGCATAGGCGCCGGACAGCACCAGGGCGGCATGAATCAGGGTGAAGTACAGGATCAGCACCACCCAGGTGGTGCTGTTGCCAAAGCCGCCCAACAGCGGCACGGCGGCGGTGACCAGCAGCAGCAACACGCCGCTCCACAAGGCGGCGGTAAATGCCTGCTGCAGATGCTGCTGTAAGGCCGGGCTGGCCTGCGGCTGCCAGCGGCGGCGGCAGCGCCACAGCAGCAGAAAACCGATGCCCGGCGCCAGCAGCAGGTTGAGCAGGTAGAGCGCGTGGGCGCAGATGGCGCGCTGGCGGTCGGCCTCGTCCATGTCAGTGGCCAAACTGGGTGTCCACCACCGCCAGCAGTGCGGCAATGGTGTCCGCCTCGTCCGACAGCGGCTCCACCAGCGCCACGCGGCAGGCGCTGCGCGGGTCCATGCCGCTGGCGATCAGCTTGGCGGCGTACACCAGCAAACGGGTGCTGACGGCTTCGTCCAGGTCGTAACCGGTGAGGCGGCGGATCTGGCCGGCCAGTGCCACCAGCCGCGTGGCCAGTGCCTCGTCGGCGCCGCCTTCGTGGCGCAGCACCGCCATTTCCACCTCGACCGAGGGAAAGTCGAAACTCAGCGCCACGAAGCGTTGGCGGGTGGATGGTTTCAGCGTCTTCAGTACATGCTGGTAGCCCGGGTTGTACGACACCACCAGCATGAAGCCGGGCGGTGCGGCCAACTCTTCGCCGGTGCGCTCGATCGGCAGGATGCGGCGGTCGTCGGTGAGCGGGTGCAGCACCACGGTGGTGTCCTTGCGCGCTTCCACCACTTCGTCCAGGTAGCAGATACCGCCTTCGCGCACCGCACGGGTCAGCGGGCCATCGCACCAGCTGGTATCGCCGCCGGCGATCAGGTGACGGCCGACCAGGTCGGCGGCGGACAGGTCGTCATGGCAGGACACGGTGAACAGCGGCAGCCCCAGGCGCGCCGCCATGTGGGCAACGAAGCGGGTCTTGCCGCAGCCGGTGGGGCCCTTGATCAGCACCGGCAGTTGCCGGCGCCAGGCGCTTTCAAACACCTGGCACTCGTCGGCCACCGGCTGGTAGTAAGGAACGTTGGCCGCAATGGCGGCGTGGACGGGGGCATTCATCTGGGGGCTCCTACAGGAAACTGGTGAGCAGGCCGCCGCAGACCAGCAGCAGCCAGCCATGCACGCAGCTGCGCAGCCATAGCGGCGCATGGCGCAGCGCCATGAACTCTTCGGCCACCGCCACGCCCTTGAGCCAGGCACCGGCGAGCGCCAGCAGCGCCACGGCATGGCCGCCGGCGCGCCAATCGGCCAGCAAGGCCAGCAACAGGGTAAGGACGGAAAGCCATAGCCAAACCAGCCACAGCCCGCGGTGGGAAACGGGGGAAGTCATGGCCGAAGCATGCCGCAGCAGGGCGGCGGCCAACCTTGACGACAGGCAAGAAAACGCCCGCGTGCAGCGGGCGTGGCAGGGAGAGCGCTTACGCTCAGGCGGCTTGCAGCTGACGCCAGGCCTGCAGCGACGGGCGCTGCCACTGCTGCGCGGCATAGTCGGCCAAGTGCTGCGGCAGCGGATCGCCGGCACGCAGCAGGCGCTGCAGCATCAGCGCCAGGTCGGCATCGGCGATGCACCAGTCGCCGAACAGGTTAGCGCCGCCATGCGCCAGCAGGCCGGACGCCACGGCCACCAGCTTGGCCGCGGCCTGCTGTCCGGCGGCATCCAGCGGCGCGATGGCCGGGCGGCGGAATACCACTTCGGTGGTGCGCTGTTCACGCAGCGGCACGAGATCGCTGCGCAGCCAGGCCTGCACTTGCCGCGCCAGCGCGCGTTGCTGCGGCGCCGCCGGATACACCGCCGGCGCCGGGTGGCTGTCTTCCAGGTATTCGCTGATGGCGGACGATTCGGCGAGGCGGAAATCACCCGCCTGCAGCAGCGGCACCCGCTGCATGCCGCACAGCGCCGCGTAATCCGGCTGGCGGTTGGCGCCGCTTTCCAGATCGACGGTACGCAGTTCGAACGGCAAACCTTTTTCGGTGAGGGTGACGAACACCGACATGGCATAGGGGCTCAGGTACTGGCTGTCGACATACAACTGATATGGCTGGGACATGGTGTTCCTTTCGGATGGGTGGGAAGGCAAACACATTGGCCACCACTCTACCCTGTCCAGCCGCCCGTCACAGCCAGGCTATCCAGAATGCATTGTTCTGCCGTTGGCACAGCAGCGGCATTCAGTGCGCCACGTACACCAGCGCAAACAGCACCAGCCACACCAGATCCACCATATGCCAGTAGGCGGCAGCGGTTTCCACGCCGACATGGTTGGCCGCATCGTAAGCCCCTTGCCGCGCACGGAGATACACCGCGGCGATGATCACCATGCCCAGCACCACGTGCAGGTAGTGAAAGCCGGTCAGCGCCAGGTAGAACATCCAGAAATCGTTGCTGGACAGGGTGATGCCGGCGCCGAACTTGGCGGCGAACTCCATGCTCTTGAGCAGCAGAAAGCCGCCGCCACAGGCCAGCGACGCCAGCAGCCAGCGCTGGCCATGCCGCGCGCGGCCGGCGGCAAAACTGCGCACCGCCGCCGCCACCGCCGCACTGCCGGCAATCAGCAGCAGGGTGTTGATGATCGCCGGCAGCAATGACAGCTGCTGCTGCCCGGCGGCGAACAGTGCCGGCTGGCGCGCGCGCACCACGCCGTAGATGGCGAAGAACAGGCCGAATACCGCCAGCTCCGCCAGGATGAAAAACCACATCGCCAGATCACCCGGCACCGTACGCGGTGCGCTGGCGGCCAACCTTGTCGTCTGCATTGTCGTGCTCCGGGCCGGCTCCGGGGCTGGAGGCGGCCAGTAAAAATCCATTCGGGGCGAACCGGACAGGAAGCCCGTTACCGCCACATGGAAGCGGCAAGTCAATCATCGTCCGCGCAGCAGGCACTGCCATCGTGCTCGGCACAGCCGCGGTGCGCGTAAAAAAGGCGCCCCCTTGCAGGGGCGCCAACCGTTACACACACACATACACGGAATCAGTCGCGCGCATCACCGCGCACGAAGAAGCTGATGATGTACAACACCAGACCGGCAGCAAACATCACCCCGGCGCCTTCACGCAGCCAGTAGAAGAAGGTGAGCTGGTCTTGCGTTGCCATGAACGACAGCGGGTGATCGCCCATGCGCTGCATCCATACCTGCAGGATGCCGGCAGCGGTCAGGAACAGGGTGATGAACACCATGGCGATGGTCATCAGCCAGAACGACCACATCTCCACCACTTGCGAACGGTTGCTGTTGGCTTCGCGGCCACGCAGGATCGGCATGGTGTAGGAGATCATGGTGATCACCACCATGGCGTAGGCGCCGTAGAAGGCCATGTGACCGTGGCTGGCGGTAATCTGCGTGCCGTGGGTCAGGTAGTTAACCGGAGCCAGGGTGTGCAGGAAGCCCCACACGCCAGCGCCCAGGAAGGACATCACACCGGTACCCAGCGCCCACAGTACGGCAGCCTTGTTCGGGTGTTCGCGGCGGCGCTTGTTCACCATGTTGAACGAGAACAGCGTCATCATGAAGAACGGGATCGGCTCCAGTGCGGAGAAGGCCGAGCCAAACACCTGCCAGTAGCTAGGCGTACCAATCCAGAAGTAATGGTGACCGGTACCGATGATGCCGGTAATCAGCGTCATGGCGATGATCACGTACAGCCATTTTTCGACTACTTCGCGGTCCACGCCGGTCACTTTCACCAGCACGAAGGCCAGCATGGCACCCATGATCAGTTCCCAGACCCCTTCCACCCACAAGTGGACCACCCACCACCAGAAGTACTTGTCCAGCACCAGGTTGATCGGGTTATAGAACGAGAACAGGAAGAAGATCGCCAGCCCCCACAAACCCATCATCATCACCATGCTGATGCTGGTCTTGCGACCTTTAAGCACCGTCATGCTGAGGTTGAACAGGAAGGACAGCGCCACCACCACGATACCGACCTTGGTAATGGTGGGTTGCTCCAGGAACTCGCGCCCCATGGTGGGTAACAAGTCGTTGCCGGTTATCTTGGCCAGCGTGGCATACGGCACTGCCAGATAACCGACGATGGTGAGCGCCCCGGCGATCAGGAACACCCAGAAGGTGATGATGGCCAGTTTCGGGCTGTGCAGCTCGCGCTCGGATTCTTCCGGGATCAGGTAGTAGCCTGCGCCCATAAAGCCGAACAGCAGCCAGACGATCAGCAGGTTGGTGTGCACCATGCGCGCCACGTTGAACGGGATTTCCGGGAACAGGAAATCGCCGATCACGTACTGCAGGCCCATCACCAGACCAAAGATGATCTGGCCGACAAACAGACCGAT
Source organism: uncultured Vogesella sp. (assembly GCA_946479405.1). Next base: position 7,416 of record CAMLGD010000044.1, read on the forward strand.
GGCAGCCATGAAGTACGGCTTGGCCACCGCCTGCGAGCGGTATTTGAGTTGAACGTTGGCCGCCGCCTTGCCCGTTGCCGGGTTCAGTGTGGCCGTAGTGGAGGAAGTCATGCTCGTCTCCTGGGTAAGTAAGTCAGCAAGCGGTGCAGGCTCAGCCTTCGATGTTCGGCGGCCAGTTGTTGGTATTGATCTCGGAGCTGTATTTCAGGAACGCCACCAGATCGTCCAGTTGTGCATCGGTCAGATGGAAATTAGGCATCTGGCGACGGCCCGGCACGCCGGTAGGTTGCGCCTTGATCCAGGCCTTGATGAAATCCGGGCCGCGGCGCTGGTAGACGTTGCCCAGCTCCGGCGCAAAATAGGCGCCCTCGCCCAGCAGGGTGTGACAACCGATACAGTTGTTGGTCTCCCACAGCTTCTTGCCGCGCGCCACCTGTTCGGTGAGGTTGGCCCGGTTATCCCGCTTGGGCAGCGCCTGCACGGTGTCGAACGTGAGTGCGACAAACAGCAGGAAGAAGAACACCGCGCCGCCATAAAAAATATTGCGCGCGGTGGATTTGGTGAAACTGGCGCTCATCGCAACCTCCTAGTCATCTGCTCCGGCATCCCGGCATTTCAGCCCGAAATGTACGTTTTCGGGCTTCCCGATAGCATTGACCGCGATCAACGATTTCCAGAGCCTGCCCTTCCTACACTGGCGTCATTCCATCGTTGCGGAGAACCGCATGAACCCCGCCCTGCCCTTTCCCCATCCCGCCCCGCTGCACGGCGGCCAGGTCAGCCTGGTCGGTGCCGGCCCCGGCGATCCGGACCTGCTCACCCTCAAGGCGCTGCGCCGCCTGGCCGAGGCCGACGTGGTGCTGTACGACCTGCTGGTGGCCGAAGAAATACTGGCGCTGGTCAACAAGCGCGCGCGGCTGATCTGTGTCGGCAAGCGCGCCAGCCGCCACACCCTGCCGCAGCATGAGATCAACCAGCTGCTGCTAACCGAGGCGCAGGCAGGCCAGCGCGTGGTGCGGCTGAAAGGCGGCGACCCACTGCTGTTCGGCCGCGGCGGCGAGGAGTTGGCGGCGCTATTGGCAGCCGGCATCGAGGTAGAAGTGGTACCCGGCATCACCGCCGCGGTGGGTGCAGCAGCCGCCGCCGGCATCCCGCTGACCCATCGCGACTGTGCGCAAGGCGTCAGCCTGGTCACCGGCCATCGCCGCGACGGCGCCAGCGGGCTGGACTGGGCGGCACACAGCGGCCGCGAACAGACCGTGGTGGTGTACATGGGGCTGGGTGAGGCCGCCGCCATCGCCAACGAGCTACAGGCACATGGCCGCAGTGGCGATACGCCGGTGGCAGTGATCGAACAGGCCACCACGCCACGGCAACGGGTACTGCGCTGCACCCTCGGCACACTGGCCGACTGCGTGGCACAGGAAGGCCCGCAACCGCCGGCACTGCTGGTGATCGGAGAAGTGGTGGCGCTGGCCAGCCGCTGGCAGCGACAAACCGCGGAGTGCAGCGCCGACTGACAGCGCATTCGCTCTCGACAACGCAAAAGGTTGGCCGCAAAGCGATGAACTTTGCGGCCAACCTTTTTGCCCTTGCTGCCGCTACCGAGTGTGCCCCATGGCCTTTGGCACCGGCAGCGCCTTACTCCACCGGCACCGCCTTGGCCACCGGCACCGCCTTGGCCACCGGCTGCGTGCCCAGTCGCCAGCAACGCCAGGCGGCGTGGTAGTGCCAGCCCAGCAGCAACGCCAGCAGCGTACCGGCCAGCGCCGGCAGCAGCCACAGGCCGGGGGCCAGACACCAGGCCACGCCGCACAGCTGCCACAGGCACACCGCACGCCAGCCCTGCCGAGCTTTTGCCTCTGGCAGCAGCACCTGCAGCGATGGCACCTTCTGTTGCGGCTTGACGCCGCGCCGCAGCTGCAGCCACAGCAGGAACGGGATGATGCGGTACAACATGCCCACGCATAGCGTCAGCACCACGCCCGGCAGCAGCAGCCAGCCCTGCAAGCGGCGCAGCCAGTCACTGTCCTGCCACTGCCCGGCGATGAACGCCAGACACAGCGCCAGCATCAGCCCCAGCGCCAGCTGCCAGTAACGGGGCAGCCATTCATGCGGGCGGCGGCTGTGTAGCAACGCCTTGCCCCACACCCAGCCACACAGCGGCAACGGCAGCGCAGCCAGCCACCACCAGCCACCGTCCGGCCACAGCAGTGACAACACCGCGGCCAGCAGCAACAGTCCGCCCCAGCCGGGCGATGCCCAGCGCTGCCACCAGCCGGGCAAGGCCGGCGTCAGCAGGAACATCGGCAGAATCACCTGCGCCACCGCCACCAGCAGCAGCCATACCCAGCCCTGCGCCGCCAGCCGATGCAGCGGCAGCAAGCTCAGCAATGGCCAGGACAGGCCCCAGCCGAACACACCCAGTTGTGCCACCCCCAGCCCCAGCGTCAGCAGCAGACACAGCAGCGCCAGGCGCAGGCCACGGCTGCTGCTGTCCTGTGCCGGACTCTGCCACAGCAAGTACCACAGCCAGAGCAGCAAGCACATTGCCGCCAGCAGGGCCACGCTGGCCAGCTGCAGCCAGTGCGGCGACAGGCCGCCGGCAAAGCCCAGCGCCAGCGCGGCGCAGCCCGCCTGCCAGCAGCCCCACAGGCCGTGCTGCCACAGCCCCGGGCGCGGAAAGGCCAGCGCCGACACCACCGCCAGCAATTGCAGCAGCGCGCCCAGCATCACATTGCCCAGCACCCCCAGCGCCAGCATATGCAGCGGCAGCCACAGCCCGGGGGACGGATAGCCGCCATCGGCCGTGCCTATCCAGGCGCCGGCCAGCAACAACAGCCAGACCCACGCCGCCATGAAAAAACGCACCGGCAGGGCGAGTGGCGGTGCGCTGTCATAACTGGGTATCGCCTGCATCAGGGAATATCCACGTGGAAGATCACGCCGGACATGTCCGGCAGCATTTCGCTGTCGAAGCGCACGCCACGGTCGCGCAGCATCGGCAACAGGGGGCCGGGAAAGTGCGGCAGCACAAAGGACAGACGTTGGCCGCTGGCCCCTTCGTCCACCGCATCCAGGATGACTTCTATCGGCTCGGGCGGCAGCAGGCCGCGCAGGTCACGCGGGGACATGGCCCAGCTCCGCCAACAGCACGCTCATATCGCCTACGCGATCACACATCGGGTACAGGATGTTCTCCTCCTTCAGGTTGTGCTGCTGCATCAGCAGCAACAGGGTATCGGCAGCGCCGGCCAGACCGTCGCCATCCAGCGCCGCGGCGGCGGCGCGCATCTCGTCCATCAGCACCCGCATTTCGGCGTGTTCGTGGCGCATCACCACGGTAGGCCCCTGGCTCATGCCGCTGGCCTGTTCAAAAGCCGGAAACAGCACGTTTTCCTCTTCGGCAAAGTGGTGTTCCATCGCCTGGCAGAAGGCCGTGCAGCTGGTCACTACCTGCGGCCAGTCGCCATCGCGCAGTGCATTTTCCACGGCCACGAATTGATCGTCACAGGTGCGATGCACCTGGGTAAAACAGCGGGTGAGAGTCATGTCGGCAGCACCTGTGTTGAGCTTGCTTGCATTGTGCGGCGCGGCGGGTCGCGGCAGACATGACGCCGGTCAAGGGTATTTCAGCGCGCCACCGGCGCCGCGATGAAACGGCGGATGCGCGGCGGTGCGGTCTCCAGATGCAGTTCATGCCGGCGGTCGCGCAGGCTGAGGTCGGCAGCGGTGCCGCGCTCGTTGCGGCGCAAGTATTCCAGCCACGAACTGTCGGTGAACTGTTCAATATAGACGCCGGGCTCGGCGGTATCGTGAAACAGTTCCCACGACAAGGCGCCGTTGCGCAGCCGCGAGCGCCGGGTTTCGCGCATCAGCTGGGCAAACTCCTCGGCGCGGCGCGGGTCAATGCGGTACTCCACCATGATCAAGACCGGACCTTCGTCCGGCTCGATGTCGATGGCGACTTCCGGCGCCTGCCACAGCCGCACCGGCGACTTGTCCTCGTTGTGTATCCCCAGTGTCAGCCGGCGGGTGAGCAGCAAGCCCAGCAAGGCGCAGCCGGCGGCAATCGTCAGCGCTGCCGGCACGCTGCTGATGCTGGCCACCTGCCCCCACAGCGCAGCACCCAGCGCGCTGGAGCCCATCATGGTCATCTGGTGGATGGACATACCACGCGCGCGCACCCAGTCCGGCAGCGCCGCCTGCGCCGACACCGTCAGCGAGTTGGCCACCGAGATCCACGCCATGCCGGCCAGCGGCATCAGCACGGCGGCCATCCATGGGCTGGGCACATGCGCCACCAGCACGGTAATGGCGGCATGCAGCAGCGTGCCGTAGCGCAACAGGGTGTCGCGCGGCAGGTGCTGGCGCACATACGGCAGCAGGAACGCCGCCAGCACCGCGCCGGCGCCCATGCTGGCCAGCAGCAGGGTAAAGGTGCCGGCCCCGGCGCCAGGAAAGCGCCGCGCCACCAGCGGCAGCAACGCCAGCAAGGCGGTGGACAAGGTAAAGAAGGTAAACACCCGCAGCATGATGATGTGCAGCTCCGGCGACTGCCGCACGTACTGCAGCCCGACGCGGATGGCGCCGAAGAAGCGCTCGCCCGGTAGCGAGCTGACCTTTTGCTGATGACGCCAGGTCAGCAGCAGCAGGCCAATGGCTACCGACAGCACCGCGTTGAGCAGAAACACGTAGCCACTGCCGGCCGCGGCGATGATGCCGCCGGCGACAATGGGGCCGATCACCCGCGACAGGTTCATCGCCACCGCATTGAGCACCAGCGCGCCCGGCAGCTCGACCCGCGGCACCAGGGTGGGAATCAGTGCCGCAAACAGCGGCCAGCGCATGGCCAGGCCGATGCCGTAGGCAAACGTCAGCGTCAGCAACAGCCCCGGCGTCAGCAGGTCCAGAAAGGTGGTCAGGCTCAGGGTGATGGCCACGGCGGCAACCCAGAACTGGGTGGCAATAAAAAAGCGGCGCCGATCGACGATATCCGCCAGCGCCCCGCATGGCACCCCCAGCAGGAACACCGGCAAGGTGGACGCCGCCTGCACCAGCGCCACCAGCACCGGGCTGCTGCTGAGCGAGGTCATCAGCCAGGCTGCGGCCACGTCATTCATCCACATGCAGATGTTGGCCGTCAGCCAGGTGCCCCACAGCATGCGGAACAGCGGTTGTTTCAATGGAATCCAGGCGGGCAACGGCGTGGTGGTAGCGGGGGCGGTCATGTCGGCAATCAGATGTGGCAACAGCAGGGTGGATAAAGCGATGCGCCCGCCAGCGCGGGCGCAGACGGGCAGCAGGTCGGATACTTACTCGTGGCTCACCACGGTCACGGGTACCGGCGACAGGCGAATCACCTCGCTGGTGACCGAGCCCAGCAGCGCGCGCCCCAGCCCGGAGCGGCCATGCGAGCCCATCACCACCTGGTGAGCGCTCACCTCGCTGGCATAGTGGGCAATGGTACTGGCGGTGTGCCCCACCGCGATATGCGGCGTGTAGGGCTGGCCGGCCGCCTCCAGCGCCGCCTTGGCTGGCTGCAATGCGGCCAACCCTTCCTCGCGGTAGTAGTTTTCCAGCTGCTCGTGACTGACAAACCAGCGCACGTGGCCGGACTCCACCGGCACTTGTACCGTCAGCAGGTGCACCTCCAGCGCACCCACCAGCTCGCGCAGCTGCAATACGTGTTTCACCGCGCGCATGGCGCAGGCCGAACCATCCACCGCCAGCAATATCCGCATGCTCATCTTGGTTTCCTTCACGATGGTTTGCGCGGGCTGTCGTCGCCCAGCGCCACTTCATGGATGATCTGCGCCTGCGCGCGGCGCGCCAGCAGGCTGCCTACCAGCACCACGCCCAGCGCCCCGGCAGCGGCGGCAACATAGTGCAGGCTGTGCGGCGCGCCGGCCAGCAACGGCTTGACCGCCACGTCGCCCAGCAGCATGTCGCCGGCGATCCAGCCCAGCAGCGCGGCGCCAAAGGTGATCACCAGCGGAAAACGGTCCATCAACTTGAGTACAAACTGGCTGCCAGAAACGATGATGGGAATGCTGATCAGGATACCGAACACCACCAGTCCCAGCTCGCCGCGGGCGGCGCCGGCCACGGCAATCACGTTGTCCAGGCTCATCACTGCGTCGGCGACGATGATGGTCTTGATCGCCCCCAGCAGGTGGGTGCTGCCCTCGATATTGCCGTGCGCGTCGCCTTCTTCCGGCTGCATCAGCTTCACGCCGATCCACAACAGCAGCAGCGCACCCACCACTTTCAGGTACGGCAGCGCCAGCAGCTGCAAGGCAAAGAAGATCAGCATGATGCGCAGCGCAATGGCGCCGGCCACCCCCCACATGATGCCCTTGCGCCGCAATGCCGGCGTCAGCTTGCGACAGGCCAGCGCAATCACCACCGCGTTATCGCCGCCCAGCAGAATGTCGATCATCACGATCTGCAGCACGGCGCTCAGAAAGGCCATGCTGAACAGCTCCATCCCGTACAACTCCATGGTGTGTCCTCGGCGGCGGGCCGTGCACAGGCACGGCGGTGACAGGTTGGCCGCAGCGTGCGGCCGCATTGATGTTTCATGTTAGCTGCTGCGCCGGGCAGCAACCGGCTAGCGATAACGGTTATACGCTGCCTGCAGATGGCCACGGACCTGCAACTGGTGAATGGCGCGATTGAGCTGGGCCAGGCTGACGCTGCTGTGCGGCGACAGTGCGCACTGCACCCGTGTCCGGCTGACCAGCAGCCGCGGGTGAAGCGCATGGCGGAACAGACCGTGCTTGATCTGGTAATCCAGGAACTGGCTGTTGACCACCGCGTAGTTGATTCGTCCGGCGACCAGTTTTTCCAGATTGGCCTGCGCCTGCGGCGCATCATCACGGATGAAATGCGTCCCCAGTGCGGCTTCCAGCTCCGGATAACGGAAGCCGAGCACGGTGCCCACCGGCTGGTCGGCGACAGCGGCCAGCGCCCGGGGGCGCGGCGCGCGGCGCAGGGCCACCAGCACGTCGGTATGCTCGGCCACCGCCGCGCTCCACTGGAACGGCCCCGGCAGCCAGGCCGGCTGGTAACCGCAGACAATATCCGCATCGCCACTGGCCAGCGACACCGGCAGCCGCTTGCGCGGCCGGATCAGAAAGCGCGGCTCACGCCCCAGCCTGGCCGCCAGCAGCTCGCCGATATCCTTGTGCCAGCCTTGCAGCAGCTGGCCATCGCGCAGCTCGGCCAGCGGCATTTCGGTGCTGTCGTCCACCACGATGCCAAGCGTGGCAGCGCAGGCCGGGCCGATACCAGCCAACAGGCCGCCAAGCAGCAACAGCAGGCGCCGGTAAGCGCGTTTCATGCATCCCCCCTGCCCTACTGCGTCGCCTTGCCGGCACCAGGTTGGCCGCAACTCAGGACGCGCAGTTAACAATTATGCACCGCACTTTGCCACAAGCCCGCCGCAGTTGTCATGGCAACGCCGGCCATGGCTGGCCAAGCCCGCCGGCGGGCAGGAAAACAAACGCCGCGCCCCAGTGCAGGAACGCGGCGTTTGCAGCACGGCAGCAACCCAGCGGGCGATCGGTAATTGCGCGTACCCGCTAGCCCGGCAGCGGGATGAACTCGGTTTCGCCCGGCACCATGGCAAAGCGGCCGGCGGCCCAGTCCTCGCGCGCCTGCTGCAGCCGCGCCTTGTCACTGGCGACAAAGTTCCAGTCCAGATAGCGCGGCGCATCCAGCGGCGCACCGCCAAACAGCACGCCATGAGCGCAGGCGCTGGCCCGCAGGCGGATCTCGCCCGCACCCAGCTGCACCAGTTCGCCGGCGCGTACCCGCTCGTCGCCAAGCTGCACTTCGCCGTCAAACAGGTACAGGCCGCGCTCGGCCACCTCCGGCAGCAGCAATTCACCGCCGCCCTTCAGCTGCCAGTCCAGATACAGCGTGTCGCTGAAGGTACGCACCGGCGCATGCATGCCGTAGGCGTTGCCGATCAACAACCGCACCAGCGCGCGCGGCAGCTGGCTTTGCGGCAGTTCATCCGCCGGATAGTGATGGAAGGCCGGTGCGCATGCTTCGTCCGCCAGCGGCAGCGCCAGCCACATCTGCAGCCCTTCCACCGCCAGCTGGCTTTCGCGGATGTCGGGCGGAATGCGCTCGGAGTGCACGATGCCGCGCCCGGCCACCATCAGGTTCACAGCCCCCGGCTCGATACGCTGCACCGTACCCAGGCTGTCGCGGTGCATCATCGCGCCCTGGGTGAGGTAGGTGACGGTGGCGAGGCCGATGTGTGGATGCGGCCGCACGTCGCCCTCGGTACCGGCGGCCACGAAATACGCCGGCCCCATGTGATCCAGAAACACGAATGGCCCGATCTGGCGGCAGCCGCGCACCGGCAGCAGCCGGCGCACGATAAAGCCGATGTCCTGCTGCTTCGGTTCGATACGTTGCATGATGGCGTTCATCGCAGCTCCTCAGGCCAGGGTGCCGGCCTGGTAATCGGCAAAGGCTTGTTCCAGTTCGGCACGGCTGTTCATCACGAACGGGCCGTACTGCGCAATCGGCTCGCCCAGCGGCTTGCCGGCCAGCACCAGCACGCTGGCGCCCGCCTCGCTGTGGAAACTCACGCCGTCAGCACCGGCGGACAGCACCGCCATGCGCCCCTCGGCCACCGGCCGCGCCGGCTCGCCGACAGTGATCTGCCCCTGGTACACGTACAGGAAGGCGTTGTGCCCGGCCGGGATGGTGATCTGCTGCGCCTGCCCTGCGGCCAACGTGACGTCCAGGTACAGCGGCTCGGTGTCCGGCTGCTGGATGGTACCGGCGGTGCCGGCGTAATGCCCGGCAATCACTTTCACCTTGCTGCCATCGGCCAGGCTGACCACCGGAATGTCGCTGGACGGAATGTCCTGGTAGGCAGCCGGAATCATCTTGCGCTTGCCCGGCAGGTTGATCCACAGCTGGAAGCCGTGCATCAGCCCTTCTTCCTGCTCCGGCATTTCGGAGTGGATCACACCGCGCCCGGCGGTCATCCACTGCACGCCGCCCGGCCCCAGCAGGCCTTCGTTGCCGCCGCTGTCTCGGTGGCGCATGCGGCCGGCCAGCATATAGGTAACGGTCTCGAAACCGCGGTGCGGATGCGGCGGGAAGCCGGCAATGTAATCGTTGGGGTCGTCGGAACGGAACTCGTCCAGCATCAGGAACGGGTCGAGCCGGCGCTGCAGATCCTGCGTCAGCACGCGCTTGAGATTGACCCCGGCGCCGTCGGCGGTGTCGATGCCGACTACCAGGCGCTCTACCTGGCGGGATTGAAAAACAGTGGTCATGGTGGCGTTCCTCGTAGCGTTGTTATGCGGCCAACTATAAGAAAGCCGCCGCCGATAGAAAAGCGCAAAAAACTGCAAGCAGCCTTCAAAAAAAACGAGCAAAAAAGCCGCCCACAATGGACGGCTTGGCAACGGCTGCACAGCGGCTTACTCGCTGGCCGGCGCCAGCATCTCCTGCGCCCACACCATGGCGTCCAGGTGGCTGCGGTTCACCACCGCCGGCTCCAGCTTGAGCATGCGCGCCAGCGTGGTCACCCGTTCGATATTGTCCTGCTCCGCCGCCATCGCCAGCGCCAGATACGGCGCAAACAGCCCGCGCTGGTTGAGCAGCGCATCGGCGACTGTCGGCGGCAGCTCCAGCGGCTCCAGCGCCTCGGCCAGCTTTACCTGCATCAGCGCATCCAGCAACGAGAACATGCCGGTCAGGAACAGGTGCTCGCACTCCAGCTTGTGGTTGCCGCCCATCTCGCCCAGTTTTTGCATGAAGCGGGCGCGGAACAGCGAGCGCTCCATCAGCGCCACCGAGCGGCCATCATCCTTGCGGGTGGTAAACAGCAGCAGCGTCAGCCACTTGAACAGCGAATCGCGGCCGATCAGCATCAGCGATTCCTGGATGGTCATCACCTTGCGCGACAGGCCGTTCATCGGCGAGTTGATGAAGCGCAGCAGCTTGAACAGCAGCAGCGAATCCAGCTTGAACTGGGCGTCGATCTCGGCACCGTCTGCGCCGGCGCGCAGCAGGCGCATGATTTCCATGATGCGCATCTGGCTGGCGTCCACCTGCGCCGCCGGCAACGGGTGGAAGTTGGTAAGGAAGCTGCCCTGATACAAGGCAAAGCGCTTGGCGGCGCCTGGCGTCTTGACACAGACATCGAATTCTTCCGCCGAACCGATATTGCGCGCATACCAGCGCGCCGCCGGGTATTTGCCCGGCAGCTGGTCGAGAAACGGCGCCAGCACATCGTCCACCGCGGCGGCGAAATCCAGCACCAGGATGTCCATGCGCGACAGCAGCTCGTCCTGCAGCAGCTCGGACGCCACGTGGTGGCCGAACAGCGCCGGCTCCAGCGCAAAGCGGCGCCCCTGCGCCTTGTGGCGGTCGATCTCGGCGATGATGGCCTCGGTCACCGGCTCGTCCGACGGCGGGTTGAGCACGAAGTACACACGGTCGGTCGGAAAGCCGTCCAGCGCCGGATCGTTCAGCGAGGTGGTGGAGATGTGCACCAGCGCGCGGCGGAACGCCAGCAGGCGGAACACATCCATATTGATCAGCGTGCTGATCATCAGGTGATCGAACTGCACCCACTGGCTGGCGCTGGACTCCTTGCGCCGCAACGCGTCGCGCACCATAAATTCGTAGGCGACCACCCGCTGCTGACTGTCGTGCACCGCCTGGTGCATGACAAAGCCGAAGGTGGGCGGCAGCACCGGGGCGGGCTGCGCCGCCGGGTCCGGCGTGGCGGCCGCGGGGGTCGCTCCCGGCTCGTTGGCCGCCGGCTCGTCCTTGCTGCCCTTGCCCAAACCACCAAACAGACTTTTCAACATGATCGGGTATCCCGTCGTAAAACCAGTGTTATTCAGAGCCATCCGCTTGCCGCACGCGACAAGCGTATCTGGTTATCAATCTAGCCGATGCGCCCCGGAATGCGCGGGGTATCGACATGCACATCGCCGCACTGCGCACGGTGGCGCAGCGCGTGGTCGATCAACACCAGCGCCAGCATCGCCTCGGCGATCGGCGTGGCGCGAATGCCGACGCACGGGTCGTGGCGGCCGTGGGTTTCCATCTCGATCGGCTCGCCGGCCTTGTTGATGGAGCGGCGCGGCTGGGCAATCGACGAGGTCGGCTTGATGGCGATGGACACTTCAATATCCTGGCCGGTGGAAATGCCCCCCAGCACGCCGCCGGCGTGGTTGCTGGCAAAGCCTTGCGGCGTCAGTTCGTCGCCGTGCTCGCTGCCGCGCTGGGTCACGCAGCCGAAGCCGGCACCGATTTCCACGCCCTTCACCGCGTTGATGTTCATCATCGCGTAGGCAATGTCGGCATCCAGGCGGTCGTACACCGGCTCGCCCCAGCCCACCGGCACGTTCTCGGCCACTACGCGCAGGCGTGCGCCTACCGAGTCCAGGCTCTTGCGGATGCTGTCCATATAGGCTTCCAGCTCGTCCACCTTGCTGGCGTCGGCGGCAAAGAACGGGTTGTCGTTCACCACGTCCCAGCTCTGGAACGGAATCTGCACCTCGCCGATCTGCGTCATGTGGCCGCGGATCACGATGCCGTGCTTTTCGCGCAGCCACTTCTTGGCAATGGCGCCGGCAGCCACGCG
>CAMLGD010000045.1 GCA_946479405.1 uncultured Vogesella sp.
CGGTTTGCAGGCCGAACAGCGTGCCGCGGTCCCACACCAGGTTGAATTCCACGTAACGGCCGCGGCGGTAGAGCTGGAACTGGCGCTCGCGCTCGCCCCACTGCGTGGCCTTGCGCCGCGCCACGATCGGCAGGTAGGCATCGTTGAAGCCGTTACCTACTGCCTGCATGAAGGCAAAACTGGTGTCGAAGTCTGGCTGGTTGAGGTCATCGAAGAACAGCCCGCCCACGCCGCGCGCCTCGCCACGGTGTTTAAGATAAAAGTACTCGTCGCACCATTTCTTGTATTTCGGGTAGGTGTCGGCGCCGAACGGCGCACACAAATCGCGTGCCACCGTGTGCCAGTGCACCACGTCCTCCACATTGCCGTAGTAGGGGGTGAGGTCGAAACCGCCGCCGAACCACCATACCGGCGCTTCGCCGTCTTTCTCGGCAATGAAGAAGCGCACATTGGCGTGGCTGGTGGGGACGTAGGGGTTTTCCGGGTGGATCACCAGCGACACGCCCATCGCTTCGAAGCGGCGGCCGGCCAGCTCCGGGCGGTGCGCGGTGGCGCTGGCGGGCAGGGCATCGCCGCTGACATGGGAGAAGTTCACCCCGGCCTGCTCGAATACCGCGCCACCGGTAAGCACACGGCTCCTGCCGCCACCGCCCGCCGGGCGTTCCCAGCTGTCCTCGCGGAAGGCGGCACCGCCATCGGCGGCCTCCAGCCCGCTGCAGATACGCTGCTGCAGCTGCAGCAGGAAGGCTTTGACTTGATTGGCGTGCGGGTGGCTCATTCACGTATCCTGCATTTTTTGGCGATAGCCGATTGTAACCCGTCCGCCGGCGTCGGCAGCTAGTGTGGCAACGGCGCGTCAGCAAGGAGCCTGCATGATCGATCTTTATACCTGGGGCACACCCAACGGCAAGAAAGTGTCCATCGCACTGGAGGAACTCGGTCTGGCGTACCGGGCGATCCCGGTGAACATCAGCCAGAACGAGCAGTTTGCCGCCGACTTCCTCAAGATCAGCCCCAACAACAAGATTCCGGCCATCGTCGATCACGACGGCCCGGGCGGCGCGGCGCTGGCGCTGTTCGAGTCCGGTGCGATTCTGATCTACCTGGCGGAAAAATGCGGCCAACTATTGGCCGCTGACGGCGCCGTGCGCTACCAGACGTTGCAGTGGCTGATGTTCCAGATGGGCGGCTTCGGGCCGATGCTGGGGCAGGCGCACCATTTCCTGCGTTACGCACCGGAGCCGGTGCCATATGCGCAGAAACGCTACCACGATGAAACGCTGCGCCTGTACGGCGTGCTGGACAAGCAGCTGGCGGAGCAGTGCTACGTGGCGGGCGAGCACTACAGCATTGCCGACATCGCCATCTACCCGTGGGCAGCGCGGCACGAGTGGCACCACGTCGACCTAGCCGATTTCCCGCAGGTGGCGCACTGGTATGCCGAGGTCGGTGCGCGCCCGGCGGTGCAGCGCGGCATGGCGGTGCCGGGCTGAAGTGAACTGATGTGACCGTCTCCGCGGCGCCGGCATGCGGCCAACTTGTGGTGCATTGTCCCGCTTGACGCTACAGGCAAAAAAAATGCCCGTCCGGCGGGACGGGCCAAGCAACGCACTTCAACACACTTCAAACAAAAAGATGCCCGTCACCAGGACGGGCCTAGGCATACACGAGGATGGAGAGCAGGGAAAAGCTTAGAACAGGTAGGTCATCCCCACTTTCAGCGCGGCGGCCGGAGCGGTATCGGTGATGTCCTTGTGTTCGATGTTGCCGATGCCTTCATATTCGGCACGCAGGCTGACCTGCTTGTTCAGTTTGTAGGCCGCGCCAACCCCCAGGCCCAGGCCCACGGTGTTGTCCTTGCTGCTTTCCAGCGCGGCATTGCTGCTGGTGAACTTGCTGCGGATGTAGTTGGCCGACACTTTGCCGTACACCTCGAACTGGTCATTCACAGGAATGATGCCAAGTGCAGCTGCACGAAAGGCGTCGTAGTCGAGCTTGCCGGCGCCGTTCAGCGCGGTGCCGTCACCCTGGCGCAGGTAGCTGCCTTCCACGGCGAAGTTGTCGTTGATGCGCTTGCCGACACCCAGTTCCACCAGGCCTTCGTTGGCGTCGTCGTCGCCCACCTTGGTGCTGCTGACACCGGCGCGGCTGGCGGCGCCATCTTTCAGCGTCCACTGGTTGCTGGAGGCGCCCAGGTTGCCAAACACGTAGTTGCCGGTATCGGCGGCGTAAGCGGTACTACCGGCAGCGATCAGTACGGAAGCGATAAGCAGTTTTTTCATGAGGCACTCCTTGTTGAGTCATCAGTGAACTAAGTTGATGAACCCATTGTGCTAGGCGTGCCCGGTTAACACTATGTCGCTTGCGTGGGCGGAATGTGGCCGCCGGATGGCGCTATGTGACGCTGTGTGACAGCCGGGGGAGGGCGGGATCTAGGCGGCAGGCGGCTGCTGCGGGATCAGCAGCGACATGCGGGCACCGCCCAGCGCATCGGCCACGCCGGCGCGGGCTTCGCCGCCGTGGTGCAGGGTGATCAGCCGCACGAAGGAAAGCCCCAGGCCGTGGCCGCCGGTGGCGCGGTCGCGCGAGCGGTCCAGGCGCTGGAACGGCTCGAACACGCGCTCGCGCTCGGCCGCCGGGATGCCGGGGCCATCGTCGTCCACATCCACGTGCAGCAGGCCGGCCTGCTGCCATACCCGCATATGCACGCGGCTGGTGGCGTACTTGAAGGCGTTCAGCAGCAGGTTGCGGGTGGCGACATACATCAGTTTGCGGTCGAAGGTGGTGCTGCCGCTGGCGCAGTCGAGCGTCAGCGTGATGTGGGCCGGCTTGAGTGGCTGCAGCAGGGCGATCAGGTCGTCGAACCACTCCGGCAGATCGACGGTTTCGTATTGCAGCGCCACTTCGCCGCGATCCAGCCGGGCGTAGCTGAGGCTGATGTTGAGCAGCTCGTCCAGCTCGGTGAGGTCGCGTTCCATGCCTTCGCGGAACTGGTGCCGTTCTTGCTCGTCTTCCGCCTCGTCCAGCATGGTCAGGCCGAAGCGCAGCCGCGCCACCGGGGTGCGCAGCTCGTGCGCCACCGCGTGCGCCAGCGCCTGGCGGGTTTCCATTAACCGCTCCAGTCGCGCGGCCATGTCGTTGATCAGCTCGGCCAGCGGGCCGAACAGCGGGCTCTTGAGGTTGGCCGCACGCGCAGACAGGTCGCCTTCGGCCAGCTGGGTGGCGGTGGTGCGCAGCGATTTGAGTGCCTGCCAATGCGGGCGCAGGTTGAGATAGATCATCAGCGCCAGCGGCACGCCAAAAAAGCCGAACCACAGCAGGAACAGCCCGCTCTGGCTTTGCAGCCAGCCGCGGCTGTCCGGGTCGTCCAGCGGCCCCAGCATCAGCACTTGGCGGGTGCCCGGCAGTGGCGCGTACAGCAGCTTGTGGTCGATATCCAGCCAGTTGTTGCCGCTGGCCAGCCAGGCGCGGGCGTCGTCGCTCAGGCTCGGCGGGGCGGCGGGCAACAGTTGCAGCGGGTAGGCGAACAGCTCACTGATGGCGGTCAGCTCATGCAGGCGCTGCTCCGGCGGCTGGGTCAGCAGTGCGCGCTGGATCATGCGCACCGGGCCGGCCATCTGCTGCTCGATGCGGTCGCGCTCGGCGCCGGAGGTGAGCAGGATCAGCAGGCCGACGAAACCCAGCAGCAGCACGAATTGCACCACCATGGTCTGCACGAAGTAGCGGGCAAACAGTGCGGCCAACCCGGGCAGGGGTTTCACTCCCAGTCGCTCCGCGAGAACAGATAGCCCTTGCCGCGCACGGTCTTGATGCGGGTGGGGGTGTCCGGGTTGTCACCAAGCTTCTTGCGCAGGCGCGAGATGCGCGCGTCGATGGAGCGGTCCAGGCCGTCGAAACCGATGCCGCGCAGGTCGTTCATGATGTCGTCGCGCGACAGGATTTCACCGGCGTGGCTGGCCAGCAGCCACAGCAGGTCGAATTCGGCGGTGGTCAGCTCCATCGGCTCGCCACCCAGGGTGGCTTCGCGCGTGGCCTGGCTGATGCTGAACTGGCCGAAGTGCAGGCTACCGTCTGCCGCCGGCGCGGCGTCATTCTCGCTGCGGCGCAACAGCGCACGGATGCGCGCCAGCAGGCGGCGCGGCTCCACCGGTTTGGACAGGTAGTCGTCGGCGCCCAACTCCAGCCCCAGGATCTCGTCGATCTCTTCGTCGCGGGCGGTCATCATCAGGATGCGGCCGTGGTAGCGCGGGCGGATGTCGCGGCATACCTCGAAGCCGTCCTTGCCCGGCAGCATCACGTCCAGGATCACCAGCTCGGGGTTGGCCGCCAGAATGGCGTCGCCAGCGGTGTCGCCACGCGGGTGGTGATCGACCTCGTAGCCATGCTTGGCCAGGTACTGCATGACCAGATCGGCCAGGCGCTGGTCGTCTTCGACCAGCATCAGTCGGGTAGACATGAGACTCTCCGGTGGGTAGCTGTCATCGTCGGCTTTATACCGCACAGCAGGCGTGGCAAGCAAAACAGCCTCAGGCTGCAGACAAGATACTTCGGTTACCTGCCAGCGGACCCGGCAAAGCCGGACCGCACCAACGCAGTCTTTGCGTTGGCTGCCTTCCAAATTTACAAAACAAAGTCCTTTCGCGATGCGAAAGGACTTTGTTAAGGCGCCCAGCGTGCCGGGCGGGCCGCTGCGGCAGACGGCGGCTTACAGCCAGAACTGCTGGCGCTGGCGGTGCGCCTGCAGCAGGCGGCCGAATACGCCGGGGTCCTTGGTAAAAGTCAGCTCGCCGCTGGCCGGGCGGTAGAAGTCCAGCAGGCGCGAGGTCCAGAAACGCAACGCGGCGGCACGCAGCATCAGCGGCCAGGCCTGGATCTCGGCGGCGGTGAGCGGCCGCACCGACTGGTAGCCGGCCAACAGCGCCGTGGCCAGCGCATCGTCAATACTGCCGTCGTCCAGCCGCGCCCAGTCGTTTAGCGCGATGGCTACGTCGTACAGCAGGATATCGTTGCAGGCGTAGTAGAAATCGATGAAGCCGGCGATCTTGTCGCCATCCATCAGCACATTGTCCTTGAACAGGTCGGCGTGGATCACGCCGTGCGGCAGGTCGTCGAAGCGGTGCTTGTCCTGGAACGCGACTTCGTCGCGCAGCAGTGCGGCTTCGTCCGCCGGCATGTGCGGGTACAGCTCGGCTGCGGTGCGGCTCCACCACGCCGGGCCGCGCGGGTTGGTCATGCGCAGCGGGAAAGTGTTACCGGCCAGGTGCATTTGCGCCAGCATCTCGCCGACGGCGAAGCACTGCGCGGCGTTGGGCTGGCTGACATCATGACCGGACAGGCAGCTGACCAGGCAGGCCGGCTTGCCAGCCAGTAGCGAGGCAAAGCTGTCGGTATGGTCGGCGATCGGTGCCGGGCAGGCGACACCATGGCGCGACAGATGGCTCTTCAGCTTGAGGAAGTACGGCAGTTCGTCCAGCGCCAGCACTTCGAACAGCGTCAGCACATAGCGCCCATGCGTGGTGGTGACAAAGTAGTTGGTGTTTGTGATGCCGGCGGCGATGCCTTTCAGCTCGACCAGTTCGCCCAGTGCATAACGCTGCAGCCAGGCACGCATCTCGTCCTGGCTGACGGTGGTGTAAACGGACATGCGTGCTCCTAGAACGTCAGCAGCGGCCAGCTGGGCGTCAGCGTCGGGCGCTGGGTGCTGCCGGTACTCTGCTGCTTCAGGCCGTGGTCCTCATCCAGCAGCATGTAGCTGGGCGCGCCATCCGGGTTGACCTTGATCTGGTACACCTGGCCGTTGCGACGGTATTCCTCCACCGTGCTGTTGCCATGGTCGGTAACTTGACGTTCCGGCTCTACGCCGGCCGGCGTCGGAGCCGGCGCTGCGTGCGCCGCGAACGTGGCCAGCAGCAGGCTGGCCAGCAAAAAGCGTTGCATGAGGGTTTCCTTGTCCTGGATTCTGGATGGGGCGAACGGCTTGGCGGCCATTTCTGTCCCGCCGATTCTAACATTGCCGCGCCAGCCACAGGCGGCGGGCTGCACCGCCGCTACTGCTTAGAGGTTCAGCAGCTGTTCGCGTTCTTCCGGCAGCGCCTCGAAACCGCGGGTTTCGTAGAAGCGGAAGATGGTTTCCACGATCTCCTGCGGCTCGTCGATCAGCTGCAGCAGGTTGATGTCCTCCGGGTTGATCATGCCTTCGCCGATCAGCCGTTCGCGTACCCAGTCGAACAGCCCGCCCCAGAATGCCTGGCCGCACAGGATGATGGGCATCTTGCGGCTCTTGCCGGTCTGGATCAGCGTCAGCGCCTCGAACATCTCGTCCAGGGTGCCAAAACCGCCGGGCATCACCACATAGGCCAGCGCGTGCTTCACAAACATCACCTTGCGGCTGAAAAAGTGGTCAAACTTCAGGCTCAGGTCCTGGTATTCGTTGGGGCGCTGCTCGTGTGGCAGTACGATGTTGAGGCCCACCGACGGGCTCTTGCCATAGAACGCCCCCTTGTTGGCCGCTTCCATGATGCCCGGCCCGCCGCCGGAGATGACGGCGAAGCCGGCATCGGAAAGCAGGCGGGCAATGTGTTCGGTCTGCTTATAATACGGATGGTCGCGCGGGGTGCGGGCGCTGCCGAAAATGCTGACGGCGGGGGTGACCTGCTGCAGCTCCTCCGCCGATTCCACAAATTCCGACAGGATTTTCATCACGTGCCAGGCTTCGCGGGCCCGGAAACGTTGCATCATCGCGTAGCGGTCGCTGGTTTGCGGCAATTTATCGGACAAGCTCATTTTTTATCGCCTTTATGAAAACGTTGTTATTGATTGACGGCTCTTCTTATTTGTACCGCGCCTTTCACGCGATGCCCGACTTGCGCTCGCCGCAGGGCGAGCCGACCGGGGCGATCTACGGCATGGTCAACATGCTGGCCCGGCTGAGTAAGGAAGTACGGTTCGATTATAGTGCCTGCATATTCGACGCCAAAGGCAAGACCTTCCGCGACGAGCTGTACCCGGAGTACAAGGCCAATCGTCCTTCCATGCCCACCGACCTGGCGGCGCAGATCGCCACCGTGCACGAAGTGGTGCGTGCCAGCGGCTGGCCGCTGCTGATGGTGGACGGGGTGGAGGCCGATGACGTGATCGGCACGCTGGCGCGCAGCGCCGCCGCCGCCGGCGTGCAGGTGATCATCTCCACCGGCGACAAGGACATGGCGCAGCTGGTGACGCCGCTGGTGTCGCTGGTCAACACCATGACCAACGAGAACCTGGACGAAGCCGGGGTGAAGGAAAAATTCGGCGTGCCGCCGAACCGCATCATCGACTACCTGACGCTGATCGGCGACAAGGTGGACAACGTGCCGGGCGTGGACAAGTGCGGCCCCAAGACCGCGGTGAAGTGGCTGGAGGAGTACGACAGCCTGGACGGCGTGATTGCGCATGCGGCCAACGTTGGCGGCAAGGTGGGCGACAACCTGCGCGCGGCGCTGGAATGGCTGCCGCGCGGGCGCGAGCTGATCACCATCAAGTGCGACGTGGACCTGGCAGCTGAGCTGCCGGCGGGGCTGGACAGCCTGCTGCACGGCCAGCGCCAGCTGCCGCGGCTGGCCGAGCTGTTTACCGAGTGCGGCTTCCGTACCTTCCTGCGCGAAGTGCAGCAGGCGATGGCCGGCACCGAAATGGTTGCCGAGGCGCCGGCGCCAGCGCCAGCCAGCAGCGGCGACTTGTTCGGTGCCACCACTGACCTGTTTGCCGAGGCCCCGGCGGCCAACCTTGGCGCACCGGCCGTTGCCGTCGCGCCGCTGGCACGCCACTACGAAACCATCCTTACCGATGCGCAGCTGGATGACTGGCTGCAGAGGTTGGCCGCAGCCGACATCGTGTCGGTCGATACCGAAACCACCAGCCTGGATCCGATGCAGGCGCGCATTGTCGGCCTGAGCTTCGCCATCGAGCCGGGGCACGCCGCCTACCTGCCGCTGGCGCACCGCGGCCCGGACGCGCCGCATCAGCTGGACCGCGATGCCACGCTGGCCAAGCTCAAGCCGTGGCTGGAAGACGCTGGCAAGAAAAAGCTGGGGCAGAACCTGAAGTACGACCGCCACGTGCTGGCCAATCACGGCATCACCCTGCGTGGCGTGGCCGACGATACGTTGCTGGCGTCGTACGTGATCGAAAGCCACCTGCGCCACAATATGGATGATCTGGCGCGCCGCCACCTGGACGAAACCACGGTCAGCTACGAAGACATCTGCGGCAAGGGAGCCAAGCAGATCGGCTTCGACGAAGTGGCGGTGGAGGTTGCGGCCAACTATGCCGCCGAGGACGCCGACATTACCCTGCGCCTGAACCGGCACTTTGCGCCGCTGCTCAGCGGCAAGTTGCAGAGCGTGTACCGTGATATAGAGCTGCCGGTAGCCGAAGTGCTGTTCAAGATGGAACGCAACGGCGTGCTGATCGACCGCGACATCCTGGCGGCGCAGAGCCATCAGCTGGGCAGCGAGATGCTGCGCCTGGAGCAGGAGTCCTACGCGCTGGCCGGGCAGCCGTTCAACCTCAACTCGCCCAAGCAGCTGCAGGAAATCCTGTTCGGCAAGCTGGGCATTCCCACCAAGGGTGTGCGCAAGACTGCCAGCGGCGGTTTCTCCACCGACGAGGAAGTGCTGGAAAAACTGGCACTGGATTTCCCGCTGCCCAAGCTGATCCTGCAATACCGCGGTCTGGCCAAGCTCAAGTCCACCTACACCGACAAGCTGCCGACGCTGATCAACCCGCAAACCGGCCGCGTGCACACCAACTATGCGCAGGCGGTGGCGATTACCGGCCGCCTGGCCAGCAACGATCCCAACCTGCAGAACATCCCGGTGCGCACCGTCGAGGGCCGCCGCGTGCGCGAGGCGTTCGTGGCGCCGGCCGGGCATGTGATTGTCAGTGCCGACTACTCGCAGATCGAGCTGCGCATCATGGCGCATCTGTCCGGCGATGCCGGCATGTTGGCCGCCTTCGCCAGTGGCGAGGACATCCACAAGGCCACTGCCGCCGAGGTGTTCGGCGTGCCGCTGGCCGAGGTCAGCAGCGACCAGCGCCGCGCCGCCAAGGCCATCAACTTCGGCCTGATCTACGGTATGGGCAAGTATGGGTTGGCATCGCAGCTGGGCATCAGCAACGACGCGGCGCAGCAGTACATCGACAGCTACTTCCGCAAGTACCCGGGGGTGGCCGACTACATGCAGCGC
The DNA here is from genome assembly GCA_946479405.1 of uncultured Vogesella sp. The sequence goes on from CAMLGD010000045.1 coordinate 9,228, forward strand.
ACCCGCGCCGATGCCGCCGAGCAGGGCTACGTGGAAACGGTGTTCGGCCGTCGCCTGTATCTGCCGGAAATCCGCGCCGCCAACCAGGCACGCCGCGCCGGCGCCGAACGCGCGGCGATCAATGCGCCGATGCAGGGTACCGCCGCTGACCTGATCAAGCTGGCGATGCTGGCGGTGCAGGGCTGGCTGGAGCAGGAGCAACTGCACAGCAAGCTGATCATGCAGGTGCACGATGAACTGGTGCTGCAGGTGGCCGCGGCCGAGCTGGCGCTGGTGCAGGACAAACTGCCGCAGCTGATGGCCGGGGTGGCGGCGCTGAAAGTGCCGCTGCTGGCCGAGGTGGGCGTAGGCCCGAGCTGGGAGGCTGCGCACTAGCGCAGCGCCAGCCCCCGGCGCAATGCACAAGCGGCCAACCGGTTACCGGGTTGGCCGCTTTTTTCGTGTTGGGCAGTGCTGGTGGTACGGGCAAAATCCCTGCTCCTGCTCCTGCTCCTGCTCCTGCTCCTGCTCCTGCTCTGGCGTTGCGCAGCCCAGCTTTGCCCGGGAGTTAGTCGTTGCCGGCCACGCACACGCGATTGCGGCCCTCGTGCTTGGCCTGATACAGCGCCTTGTCCGATTGGCGGATCATGTCGCTCAGCGTCATCACCGTGCCATCCAGGCTGCACAGGCCGACACTGACGGTTACCTCGATGGTGTTGCCATTGCTGCTCATACTGCAGCTGGCCACCGCCTTGCACACCCGCTGGGCGGCAATGTGGGCTTCTTCCTCGCTGGCGCCGATCAGCAGGGCGGCGAACTCTTCGCCGCCCATGCGGCAGACCAGGTCGCTGTTGCGCAGGCCGTCGCACAGCAGGCGTGCGAAGTGCGTCAGCACATCGTCGCCGGCCTCGTGGCCGAAACGGTCGTTGATGGCCTTGAAGTGGTCCAGGTCCAGCATCAGCAGGCTGAGCGGCTTGCCCTGCTGGCGGGCATCGTGGAAGGCCTTGCCGGCCAGCTCCATGAAGTGGCGGCGGTTGATCAGCCCGGTGAGCGCATCCTGGGTGGCCAGCTGGAACAGCTGGCTGGCGCGTTGCTCCTGCTGGATGGCGATGGCCATCAGGTGCGAGGTGCGCTGGATGATGTCCAGTGTCAGCGGGTCCGGCTGGCGCGGCTCGGCAAAGTAGGTGGCAAAAGTGCCCAGCAGCTGGCCATCATGCGCCGTGATGGGGTGCGACCAGCAGGCGCGCAGCGGGAACGGGCGCACCAGCTCGGTGTACGGCGCCCACAGCGGATCAGTGTTGATGTCGCTGACGATGACGGTCTGGCTGCGCGCGGCGGCGGTGCCGCAGGAGCCAGCGCCTTCAGCGATGGCGATGCCGTCGATCAGCGCCTTGTAATCTTCTGGCAGCCCGGGGCCGGCGGCTACGCGCAGGTGCCGGCCATCCGGCTGCAGCTGCATGATGGAGCTCATCGCGCCGCTGATCTGGTTGTCCATCATGCGACAGGTCCAGTCCATCACCTCCGGCAGCGGGCGGTCGTTGGCCAGCATTTCCAGCAGCCGATTCTCGTCCGCCAGCCACAGACGGTTGGCGTGCTGTTCGGTGATGTCGCGCTCGATGCACAGCAGGCTCTGGATGGCGCCGTTGTCGTCGGTTTCCGGCAGCAGCCGTGCCTCGAACACCAGGTGGCGCTCCGGACGGCTGATTTCGGTTTCGAAGGTGTAGGGTTGGCCGCTGCTCAGCACCTGGCGGGCGGCATGGTGCATGGCGTCGCACATGCTGGGCGGCAGGCCGCGGTCATCGATGCCGAGGCCGATGTGATACAGCGGCGGCAGCGGCGAGCGGCTGGCCAGCGCGCTGTTGACGTACAGGCACACCAGATTGGTGTCGTAACGGCTGATGATGTCCGGCGAATTTTCCACCAGGGTGCGGAATGCCTGGCGGTCTTCGCGCACGCTCAGCAGCAGGCCATGTGCCAGTGGGGTGAGCAGCCAGTCCAGCAGCATGCCGTGGTGGAAGTGCTGCAGCGACCAGCTTTGCGGCTGCGGTTGCTGCAGTTGCTGCAGTACCGGCGGCGGCAGCAGGTGGGGTGGCAGCGGCTGCCCGACGGCCAGCGGCTGGCTTTGCAGCAGCAGTTGAAAACGTGGCGAAACCAGCTGGATCCGCAATTGCGGATCCAGCAGCAAATAACCACCGGGCAGGGCGGTGAGGATGGTTTCCAGGGTTGCCGAATCCGGCACGATCTGCTCCGTTTGCGTGTGCATCGACAGGTTGGGCTGCGCCCGACGGGATAGGTAGCGTGATTGTAGTCATTCTGGCTAGAAAAGACGCGGCAAAATCCATCGTCCGGGGCCGGTTGCCACGGTCGCCAAGCCGCAGCCGAGCGGGTATCCTCGACAGGATTATTGATGGGAGCCGCTTGTGGAGTACTTTCCGATCTTTCTGCGCCTGCAGGGCGAGCCCTGTTTGCTGGTGGGCGGGGGCGAGGTGGCCGTGCGCAAGGCGCGGTTGTTGTTGTCGGCCGGTGCGCGGCTGACGGTGGTGTCGCCGGCGCTGGTGCCCGAGTTGGCCGCACTGGCGGCCAGTGGTGTCATCCGCCACCTGCAGCGTGCGGTGGTGGCGGATGATGTCGCCGGTCAGCGCCTGGTGGTGGCGGCGACGGACAACCGGGAGGTTAACCGCATGGTGTCGCAGGCGGCGCAGGTGCGGGGCATTCCGGCCAACGTGGTGGATGACCCGGAGCTGTCCAGCTACATCACGCCGGCGATTGTCGACCGCTCGCCGCTGGTGATCGCGGTATCCACCGGCGGTGGTGTGCCGGTGCTGGCGCGGCTGATTCGCGCGCGGCTGGAAAGCCTGATCCCGGCCGGTTTCGGCAATCTGGCGCGCTTCGCCAGCCGCTTCCGCGATCAGGTCAAGGCGCGTTTCGGCAACGTGGAGCAGCGGCGTGCGTTCTGGGAGTCGGTGCTGGAGGGGCCGCTGGCGGAGCAGGTGATGAACGGCAACGAAGCCGCCGCCGAGGCTGACATGCTGGCCAGGTTGGCCGCAAGCGAAACGCCGCCCTCCGGCGCGGTGTATCTGGTGGGGGCCGGTCCCGGCAACCCGGATCTGCTGACCTTCCGCGCGTTGCGGCTGATGCAGCAGGCCGATGTGGTGCTGTACGACAATCTGGTCGCCGAACCGCTGCTGGAGCTGGTGCGGCGTGATGCCGAGCGCATTTTCGTCGGCAAGCAACGTGCCAATCACTCGCTGCCGCAGGAAGACATCAACAGCCTGATGGTGCGTCTGGCCGGCGAGGGCAAGCGCGTGTTGCGGCTGAAGGGCGGCGATCCGTTTACCTTCGGCCGTGGTGGCGAGGAAATCGAAGCGCTGGCGGCCGAGGGTATCCCGTTCGAGGTGGTGCCGGGCATTACCTCGGCCAGCGGAGCCGCCGCCTATGCCGGGATTCCGCTGACCCACCGTGACCATGCCCAATCGGTGACATTTGTTACAGGTCACAAACAGGACGGCAGCATAGCGCTAGACTGGCCGGCACTGACCCGTGAGCAGCAGACCGTGGTGGTATACATGGGATTGACCATGGCGGCGGAACTCTGCGCCGAGTTTATCCGTCATGGTAAGGCGGCCAGCACTCCGGCGGCAGTGGTTGAACGTGCCACCACCCTGCAGCAGCGCACAGTTGTGGGTACACTGGAAACCTTGCCTGGCTTGATCCAGGCGCATAGTATCAGTTCGCCCGCGTTGATTATCGTGGGCGATGTGGTGGCGCTGTCGCCGCGGCTGGGCTGGTTCCGCCGTGCCGAAACAGCGCCGGGGGCGGCGGGCTGACCGCCATGCCGGCCGTTTGCGGCCAACTTGACCGGCACAGGCCGGAGTAAACGAAACATGGTTGGTGTACTGATCATCTCACATGGCAATCTCGGGCACAGCCTGGCCGATTGCGCGCGGCATGTCCTTGGCCGCGTGCCGGACAATCTGGCCGTGATGGCCGTGGAAAAACACGAAGACCCGGAACAAAAGTTCCACGAAGCCAGCGCACTGGTCGCCAAGCTGCAGCAGGGCGATGGCGTGCTGCTGCTCACCGATATGGTTGGCGGCACGCCGGCCAATATCACCTGGCGGCTGGTGGAGGCCGGCAAGGTGGAGGCGGTAGCCGGCATCAACCTGCCGATGCTGGTGCGCGCGCTGTGCTACAGCAGCCAGCCGCTGGAGGTGGTGGTAGGCAAAGCCATTACCGGCGGGCTGGAGGGGGTCTACTACATGCTGCCAGAGGGGAAAGATGCAAAAGCAACAGATTGAGATCATCAACAAGCTGGGCCTGCATGCACGGGCATCCAGCAAGTTCACCCAAACCGCCAGTCGCTTCCGCGCCGAGGTATGGATCGCGCGCAACGGTCGCCGCGTCAACGGCAAGAGCATCATGGGCGTGATGATGCTGGCCGCCGCCAAGGGCGCGCTGGTTGACCTGGAAACCAATGGCGAAGACGAAGACGCCGCCATGGCGGCACTGGTGGAGCTGATCAACAACCGCTTCGACGAAGCGGAATAAGCCGCCGGCACAACGATAACAACAGGGCGAGGGAGCGAACAATGAGCATCATCTTGCACGGCGTGCCCATCGGTGGCGGTATCGCCATTGGCCGGGCGCACTTGTTGACGCAGAGCATGGATGACGTGGTGCATCTGGTGCTGGACGACGACGAGATTCCCGCCGAGCAGGCTCGCTTCGACCTTGCCGTACGCGACACCCGCAAGCAGCTGGAGCTGCTGTGGGGCACCATCCCCGAGAACGCGCCGGCCGAGCTGGGCGCGTTCTTGTCATTGCACATCATGCTGTTGTCCGACCCCACCATTTCGCGCGAGCCGCGCGAACTGGTGGAAAGCCAGCGCTGCAACGCCGAATGGGCGCTGAAACTGCAGTGCGACACGCTGGTGGCACAGTTTGAGGCCATCGAAGACGACTACCTGCGCGAGCGCAAGCACGATGTGCTGCAGGTGATCGAACGCATCTTCAAGAACCTGGGCGGCCACAGCACCGAGCTGCAGATTGCCGAGGATCTGGACGAAGATACCATCCTGGTGGCGCACGATCTGTCCCCCGCCGACATGGTGTACTTCAAGGATGCCTGCGTGGCGGCTTTCGTTACCGATGTCGGCGGCGCCACCAGTCACACCGCCATCCTCGGCCGCAGCCTGGATCTACCATCGGTGATCGCCTTGCACCACGCCCGCGAACTGGTGCGGGAAGAAGAGATGATCATCGTCGATGGTCAGCAGGGCGTGTTGGTGATCGATCCCCCTGCTTCAGTACTGGCCGAATACCGCCGCCGCCAGCGCAACTGGGTGGAGGCACGGCGTAAGCTGTCCAGCATCCGCAAGACCGACGCCATTACCCGTGATGGCACCCCCATCGAACTGCTGGCCAACATCGAACTGCCACAGGATGCGGCCAACGTGCTGGAGTCCGGCGCGGTGGGCGTAGGCCTGTTCCGCAGCGAGTTCCTGTTCCTCGGGCGCGACAGCCTGCCGTCCGAAGACGAACAGTACGAAGCCTACCGTGCGGTGGCGGAAGCCACGCGCGGCGCACCGGTGACGGTGCGCACCATGGATCTGGGCGCCGACAAGAACCCGCGCTGGCTGGGGCATGGCAGCGCCGAGAACCCGGCGCTGGGCCTTACCGGCATCCGCCTATGCCTTGCCGAGCCGCTGATGTTCCGCGCTCAGCTGCGTGCGCTGCTGCGCGCCTCGCACCATGGCAAGATCCGCATCCTGTTCCCGATGGTCAACGGCCTCACCGAGCTGAAGCAGGCGCTGGCGCAGCTGGAGTACGCCAAGCACGAGCTGCGCGAAGAGGCGCAGCCGTTTGCCGCCGAAGTGGAAGTTGGCGCCATGATCGAGATTCCGTCGGCGGCGCTGGTGGTGGGCAGCCTGCTCAAGCACGTGGATTTCCTCTCCATCGGCACCAACGACCTGATCCAGTACACGCTGGCCATCGACCGTAACGACGATTCGGTTAGCCACCTGTACGATCCGGTGCATCCGGCTGTGCTCAAGCTGATCTCGCATACCATCAAGACCGCCACCAAGGCCGGCAAGCCGGTGTCGGTGTGTGGTGAAATGGCCGGCGATGCGCGCCTGACACGTCTGCTGCTGGGTATGGGGCTGCGCCGCTTCTCCATGCACCCGGCCAACCTGCTGCAAGTGAAGCAGAATGTCCTTAACAGCCACCTCGACGAGCTCGGCCCGCAGGCCAGCCGTATCCTGCGCAGCGAAGACCCTGATAGAATCGCCGATCTTCTGCAACAACTGAATGCTGGGCCGGGCGCCTGACCCGGCTTTTTTCTTTTATGCTCAAGGACGCCATCGATTTGTCCGCCGTGCGGCGCGTGCTGCTTATCAAGCTGCGCCACCACGGCGACGTACTGTTGAGCTCGCCGCTGCTGACGGTACTGAAAAACCACGCCCCGCATGCCGAGATCGACGCGCTGGTGTATCACGACACCCGCGACATGTTGTCCGGCCATCCGGCGCTGGCCGAGCTGTTCACCATCGACCGCCAGTGGAAAAAGCTGGGGCCGCTGGGGCAGTTGCGCGCCGAGTGGCAGCTGCTGTCGCGCTTGCGCGCGCGCAGCTACGACCTGGTGATCCACCTTACCGAGCATAAACGCGGCGCCTGGTTGTCGCGCCTGCTGGCGCCACGCTGGTCGGTAGCGCCCGGGGGTGATCACGGCAAGTTCTTCAAGCGTAGCTTTACCCATCGTTACCCGGTGATCGGCGGTAATCGTCGCCATACTGTGGAAATTCATCTGGATGCACTGCGCCGGTTGGGGATTTATCCGACTGCCGACGAGCGGCATCTGCAACTCGCCATCCCGCAGCCAGCGCGTGAAGTGGTGCGCGCCAAGCTGGCGGCCAACGGCGTTACCGGCCGCTATGTGCTGATCCACCCGACTTCGCGCTGGCTGTTCAAGACCTGGCCGGTGGCGCGCATGGCGGCGCTGATCGACGCGCTGAGCGCGCGCGGCGACACCGTGGTGTTGTCAGCGGCGCCGGATGCCGCCGAGCTGGCGATGCTGGCGGACATCCAGTCGCGGCTGGCGCGCCCGGTGGCCAGCCTGGCCGGCGAACTGAACCTGAAACAGTTGGCCGCATTGATCGACGACGCCACGTTGTTCATCGGCATGGATTCGGTACCAATGCACATGGCTGCGGCATTGCAGACGCCGTGCGTGGCGCTATTCGGTCCGTCCGGCGACATCGAGTGGGGGCCGTGGCAGGTGCCGCACCGCCTGCTGGCTGCCGACATGAGCTGCCGCCCGTGCGGGCGTGACGGCTGTGGCGGCGGCAAGCGCAGCGAATGTCTGGAGCGTATCGACGAGCAACAGGTACTGGCGGCCATCGCGCAATTGCAGCAGGAGCTGGCATGAAAAAACTCGCCATCGTGCGACAGAAATACAACCCGGCCGGCGGTGCCGAGCGCATCGTCAGCGCCATCCTGCGTCAGCTGCACGGTCGGCCGGATATCGACGCCTACCTGATCAACCGCAAATGGCAGCCGATGGACGGCATCAAGGGGGTGTCGGTCAACCCGTTCTACCTCGGCAATGTGTGGCGTGACCGCAGCTTCGCCCGTGCGGCAAAGGCGCGCTGGCAGCAGGATGGCGCCGACCTGGTGCAATCGCACGAGCGCATTCCCGGCTGCCACGTTTACCGCGCCGATGACGGTGTGCACCGCGCCTGGCTGGCCTCGCGCCGCGGTGTGAAAGGGCCGCTGGGCATGCTCGGCATGATGCTCAACCCCTACCACCACTACATGTTGGCCGCAGAGAAGGGTATGTATCGGTCGCCGGCGCTCAAGGGCGTGATTTGCATCTCGCAGATGGTGAAGAACGACATCGTCGAGCATTACGGCGTGGCGGCGGACAAATGCCACGTGATTCTCAACGGCATCGATACCTGCTTTTTCAACCCGCAGGATGCACGCGCCAGCCGCGACAGCCTGCGCGGCGAACTGGGCATTCCGCCGCAGGCGCCGGTGCTGGTGTACGTGGGCTCCGGCTTTGAACGCAAGGGCGTGGCGCAGGCGCTGCAGGCCATCAGCCAGCAGCCTGAGGTATGGCTGGTGGTGGTGGGCGGCGACAAGAAGCTGCGCCGCTACCAGCAGCTGGCGCAGCAGCTGGGCGTGGCTGCGCGGGTGCGTTTCACCGGCGCACAATCCAATGTGCGCGCCTACTACGGCATGGCAGACGGTTTCATCCTGCCGGCGCTGTATGAACCGTTCGGCCTAGTGGTGAGCGAGGCGATGGCCTGCGGCTTGCCGGTGCTGGTGAGTACCCGTGTCGGCGCGGCCGAGCTGGTCGAAGCCGGGCGCACTGGCTGGGTCACCGCACCACAGGACGATGCCGGCTGGCGTCAGGCGGTAGCTACCTGGCTGGCGGCGCGCCAGGGTTGGCCGCAAATGGGCGAGGTCGCGCGCGAGCGCGTGGCCGGCCTCACCGAGAAACAGATGGTGGACGGCATGATCGCGCTGTACGAGCGCTGGCTTGCCGGGGTGGCGGCATGAAGAAGAGCCGCGTTCCCGGGCGTCTGCTGATTTTCGCGCTGCTGCTGCCACGGCTGCTGTTCGGCTGGCTGCGGCGCAAGCCGGCACCGGCGAATGTACGGCGCATCGTGGTGCTGCACCAGTTCTTGCTGGGCGATGCGCTGATGGCAACCAGCCTGCTGGCCAAGCTGCGGCAGCAGTATCCTGCTGCCGAGATCCTGCTCGCCTGTCCGCCACTGCAGGCTGGGCTGTATGCTGCCCGGCCGTATGGCGTGCAGGCGCTGCCGTGGACACCGCGCGATTTTGCATCGATCTGGCGGCTGTGCACGCTGGGGCGGGTGGACTGGGTGCTGCTGATGGGGGAAAACCGCTTGTCCTTCCTGGCGCGGGCGATGGGCGCGCGCTGGCTCAGCGGTTTTGCCGGCGAGACGCCGGCGTACAAAAACTGGCTGCTGGACGAGGCGGCGCCGTATGCGCACGAGCCGGAAGCCTGGACCGATACTGCTGCGCGGCTGGTGGATGGGCTGGAGCCGGCGCCTTTCTGCGTGGCTGACTGGCCATTGCCGCAAGCTACGCTGCCGGATTTGCCCGCCCGCTTTGTGTTGCTGCACGTAGGCGCCAGCTCGGCTACTCGCTACTGGCCTGCGGCCAACTGGTGCGCGTTGGCCGGCAAGCTGCGTGAGCAAGGGCTGGGCATTGTCTGGTCCTGCGGGCCGGGCGAGCAGCATCTGCTGCCCGCTGCCGGCATCCTGCCGGAGGACACGGTGCTGGCCGGTACGCTGAGCCTGCCGCAGCTGCGGCTGGTGATGGCGCGGGCGCTGGTGAACGTGTGCCCGGATACCGGTGTGGCGCATCTGGCCAAAACTACCGGCCAGCCGTTGCTGATGCTGTTCGGCCCGGGCGCGGAAGTGCTGTTCGGCCCAGGCCGTTTCTTTGCCGACGCGCCGTTTGCCGGCGCGGGGCCGGCGTGGTTTCCCTGTCGCAACCAGCGCACCATCCACCACCGCGAGGTGGACTGGGTGCTGCGCTGCGGCCGCAGCCTGGGTGCAATGCCACCGGCGTGCAAGCGCCCGCTGTGCATGGAAGCGATCCAGCCCGAGGCGGTGGCCAGCGCGGTTGGCCGCATGCTGCAACTGAATGATTGAGAAGCGATGACTAAAAAGCTGGACCTGCTGTTCCTGTTACTGGCCCTGGTGTTCGTTACCCTGGCCAACGTGTCGCATAC